>NZ_JBFBGW010000002.1:0-416760 GCF_040684895.1 Paenarthrobacter sp. NPDC089322
GCGCGCAGGAACTCTGCCGCGTTGCGGTACCCGTCATCCAGGACCGCGGCCGTGTCCGCCGTCAAAGGGACCGCCGTGGCCCCTGCACCCGCCCCACCCGCCAGCACCCCACCCGACGGGACCGCCCCCGAGGCCGGGACCCCACCCGCTGGACCCGCCGCACCCGGGATCGCACCCGCCGCCGCGAGGACTCCATTAGCTGTGTCTTCGGTGGTGGAAGGGGCTGCGGTGTGGGTTTCGGTCCGTCCTGTGCGCCAACTGGTGCCTGCCGTTGTTGCCCGTTGTGCGTGGCGGGCTTCGTTGCGGGTGCGTTCGACGGCGTGGGCGGCGATGATTTGCAGGTATTCCACGGTCCGGGAGATTTCCTCGACGGTTCCGGCGAAGTTAGCCGCTTCGAGGAAATCAAACCCCCGGGCCTGCCCGGCGGCGGACTCCCGTGCCTCATTCAACGCGGAAACGCCGTCCTGCAGCAGCTCAGCCAGCCCCTCCACAGCCAGTGGCGGCTCTACAAGCGCCGCGTCAGCAAGCTCCCGCCCAGCCAGCGCTTCCCCCTGCCTAGCCAGCGCCTCGGTAACCGTCGCCGGCGAGCCAACCGGTAACTCCTCTACAGACCAGACTTCCGGCCCTGCCGTCACCCCGGCGGCAGGGCCACTGCCCCGGGAGCCGGGTACCGGCGTCGTGCCCTTAACCCCAAAGCCCTGCGGAACCGCGGCAAACCGCCCAGGGACAGCACCGGATGAAGCCCTCCCTTGAGCCGGACTCTGCGCTACTACTCCCATGAATCAAGCCTGACACCGCGCCCACGCCAAGCAACCACGCCCATCCGCGTATGTGGAAAAGTCCACCAACTTTCCAGCGCCGTCCAGCACCGCCGCCCGGCACACCACTTTTCAGCGAGTCCGACCACGCACGGACGCCAATCCGGTACTTATTCTCGTCGGTCACTGGTTCACCCCTCGTGGCCTCCGAACCGTCCGGTCCGCCACGCCTCCCCACATGCCCAGATGGTATTTGAAGTCTTCCGGCGCCGCACCGTGCCAGTGCCATTCCACGGGCGGAGTGCGAATCGTGTCCCCGAGTCCGCTGCTGCCCAACCCGTCGGCCAAAACCGTCCGCCTTCCATTCACAAGGGTGGCCCTCCCAGTACCAGTTACAGCAGGAACTCCCAGTCCCTCAAGAAGGCACAGTTAGATGGAAGCATCCAACAACGTGCATCACGCAGGAGAAACATGCCTACCGCTTTCGCTTATGCTGCCCCTTCGGCTACGGGCGACCTTGCCCTGACCACCATCGAACGTCGTGAGCCCGGTGCCCACGACGTCCACATCGAGATCAAGTTCGCCGGTATCTGCCATTCAGACATTCACACCGTGCGCGGTGAGTGGGGCCCGCAGCAGTACCCGCTCGCCCCTGGCCACGAGATCGCGGGCATCGTCAGAGCGGTAGGCGCGGACGTAACCAAGCACAAGGTCGGCGACCGCGTTGGCGTCGGTTGCATGGTGAACTCGTGCAGGGAATGCTCCAACTGCCAGGCAGGCGAGGAGCAGTACTGCCTCAAGGGAAATGTAGGAACCTACGGTTCGGTTGACCGTGACGGGACCATTACGCAGGGCGGCTACTCCAGCGACGTCGTCGTGAACGAGGACTTTGTGGTGGGCATTCCCGAGGCCCTGGACCTCGACGTCGCTGCCCCGTTGCTGTGCGCCGGGATCACCACGTACTCGCCCTTGCGGCACTGGGGTGCCGGTCCGGGCAAGAAAGTCGCCGTGGTAGGTCTCGGTGGACTTGGCCACATGGCCGTAAAACTGGCACACGCCATGGGTGCCGAGGTCACGGTTCTTTCGCAGTCTCTGAAGAAGATGGAAGACGGCCTCAACCTCGGCGCTGACCACTACTTCGCCACGAGCGATCCTGCCACGTTCGAGCAATTGGCCGCCAGTTTCGACCTCATCGTCAACACCGTCAGCGCATCCATCGATATCAGCTCCTATATCCAGTTGCTGACTCTTGATGGCACGCTCGTCAATGTGGGAGCTCCGGCCGAACCCCTGCCGGTTAACGTCTTCTCGCTGATCATGGGGCGCCGTTCGTTTGCAGGATCCGCCATTGGCGGCATTCGCGAGACCCAGGAGATGCTCGACTTCTGCGCCGAGCACGGCTTGGGTGCCGAGATCGAGGTAATCCCGGCCCCGAAGATCAACGAAGCGTACGAGCGTGTCCTTGCCTCGGACGTCCGCTACCGCTTTGTCATTGACACCTCCACCATCGGCTAAACAGCGGATAAGGCCCACGCTTCAAGCCGCAGGCAAATGGCCGCAGGCAAGGGCGTGGCCTTTCGCGTCCGCCCGGCACGCCGGCAGCAGGGACAATAGTCTGGTGACTTTTGGACTGGACACCATCGGGGCGGGGCTGGTCTTTGCCGATTCCCTCGAGGCACTGCGGACCGCGCTGGAGAAACAGGGCGACGGCGGCACGGCAGTTGTGCAGGCACCGCCCGGCACGGGTAAGACCACTTTGGTGCCACCCTTGGTGGCCAATCTGGTTTCAGTTCGGCACCACGGTCAGTCACGTGTCGTCGTCACCCAGCCCCGCAGGGTGGCCGCAAGGTCGGCGGCGCGTCGGCTGTCGGTGCTGGACGGTAGCCGGTTGGGAGGCCGTGTCGGCTTTACCGTCCGCGGGGAGAGCCGGACCAGCAAGGACACTGTGGTGGAGTTCGTGACGCCAGGCATCCTCCTGCGGCGCCTGTTGTCTGATCCCGGGCTCGAAGGTGTCCATGGCGTGGTCCTGGACGAGGTCCACGAACGTGGCCTTGAGACGGATCTCCTGGTGGGCATGCTCGCCGAAGTCAGCGAACTCCGGGGCGATCTCACCCTTGTGGCCATGTCCGCGACGCTGGACGCCCAGCGCTTCGCGGCGTTGCTGGGCGCTAGCGCGTCCGACGGCGGCAGGCCTGCCCCCGTAGTCGACTGTCCTTCCGCTTTGCACCCCTTGGACGTCGAGTGGGTCCCGGCCCCGGCGCACCGGATGGATGAACGCGGCGTAGCCCGCAGCTTCCTGGATCACGTGGCCGCGACAGCGGCCACGGCTCATGCGGCCGCCCTCGCTGGTAACCCGGACGTCGACGCCCTGGTCTTCCTCCCGGGCGCCCGTGAAGTGTCCGACGTCGCTGCCCGGCTGCGCGGTAGGGTCAGGGGTGTTGAGGTTCTTGAGTTGCACGGGCAGATTGCGCCGGAGGCCCAGGACCGTGCTGTGTCAGGACGGAAACCGGGCGATCTTCCGCGCATCATCGTCTCCACTGCCTTGGCGGAATCGTCCCTCACCGTACCGGGCGTGCGGTTGGTCATCGATTCCGGTCTTTCCCGGGAACCGCGACGTGACGCGAGCCGTGGCATGTCCGGCCTCGTGACCGTGTCATGCTCCAAGGCTTCGGCAGAACAGCGGGCCGGCCGCGCCGCAAGGCAAGGGCCTGGCAAGGTTGTGCGCTGCTACGACCAGCAGGCCTTCGCCGCCGCCCCGGACCATCAGACAGCCGAAATATCCGTCGCCGACCTCACCGGCGCCGCCCTGCTTCTCGCATGTTGGGGTTCGCCGGCAGGCCAGGGGCTCAGCCTTCCATCCACACCGCCCCGTGCCGCCATGGATGACGCTGTGGAGGTGCTCCGTGAGCTGGGCGCCGTCTCCGCGGAGGGAACCATCACGGAATTGGGCAAGGCTTTGGCCCGTGTCCCCGCCGATCCCCGCCTTGCCCGCGCTTTGCTTGACGGCGCGGCTGTGGTGGGAACACGTGCCACCGCAGAAACAGTAGCTTTGGTCGCCGGTGACCTGCGCCCGGCGGGTGCCGATCTCAGCGCACTCCTGGCCAATCTGCGTCGGGGATCAGGCCCGGACGCCAGGCGGTTCGCCGAGGAAGCCGGACGCATGGAGGCCATCGCCCGACAGGTGGGTACCGCCGTCGTTCATCCATCGCCGGAATCCGCAGTTATGGCCGGGGAAGCGGCCGGCTTCGTCGTTGCCTTGGCGTTCCCTGACAGGATTGCGAGGCGCGTCCCCGAGGGCAACAGCTACCTCTTGACATCCGGAACCCGTGCCGGGCTGCCCGCGGGCAGTCCGCTGACGGGTCACGAATGGCTGGCCGTTGCCGAGGTCTCCCGCGCGCAGGGGCGTGACGCTGCAGGAACCGGCGCTGTGATCAGGTCCGCAGCTCCGCTGTCCGGGGACCTCGCAGTGGCGGCGGCTCCGGAGCTGCTGGTGGATGCGGTCCGGGCACAGTTTTCCGAGCGCCGAGTCACTGCGAAGCGGGAGAGAAAGTTGGGCGCAATAGTGTTGTCCTCCACTCCGGTCCGGCCAAGTGCGGGGGAAGGTCGCCACGCTGTCGCAGAGGCCTTGGCGAAGGCCGGGCTGGCGATGATTGGATGGACGGGGCCGGCGGATACACTGCGTCGGCGGCTCGCATTGTTGCATCGGGAGTTGGGACAGCCTTGGCCTGATGTTCGCGAAGCAGCGCTCCTCGCCGGCGTGGAAGAGTGGTTGGCTCCCGAGCTCGAGGCGCTGGCCGGCGTCACCGCCACGAACGGCATTGACCTGACTGACGCGCTTCGCAGGCTTTTGCCGTGGCCGGAGGCTGCACGTTTGGAGGCCTTGGCGCCGGAGCGGCTCGAGGTGCCGAGCGGCTCGCGAGTGCGCATCGATTACCCGGAAGTTCCGGATGGAGGAACGGATTCCGACGGCGGCAGGCCGGTTGTGGCGGTCAAGCTCCAGGAATGCTTTGGCTTGGACCGCACGCCCCGCCTTGTCGACGGCCGGGTGCCGGTCTTGTTTCACTTGTTGTCGCCGGCAGGCCGACCGCTGGCGGTGACGGATGATCTTGCCTCTTTCTGGTCCGGACCATACTCCCAGGTCCGGGCCGAGATGCGTGGGCGCTACCCCAAGCATCCCTGGCCCGAAGATCCCTGGACGGCCCCTGCCACAGCCAAGACAAAGAACCGGATGTAGGCCAGGATTAACCCAACCTGTCCAGGCTGAACTGGATCTCGCCATCCACGAACGTGCCTACTACGTTGCTTGAGGCGAGTTCGTCCGGAGCAGCGGCCAGCGGGTCGAGCTCAAACGCCGTGAAGTCTGCCCGTTTGCCCACCGTGATGGAACCGGACACCTCCCACAGCCCGGCAGCCTTGGCGGCGTGTGAGGTGTAACCCTCAAGGGCCTGAAGCGCAGTAAGGGCCTGGCTCGGCGCGATGGGCTGCTGCTCGGGGTGCCCTGAGCGCCGCCGCAACCGGGCATCGGCGATGATGGGAAGAGGTTCGTAGGGTGCAATCGGCCAATCGGAACCCATCGCAAGAGTGACGCCCGCGTCCCGGAGATCCCGGCAGCGCCACGCCCGGTCGGCGCGGTCCTTGCCGAGCCGGGTGGACCAGTTGTCACTGTGGTCTGCAAGTGAATAGTGGGTGCAATGCGTTGGCTGCATGCTGGCCACGACTCCGAGGGCCTTGAAACGCTCCACCAAATCGTCGGGGACGGTTTCGATGTGCTCGATTCTGTGGACGGCCCGGTGTCGTACCGCTTTTGGAAGGGACTCCAACGCGTCCAGCACATGGTCCACGCCGGCATCACCAATGGCGTGGGTTGCCGTGGGAATGCCCCGGGAAGCGAAGTACTCGATAGCGGCTGTGTACTCCTCCGGTCTGGGCCAGAACGGGGCGACTGACTGGCCGTAGACGTCAGGCTCGTAAAGCCACGCTGTGCCGTTGTCCACCGTTCCGTCAACAAACAACTTGATTGCCTCAATGGACCAGCGGCGCCCGCCCACGCCTACAGACCGGGCCAGTTCCGCCCAATCGTCGGCTCCGCTCCCGGGCATGCACCATGGCGCGGTCCGCAGTCGCAGGGGCAACCCGCCATCGTCCTCGAGCGCTTGGAAAAGTGCTGACGATTCGTCGCTGTGGTCCATGACGTGGCCACCTGTGAGGCCGGAGCGGGCGAAGTCCTGCAGCAGGGCGCCGAGCCGCACCTTCCGTTCGGCAAACGATTCCTTGGGAATATGCCGCTGCACGAGCTCCATGGCCGCGGCTTCGAGCAGCATGCCTGTCGTGACGCCTTCAGTATCGCAAACAACCTCGGCGGTCTGGTCGAACTTCCGGGGGCCATGGATCCCCGCGAGGTCCAGAGCGCGACTGTTGGCCAACGCCGAATGCCCGTCGAACAAACGGATCAGGGCAGGCTTGCCACCGGAAACTTCATCCAGCACATTCCGGTGCAGGGGCACGGAGCCAAAAGCGTTGGGGTTCAGGCCCCACCCACGCAACCAGCCGCCGTCGTTTGCCGCTTCGTCCGCCAGTAAGGCGCGTACTTCGTCAAGCGTCGCGGCCCTGGTCAGGTCACAGCCGACAGTCAGGTCCAGCCCGAAGACCGGATGGATGTGACCGTCCACAAGCCCCGGCGTGAGGGTGGCGCTGCCGAGGTCGACGACGTTGGTGTCGGCGCCTCGCCATTCCTGGGCGTCCTGCCGGCTGCCGACGGCGGCAATCACCCCGCCTCTGACGGCAACGGCTTCCACGGGACGGCTAACCCCGGTTCGGTGTTGGTCGAGGGTATGGACAGTATCGGCCAGGACGATCAGGTCAGGAGTCATGGGTTTCAAAGCTTCCAATCCGTGCGAAGACGTAGGGGCGGGCGGTGCGCAGGCTGCGTGCGATCAGCAGCCCTGCCAGGAAAACAACGGGTGCTACGAGCAGGAGGATGGTGTTGGTGAGGGCGTCGGCGAAGGTCAGGAGTTCGATGTTGATGGCAATCAGCGCCACGACTCCGAAGAGCAGGATGGCCGATGCCACACTCAGCGGGATGAGCAGACGGTTGGTCACGGCTGCCGGGTTTCGCCGCAGGTACATGAAGGCCGCCACGGAAACAAGCCCCTGCAGCGCGACAATGCCGAAGATCCCGGGAGTATTCACCCATATCAGCAACTGCTGGTAGGGGTCGGCCCCGGCGACCGCGCAGATGGTGATGACGATGGCGGCGAGCACGGTCTGGATTTGTCCTGCGCGGTGCGGGGACTTGTACTTGGGGTGCGTTTTGCCCAGGAATGAGGGAAGGACGCCGTCCTTGGCCAGCATGTACACGTAGCGGTTGATGGCGTTGTGGAAGGCCAATTGGGAGGCGTAGACGCTCGTGACGATGAGGATGTACATGACGACTTCGGCCCAGGGACCCACGTAGTGGTTGATCGTGGCGAAGAACATGCCGTCGGCGAGTTCGCCGGCGGCCGCCATGACGTCGCCCTCCCCGAAGGCCTGGATCACGGTCCACACTATGAAGGCGTAGAACACGGACATAAAGCCCACGGCGATGTACGTTGCCCGCGGGACGGACTTGTCCGGATTGCGGGCTTCCCGCCGGTAGAGAACCGTGGATTCGAAGCCCATGAACGCTGCGAAGCAGATGGCCAGGATAGCCAGGACGCCGGGGGTGAACGCATGTTGCGGCGCGAAGGAAGCAAAGCTGATGCTCGTGGCGCCGCCGCGGGCCAGGATACCGGCTCCCATGATGGCCAGGATGGCCGTCTCGGCAATCAGCAGCACGCCAAGGACTTTGGCACCGACGTCGATGCCGCGATATCCCAGGAGCCATACTGCGGCGATTGCGGACAGTGCGACGGCGGGCCAAGGCACGTCCCAGCCGAAAAGCGTCCTGAGCATCGCCTGGGTTTGGACTGCGAAGAGGCCGTAGACGCCGATTTGGAGGCAGTTGTAGGAGACGATCGCCAGGATGGCCGCTGCGAGTCCGACGGTTTTCCCCATGGCCAAAGTGATGTAGGTGTAGAAGCCGCCTGCTGCTTTGACGTGCTTGGTCATGGCCATGAACGAGACGGCGAAGATCAGCAGGACGATCCCGGCGGTGAGGTACCCCATGGGGGCGCCAATGCCCCCGATGCCGATGGCTACCGGGGCCACGCCGGCCATGACGGTCAGTGGAGCTGCCGCGGAAATCACCAGGAAGGCGATGCCGCCGGTGCCGATGGCATTTCGTTTGAGCCCATTGCCGGCGTCGGCGGCCGGTGGGCGGGTTTCGGTGTCAGACATAACGTCCTCAGGTCTTATGCAGGGAGTTTTCGGGGGGCCTCGAGTTAAGCGAAAGGCTTTCGTTTATAGTAGGGCTTTGTGATCGGAGGCACAATACCTTTCGGCCAAGTTCTGGTTAGAGTCGTATCTACACCATGATTGGAGACCCCCATGCCGCGCCCTCTGGTTCCCCTCATATCCATCGACGCCTTGGTAACTGCTGCTTTGGAGCTGGTGGATGAAGCCGGGGACTTCAGCCTTCCCAAACTGGCCAAGAGGATCGGCGTGAGCCAGTCGTCCATTTACAACCATGTGAGCGGGCGTGAAGAAATCCTTGAGCTCATGCGCGGGCGGATCATCGGCGAAAGCCCCTACACAATCGAAGAAGGACAGGATTGGGAGTCCGCGCTCAGGAGCATCGTCCGGAGTTACCGTGACGCCTTCGCCCGCCACCCCAGGCTCGCGCCGCTGATGGTGTTGCAAACAGTCCAGCACCCGCAAGTACTCGCCCTCTACGAAAACCTCGCGGTGGCATTGGAGAGTGCGGGTTTCCGGGGGCAGGACGTCGTCTCGGCGATATCAACCATCGATAGCTTCGCGCTGGGCTTTGCTTTGGACCTGGCCGCCCCGGATGTTGTGTGGGCTCCGCCCCCGCAGGGATATCCCGCCCTGACCCAGGCCCTCACCCATGCCGGCCCACCGGAGCGGCGAGGGTCAGCAGCCTTCGATTTCGGCTTGGAGATCCTCGTTGCGGGCATCCGTGCACGCCTGCAGCCGAGCGTGGTTTGACTCCCAGACTTCTTCCGTAGTATTCGACGGTGACAATCAGCGCAATCGATCCTGCCAAGCTGCCGGAAACCTGGTGGGGCTCCGTGGTCCGTGGCTTCACTGAAACGCACACCACCGCAGTGCCTCTCCCGGCGCTGTTGGGCATTGTGGCGTGCGCCGTGGTCCTGAGCGTCCCGCGTGTCACCTGGCGTTGGTTCGGGCTGTACGTCACGTTCGTCCATGAACTGGGCCACGCTTATGCCGCGTTGATGACGGGCCGCTTCGTTCATGGCCTCCGCATCGGGCTTGACCATTCCGGACGCCTTGTCAGCAGCGGCCGGAGTGCCTTCGGCGCCGCGTGGTCCGGCTTTTGGGGCTACCCGGCCCCGGCGGTCGTGGGATGTGCCCTCATTGCTGCCGTTTCCGCGGGGCGGTCCGGCGCCGCCATGTCCATCGGTGCCCTGACCCTCCTGTTGTCCTTGATTTTCCTGCGCAACCTCACAGGGATCCTGGTGGCCGTCATCAGTGCCGCGACCGCCCAGGCCATGCTGCTGTTTGCGACTCCCACGCTGGTCAACTACTTGGTCCTTGCGTTAGGGATTGCCCTCACAGTGGGTGCCGTGCGTGACCTTCTCAAGCTCGCCGGCGTCCATACCCGGCGCAGGGACCGGCTTGCTGCCTCTGACGCATACATCCTGGGCCGCACAACAGGCCTCCCGGCCTACGCATGGCTTGCCGGATTCACCGCAGTCATCACTGGTTGCACCGTCGCCTCCTTGTGGCTGCTGTGGGGAATGATTTCCACCTGAGCCGGCAGCATCCGGCCTATCGGCCACCCGCTTCTGCCGCGTACGACGGCGGTCGGTCGCCTTTTCAGCGCAACTGACCCTTGCCCTGTGGTCACTTGAGGGTGTCCAATCCTCTTACACGTTCGAACCTGTGGATCGGTCGAACTCCGAGCTTGGATAAGACACCCAGGAGGTGCCCATGTCCGTGAAGGGCGCACGCGAGGCTGCCAAGGCTGGACCCGGCACACCCGAAAGCCGCCGAAGCGACAACGGCACGTCGCTGGCTGCCAACGACCCCGCCAAGATACGCAACGTAGCGCTTGTGGGGCATTCCGGCGCCGGCAAATCGATGCTGGTTGAAGCATTGTTGGCTGCGACAGGAGCCATCACCAGGATGGGGTCGATCGCCGAAGGCACGACTGTCAGCGATTCGGACCCTTCCGCCATCCATCAACAACGGTCGGTCACACTCTCTGTGGCACCCATCATGGTGGGCGACGTCAAGGTCAACCTGATTGACACCCCCGGGTACACCGACTTCACGGGGGAGTTGCGTGCAGGACTAAGGGCCGCCGATGCGGCCCTTTTCGTCGTTTCCGCCGTCGACGGAATTGATGGCGCCACCATAGCCCTGTGGGCTGAATGCGAGAGAGTGCGCATGCCGCGGGCGGTGGTGGTCAGCCGCCTGGACCATCCGCGCGCGGACTTCAGTGCCGCCGTCGTACGCTGCCAGGAAGCCTTCGGTGAGTCCGTCCTTCCGCTGTACCTCCCGCACGGTGACCGGCTGATCGGGGTCCTCCATGATGCAGGCAACGAACCTGCCGGGGAGGAATCTGCGGTGGAGGAGGCCAGGGGTCCGCTGATCGAGGGCATCATCGCGGAGAGCGAAGACGAAACACTCATGGACCGCTACCTTGGTGGGGAAGAACTTCCCCTTAGCGACCTGGTGAAGGATCTCGAGACCGCAGTTGCCCGGGGGTCCTTCTTTCCCGTAATGCCAACCTCCGCCGAAACCGGCCTGGGGCTGCCCGAACTCATGTCGCTTCTCACGGACGCGCTGCCTTCACCGCTGGAACGGGTGGCACCCCCGGCCATGAAGCTCGATGGATCGTCCCTGAAGCCGCTTGAGTGCGACCCTGACGGACGCCTTGCCGCCGAAGTAGTGCGCACCACGGTGGATCCCTTTCTGGGCAGGGTGTGCCTGGTCAGGGTCTTTTCGGGGATGCTGCGTGAGGACTTGTCCATCCATGTTGGCGGGAGGGGACTGGCTGACAGGGGACATGAGGACCACGACAGCGATGAACGCGTCACCCATCTGTATTCGCCCGTCGGGTCCAGCCTCAAGTCCGTGCCCCAATGCATCGCCGGTGACATCTGCGCCATCAGCAAGCTGGCCACCGCCGAAACGGGAGACACTGTCTCCGACCGTGAGGCCCCGCTGCTCATCGAGACGTGGAACATGCCGGAACCGCTCATGCCTGTTGCCATCGAAGGAGCTTCCCGCAGCGATGAGGACGCCCTGGCAAAGAACATCGGAAAGATCGCGGCGGCGGATCCTACCCTCCGGGTGGAACGCAACCAGGACACGCACCAGCTCATTCTCTGGTGCATGGGCGAGGCGCACGCCGAGGTGGTGCTGGACCGGCTGCGCAGCCAGGGGGTAAAGCTGCAGACAGTTGACGTGATCACGCCGCTGCGCGAAACCTTCGCCGGCAAAGCTGCCGGACACGGCCGCCACGTCAAGCAATCCGGCGGACACGGGCAGTTCGCCATCTGCGACATCGAAGTGGAGCCCCTGCCGCGCGGTGAAGGGTTCGTCTTCGCCGACAAAATTGTGGGTGGCGTCATCCCCGGAACGTTCGTGGCGTCCGTGGAGAAAGGCGTCCGTTCGCAGATGCTCAAGGGCGTGTCCGCAGGGTTCCCGGTGGTGGACATCAAAGTGACGTTGGTTGGCGGAAAAACCCACAGCGTCGATTCCTCCGACGCCGCCTTCCAGGCCGCTGGTGCGCTGGCCCTGCGCGAAGCTGCGGCAACGGCCAAGATCCAGCTGCTGGAACCGGTCTCCGCCGTGGTCATCAGTGTCCCCGACGAATATGTAGGGGCGGTGATGAGCGATCTGTCGGGCAGGCGGGGCCGCGTCACCGGAACTGCGGCAGCAAACGGCGAAGGCACGGAGATCAGCGCGGAAGTGCCGGACCAGGAACTCCTGCGTTACGCCATTGAACTCCGGGCCCTGACAGCGGGGACAGGACGCTTCCGCCGTTCCTACCTGCGCCACGAACCCGTTCCCAGGTAGCCCCTAGCTGTTGGCACGCAGGAACTGCGCCACCGCCGGCGCCAACGACGCGCCCACTTCCGCAGCGCTGCGCTTGACTCCCTTGACCGCAAACGAATGGTCCGCATCCTCGCGCCACTGCAGTGTCGCCGTCGGGCCTATCTTCGCAATCACTGATTCCAACAGGTCCTTCGTGGCGAAAGTGTCACGGGTGCCTTGGAGGAACAACATGGGCACGGTTACACCGTAGAGGTGTTCGTCGCGCAGTTTTTCGGGCTTCCCCGGCGCGTGCAAGGGGTATCCGAGGTACACGAGGCCATGTGCGGGCATTCCCTCGGCGACTGCCATGGAGGCCATGCGCCCACCGAAGGACTTGCCCGCTGCCCACAATGGTTCGCCGGCGGAAAGCTCTGCGGCCCGTTCCATCACAGCGCGCCACGTGGCGATGGCTGCCGGCGGGCGGTCCGGGAAACGCCGCCCTGCCTCCCGGTAGGGGAAATTGAACCGTAGCGTGCTGACTCCTTCGTCAGCCATGGCAGCGGCGAAGCCCTGCAGGAAGGGGTGTTCCATTCCGGCGCCGGCTCCATGGGCCACCGCAAGCGTGGCAATTGGCTTCCCCGGACGGATCAGGAGCGCGGAGACCTCCGTATCTCCGACGGGAATGGTGAGCGCGGTTTCAGAGTTTGGCATGTATCCATCATGGTGCAGTGATGTCCAGGCCGCCGCCACGCCCTGCGCAAACACGCCCTGCAAAATCGGGCGGGGGTGCTGACGCGCAGGGCCTTCACAGGGTAGCTTGTGGCCATGGCGAGCGAATCAACCACAATCTCCGTGCCCGGACCGGACGGCCCCCGCGACGTTCGGATCTCGAGCCCCGGCCGCGTGGTCTGGCCCGATGCCGGTCTCACCAAACTGGACCTCGCCAACTATCTGGTGGACGTCGGAGAGGCTTTCGTTGCAGCCAACGGAAACCGGCCGGTGAGCCTCCAACGCTATTCAGGCACCATCGAGGGGGACATGTTCTTCTCGAAGAATCCGCCCAAAGGCGCACCCGAATACGTCCGCTCGGTCACGGTCACCTACCCGAGCGCGCGTTCACATCCGCAACTGGTGATCGACGAACCCGCGGCTGCTGTCTGGGCCGCGCAAATGAACACCATCGTGTTCCATCCATGGGCGTCCCGGGCGAACGATCCCGACAACCCCGACCAACTGCGCATCGACCTGGACCCCCAGCCCGGAACGGACTTCGACGACGCCATACCGGCCGCACTGGAGCTGCGCTCCGTGCTGGACGAGGCCGGGCTGACGGCCTTCATCAAAACGTCCGGCAACCGGGGCCTCCACGTCTACGCTCCCATCCACCCCAAGCATGAGTTCCTTCAAGTGCGGCACGCCGTCATTGCAGCGGGCCGGGAGCTGGAGCGCCGGATGCCGGAGAAGGTCACGACGGCCTGGTGGAAGGAGGAACGGGGTACCAGGATCTTCGTGGACTTCAACCAGGCCAACCGGGACCGGACCATTGCCGGTGCCTACAGCCCGCGGGCAGTTTCCCGGGCGCAGGTGTCCTGCCCGTTGACATGGGATGAGTTGGAGAACGCGGACCCCGCGAAGTACACCATCAAGACTGTCCCTGATCGCTTGAAGACGATCGGTGATCCCTGGGCAACCATGCACGACAAGCCGGGGGACATCGATGTCCTGCTGCAGTGGTGGGAGCGGGACGTCAAGAATGGCCAGGGCGAGATGCCGTTCCCTCCGGAGTTCCCCAAGATGCCGGGCGAGCCCATGCGGGTGCAGCCCAGCCGGGCCCGGAACCCCGAGGAGTAACCGGGGAGCCCGTGTGCAGCGAGGTTCGCCCGGAGGTTTGGTGGCCGCGGCTATCGCTTGCGGAGTGCTCTTCTGTGGCTCCACGGGGTTGACCGCTTGCACGGGGGAGCCATCGCCCGGCCCGTCATCGCCGACCACGGTGGCCCCACCACCAGCGACGAAACGTCCGACGGCGGATCCTCCGGCGGAGTCAACGCCCCCTGCGGCGCCCACGCCCTCTGCGACCGGGACGACGACGGCTGCCTTCCGTGAACTGCAGGCGAGCCTTGAGCTGTTCAGCCGGGAGATGATCCAACAGGGCGCGCCGTCGGTACTTATCGAAGCGAGGGCCGGCCGGCAGTCCTGGAGCCACGCGGCCGGAGCGCGGAGCCTGGACGGGCGGGTTCGGGTCCAGGCCGACGACGTTGTGCGCCTTGGTGGGCTTGCCCGGACCATGGTGGCTGTTTCCGTGTTGAAGCTCGTCGATGCGGGCAGGGTGCGCCTTGATGATCCCGTTGCCATCTACGTTCCGGAAGCCGGGGTCCCTGCGCAAGCCCCGCTCACCGTCCGGCAGGTGCTGGGCCGGGCACCTGGCACCTCGGGTGGCGGGCTGTCCGACGATGACATCCTCCGGATCCTGTTGGAGCGGACACGGGGGTTTCCGCTTGCAGATGTACTGCGGACGGACATCGTGGAACCCCTGAACCTGCGTTCCTTGGTGATGCCGGAAGGTGGCCCGGCTCCGGCGAACCTGGTCCACGGCTACGCCGTCGTGGACGGTAACACTGTGGATGTCACCGGTTCCTTGCCGTCCGGAGGCGTGGGCATCATCGCCAGCGCGGCGGATGTCTCTACCTTCTATGCCTCGCTGTTGGGAGGCAAATTGCTCTCGCAAGCGGGCCTGGTGGAGCTGAAAGGCCCGGTTTTTGCCGAGTACGGTCTGGGTCTGGACCACTGGCACGACAGGTGCACCAATGGCTCGTACTACGGCCATGCTGCGGACATGCCGGGTGGCGCCCTCATCTCGATGAGCAGCGCCGACGGCAATCGCCAACTGACCATCGCCGTCGCCTCTCCGCCGGCGCCGTTGTCGACGCGACCTTCAGCAATCGCCCTTGAGATCACGGGGCTCGCACAGGTTGCCTTGAACGGAAGTTGCCGTTTCCAGTTCCGCTGAGGTGCCGTCGGCGCGCCTACTCGAAGCGCGAAGGGTCACCTGTTCCCCGCCGGACGACTTCGGCGCTGCCGCTGGAGAAGTCGATCACGGTGGTTGGTTCAGAACCGGTGTCGCCGGAATCGATGACGGCATCAACCTCATGATCCAGCCGTTCCTTGATTTCCCATCCCTGTGTCAGCGGCTCATCCTGGTCCGGAAGCAACAGTGTGCTGGAAAGGAGTGGCTCGCCCAGTTCCGCCAGGAGCGCCTGGACCACTTTGTGGTCCGGAATACGCACGCCTACGGTCTTTTTCTTGGGGTGGAGCAGGCGTTTGGGTACGTCGCGGGTGGCGGGAAGGATGAAAGTGTAGCTCCCCGGAGTGACGGCCTTGATGCTCCTGAAGACGTCGTTGTCGATCATGACGAACTGTCCCATTTGGGCAAAGTCCTTGCAAACCAACGTGAAGTGGTGTTTGTCGTCCAGTTGCCGGATGGTCCTGATGCGATCCAGGGCCTCCCTGTTTCCAAGCTGGGCACCCAATGCGTAGCAGGAGTCTGTGGGGTAGGCGATCAATCCGCCGTCCTGCAGCATGTTTACCACTTGGCCGATGGCGCGCGGTTGGGGGTCTTCGGGGTGGACGTCAAAGAATCTGGCCATGTGACGAGCCTACGCCAAAGCTAGGACAGGACGTCCTTGTTGGAGAACTTGGCGTAGGCCAAGGCACCGCAGACTGCGATGTAGCCGGCCTGGAGGATGGCGTTGTCCCCGAACGACGTCCACGATACGGGTTGCCTCAGCAGGTCCGCGAAGCCAAGCCAGTGGTGGCTGAACAGCCACGGGTGCAGCCATTCAAGTTGGGGAAGGTTGTCCAGCACTTGCGATACCACCGAGAGGACGATGGTGGCCGCCATGGCGCCTACGGGCACGTCAGTAAAGGTGGAGATGAGCAGGCCGATCGCGGACAGGCCCAGGAGGGAAACCGTGATGTACGCAGCAATCAGGAGTGATCTCAGGATGGACTCTCCCACCCCTATCGTGTCACCGGACAGCAGCGTCACAGGACCGACGGGAAAGAAGACGACGCCGGCAAGGGCACCTGACGCTGCGACGGTTGCCGTCGCGGCGCAGCAGAAGGCCATGGCCCCTGCATACTTGACCATGAGCAGGCGGATCCGGCCGGCCGGGGCCAGCAGGAGGTACCTTAGGGTGCCGAGGTTCGCTTCACCGGCCAGGGTGTCCCCGGCGACCACCCCGATGGTCAGGGGAAGGAAGAGGGGAACACAAACCACCATCGCTGTCACCGCCACGAACAGGCCGTTCTGCGTGATGCGGTCCAAAAACAGCGGACCGCGGCCTGGCGTCACCGGCCGCGCTGAAAGTTTGACGGCAAGGGCAATCAACAGCGGTACAGCTGCCAGGGCCAGCAGCATTGCCCAGGTGCGCAGCCTCCGGAAGAGCACGGAGAGTTCCGATCCCAACAGGGCCCAGCCAACTCCGGGACGGGCGCGAACAGCTTCAGCCGACAACGTCGAACCCCTCTCCGGTCAAGGACACGAAGCGATCCTCCAGGCTTGCGTTCTCCACGGAGAACCCCCGCACACGCACGCCGTCGGCGACCAAGGCGGCCACAATGGCTTCCGGTTCCACGCCGTCGAGCCCGGTCCCCAGCAGTGCACCGGTTTCCTGACCTGGTGCGCGGCCGCGCCCCGCGGTGGCTCCCGGTGCTTCGCCGGGGACCAGACCAAGGCGGGTCAGGACCCTGGCCGCACGGTCGACGTCGGGCGTTCTGACCAGAACGTGCGCCTGTCCGGCAGACCGCAATTCGTCCAAGGGACCTTGGGCCACCAGCCGTCCGGCACTCATGACGCCCACATGCGTGCACATTTGTTCCACCTCGGCCAGCAGGTGGCTCGACACGAATACGGTGGTGCCGCCGGCAGCCAGGGAACGGACCAAAGCGCGGACTTCCCGGGTGCCCTGGGGGTCCAAACCGTTGGTGGGTTCGTCGAGTACCAACAGTTCGCGGGGCCTGAGCAGGGCGTTGGCCAGACCGAGCCTCTGCTTCATCCCCAACGAGTACGCCCGCACCTTCTTCCCGGCAGCATGAGTCAGGCCCACACGGTCCAAAGCTGCATCCACCCGCCGGCGCCGTGTCGACGAGGCTGCATGCCTGTCCGCGGAATCCAGCCGCATCAGGTTGGCCGCTCCGGAGAGGAACGGATAAAACCCCGGTCCTTCGACCAACGCCCCGACATCGGGCAAGACGGAGGCAAGTTGTCGCGGCATCTCCCTGCCCAGGACCTTGATCTCCCCGCTGTTCGCCGACGCCAGTCCCAACAACACGCGGATGGTTGTGGTCTTCCCGGATCCATTGGGACCCAGGAATCCGAAGACGGCGCCCCGCGGCACCGAGAGGTCAATGCTGTCCACGGCGGATCGGTGGCCGAACCGCTTCACCAGCCCGCGGGTCTCAATGGCAAGCGTATCCGTGGCACCGCCCTGCGCAGCTGCCCCGGACGGCCCCTCACCCGGCGGCAGCGGCTGACTCAAGTCGGTCCA
This sequence comes from Paenarthrobacter sp. NPDC089322, assembly GCF_040684895.1. Taxonomy (NCBI): domain Bacteria; kingdom Bacillati; phylum Actinomycetota; class Actinomycetes; order Micrococcales; family Micrococcaceae; genus Paenarthrobacter; species Paenarthrobacter sp. NPDC089322. The sequence continues at coordinate 17,411 of NZ_JBFBGW010000002.1, forward strand.
AAGGAACCATGCCGGCGTAGACGCGGCCGTCGTCGAGAATCAGGATGCTGAGCAGCGACGTCGTCATCGCCCGGCCACCGTCCGCCGGTTGGAAGGCTTGGGCGAGTTGGGGATTGGACGTCAATTCAGGCGGAGCCGATCCAGCCGGCAACGCAATGATCGCGTCCCAGGCCTTGCCCGTAAAGGAAGGGCCGTGGGAAAACATTGGTGGGGCAGGGGCGTCCGCTTCCGGCATGGGCATGGCGGGCGGAAGTGGCTTCGCCGGGAGTGTCTTTTCGGTGACGCTGGCCCCCGGTGGGGGAGTGAACTCAAACAACTCAGCGTTAGGGGCGGAGAGATTCAGTTCCGTGTAAGCAAGAGCATAAGCGGGTTCCGCCTGCCCGTTCGCACGGATCTCCACGCCCAGCGGCAAACCGGTTTCCGAATCGACGTCGATGGACACCGAATCAACCAGGGTTTCCGTACTGCGCGGGTCAAGGTGCAACCGGTAGGCAGTGCGACCTGCCACCATGGAAGCCGCGCCCACCGTCACCTCGGTGGAGGAATCGATCGCCTCAAGGAAGCGGCCTGCCATGGCTTCCGGCGTCGGCAGCCCGGGACGTACCGGCTTGGACGGCGCAGCCTCCAGGTCCTCCATGGTGGGACGAGGCAAAGTGACGTGGGTGGCGCTGTTGTCTGCGGAATTGTAGAACCAGGCGTCGGAGCCGTTGATGATGAAGTCCCGCTCGGCCATACGGTCTAGAATCTGCAGCCTCGCCTTGGACGGGGCATCCACATACACGCGTGCCGTGTGCGATCCCGTCAGGAACTCAAGCGCGGTCCCGCTTCCGGGTGTAATTCCGGGACCGGGGCTGGGTGCTTCCGGAAGCCCCAACTCCGCAGTCTGCTGCACCGTGCCGGACAGTGCACGCACTTCGGTGCGGGCGATCATGGCAAGGATCTCTTCGGCTGACTTGGGCGGCAAGGAAACCGTAGCGCCGGCTTGGACAGTACCAACCAGTGCCGCAAGGGCGAGCGCAAGGGGGATCAAGAGAGCTGGCAGCCACCGCTGCCTGGCCCGCGACATTATGACCAACCACCGCACGTGCAAGGCATGAATCCAGACTACTCCGGTTGCCTGCGTGGATCATCCGTCGCGTGGTTGGATGCGGACGGATGATCCCGCGCACCCAACCCGCGACGGCGGGATTACCAGGTTTCGGTGACCTTCAGCAGTCCGCGTGGAGCGTCGGGATCGTTACCACGCTCCACGGCCAACTGCAGAGCCAGCCGTTGGAGGGGCAGGATCTGAAGAATGGGGGAGACCTCTTCAGCCACGCCGTTCGGCAATGGCAGAACCGGGCCACCAGGCAGGGCGGCCGCGGGGTCGCCCACCACGCACACATGGGCTCCCCGCTCCGCAAGCCGGTCCAAAACGGGGCGCATGGCTACGCCACCAACGCCTTCGGGAACAACCGCAATCACCGGATGCTGCGCATCGATCATCGCGAACGGCCCGTGCAGGAGGTCTGCCCCGGAAAACGCCTGGGCAGGCAAATATGACGTCTCCATGAGCTTAAGCGCGCCCTCGCGCGCCGTTGGGTACGAATACCCCCTGGCCGTGGTGATGATGCGGTCGGCGAAACGGTAACTTCCCGCAACATCCTCCACGGACCTGTCAGCAAGGACCCGGGCAGCCAGATCCGGCAACCCCGCGGCCGCCGCGCCCGAGCCACCACGCCACGCGTCAATCAACAGCCACAACGCAAGCAACTGCGCGGTGTAGCTCTTCGTGGCAGCGACAGCCTTTTCACTGCCGGCCAAAATATCCACGTGATGTTCTGCACTGATGGCCAGCGGCGAAGCGGGCGAATTCGTTACGGCAACAGTGAGGGCACCCAGCCGGCGGGCGGCCGCCGTCGACTCCACCAGATCCGGCGAGCCCCCGGACTGACTCACCGCCAACCACAGCACACCATCCAACCGGGGCGTTGCGCCGTAGGCGGTCAGGGTCGACGGCGATGCGAGCCCAACCGGGAGGCCAAGGCTGATTTCGATGAGGTACTTCGCGTACAGCGCTGCATGGTCACTAGTGCCCCGTGCTGCGAGGAGGACGAACCGGGGGGAAGCCTTCCTGATGACCTCTGCCATGGCCACGAACTGCCGGTGGCCGAAATCCAGCAGGCCCGCGAGCACCTCGGGCTGCTGGCCGATCTCGTCGGCCATCCTGAAACCGGAGACCGGTTGCGAAATCTCTGGGGAGGTGGGAGTGATGGTCATGGTTCCTGTCTGTCGTTGAATGGGGTGACATCCCCTGGGGTTAGGACTGGATCAGTTGGTGGGCGAGTTTCACGGCACCATGGACCGGGGGATGCCCAAGAATGCGGATGGACGACGGGTCTTCAAGCGCGACCTTCCGGGCAACGGCGTCGGCCAGTTGCGGCTGATTGACCAGAAGGCCACCTGCCATCACCAGCGGCAGTTCGAGGCCAAGTTCGCCCAGCACCTGCCGGGCCAAGGACGCCAGGGAATGGGCTGCCTCCGCCTGGATTCGCAACGCCGCCGGATCACCATCCACGGCAAACCGAAGCACCAGCGGGGCAAGCCCCGCCCAGTGGTCCGGTTCAGGCCTGCCATAGAACTGGTCCATGAGCTGCAGGGCGTCTGCGCTCGCCGTTGCCGCCATGACGGCTTGGACCAGGGGGCCAGGTTCGAGTCCGGCATAGTATTCGCGCAAAGCTTCACGGACGGCGTCGCGGACTACCGAGTAGCCCCCGCCTTCGTCGCCCAGCAGGTAGCCATAGCCGCCGCTGCGCGCTTCCTGCCCGTCACTGTTCCTGCCCCATGCCACGGAACCGGTCCCGGCAACAAGGACCGCTCCGGCGTCGAGATCCGCAGCGGCGAGGACGATCCGCGTGTCATGGACGACATCGATCAGGGCACCGGGAAAGTGCTCGCTCAGGAGCGCGGTCAGTACCGCCCTGCTGGCGGGAGTGTCAGCGCCTGCTGCTCCAGCGCACACGGCGTCAATGCCGCTGCCGACTTTAGTTGCGATACGCCGCAGCACGGCGTCGGCTCCCCGGTGTCCCACGGAGGACAGGTTGGCGCTGGCCTCGGTGATCCCGGCGTCGGCAGGCTGTCCGCTTTCCTCGGGTCCGCCGTCAGATCTGACTGCGTGGGTCTTGGAGCCGCCGATGTGCAGGCCGAGCACGGCCGGCTTCACGGCCGAACCTCTTGGATGGTGTCCCAATACGCTTGTGTATGTGCCATGGGCGATCCTTTCGTCTCGGCGAACACACCCAAGATTGGCATAGACCAATCCTGCTGTCTACAAGTAGGATGTCCAATATGTCCACAGATGCCCTGCCGTCGACCCCCAAGTACTACGTCCTCAAAACCGAGGTACTCAAGCTCATTGCCGGAATGCAGCCTGGCACGCTCATCCCCACGGAACGAGCCCTCGCGGAGGAATACAGCACGTCACGGACAACGGTTCGCCAAGCGATCAGCGAACTGGTGGCTGAAGGACGGCTGGGCAGGATCCAAGGCCACGGCACCTTTGTGGCGCCGCCCAAGATGACGCATGTCCGGCAGCTCACCTCATTTTCGGATGACGCAAGGAACCAGGGTCTGCGTCCCGATTCGAAGCTCCTCGCCCTTGTAGTGGTGAAAGCCGACGCCCAAGTCGCTGCTAACCTCGGGCTGGACCAGGGGGACCCCGCCACCCGGCTGGAGCGCATCCGGTTGATTGAGGGGGAGCCGCTGGCGCACGAGGTCGCCTACCTGCCCGGGAAGCTCCCGCGTTTCAAGGCGAACCTTGCCAAAGCGGGCTCGCTGTATGCCGTCCTGGCCGATGTCTACGGCATCCGCATTTCAGATGTCGAAGACACCGTGGAGACCGCGCTGGCGGGACCCGGGGATGTTCGGCTCCTCGGCATCGAGATGGGAGCTCCGCTGCTGGTGGTCCAGCGCTTGGCACGGGACGCGGCGGGTAAACCCGTGGAATGGACCCGCAGCACGTTCCGGGGAGACCGGTTCCGCTTCGTGTCCCGGGTGAAAAGCAACCAGGACCACCAGAGCCAATCAGTCAGGAAACCGTGACGCCAAGCATGGCGCGCACATACTCTGCGCTGGGTTCCGCATAGCGGTGGAGAACCTGGTTGAACAATGCGGCGCCCTCGGCACCCGGCCAGTCTTCGGGCAGGAAAGCGGCCGGCAAGCCGGGGTCAAGGTAGGGGATGATCCGCCAACGGTCGATGCACTGGACGTAGATGGAGAATGCTTCGGCAGTCGCTTCCACTGCGGCGGACCCGGGGGCCACCGCCGCGCCGTGCTCGCGAACGAAGTCCCTATGGAGGCCTGCGACGGCATCAAGGTCCCACCACTTTGCGGCAGCATCCTGCAGGTTCCCGCCCACCAAGGGCGTTTGCGTCACGAAGATCGTGGCCATATCCCGTAGCTCCAGGTCCGTCAGGATCTCTTCCACTTCGCCCCGAAGCGTATCAGGGCAAATCCATAGTCCGGCAGCAACGGTTCCGCAACCGATCCAATGGAGCCGCCGCCGCAGCTGATGCCGCTTCTCCCGCTCCGTCTCGGGGATCGAGAAGGACACGAGGCACCACGGATCCGATTCGGACATGGTGCGGGGGGTGAAGATCCGGCGGTCACCGCGGGCCAGCATGGCCGCTGCACCGTCAGTCAGCGTGAAACCAGGGATGCCGTCCGGCGCCTCCTGGCGCACGACGTCCTTCTTCCGCAGGCGGCCCAAGGCGGTGCGGGTCACCGTACCTGATGTGCCCAGTGCTTCCATGAGGCCCACAATGTCCTTGGTTGACATCCAGCCTCCCGCATCGCGCAAATACAGGCCGATGACTGTTCGCAACAATGACGTTGTACTCCCGGGCCGGGAGTCCATGTCATCGAGTACGGCGCTCACAGGAGTTCGGTGAGGGCATCGCGGATGGCCGTAAGTCCCAGCTCAACCTCGGCGAAGCTCGTGCTGAGCGGTGACAAACCGATGCGGAGCCCATGCGGAGGGCGGAAGTCCGGGATGACGCCTTTCTCCCACAGCTTGGCAGTAACGTCCTTGAAGAGCGGGTGGTCCACGGTGACATGCGAGCCGCGTTCGACGGCGTCACGGGGGCTAACGATAGTAACGCCAAGCGGCACCAGGAACTCATCGGACAGGGCGATGGCGTATTCGGTGAGCTTGATGGACTTTTCCCGGACGGCGTCCATGCCTACGGAGGCGATGAGTTCCACCATGTCCTTGATCGGTTGCATGGCCAGGACGGGTGGTGTCCCCGTGATGAAGCGGCGGATACCCTCGGCGGGCCGGTAGGAATCCGTCATGCCAAACGGGTTGTCCGCACCCATCCAGCCCCAGATAGGTTGCTGCAGGCTGTCCTGTTGAGAGGCGTTCACGTAGGCAAACGCAGGGGAACCCGGACCGCCGTTGAGGTATTTATACGTGCACCCGACCGCGAGATCCACACCCCACGCGTCCAGTTCAAGGGGTACGGAGCCCACGGAATGGCATAGATCCCACAGCATCAGGGCGCCGGCCTCGTGGACCTTATCCGTGATTGCCTTTGCGTCCGCCAGGAACCCCGAGCGGTACGCCACGTGGCTGAGAACTACGACGGCGGTCTGCTCGCCCAGCAGCCCGTCCAAATCGGCGGCGCGCACGCCGCTCGCGGGGTTGGCTGCAATCCATACGATGCTCGCCCCCCGTTCTTTGGCAATCCCCTCAATGATGAAGCGGTCCGTCGGGAAGTTGTCACGGTCGATGATGATTTCGTTCCGTCCGGGCCGGGCATCGACTGCGGCGCGGATTAGCTTGTAAAGCATCACGGACGTCGAATCACCCACGGTGACCTGCCCGGCGGCTGCCCCCAAGGTGACTTCACCAATACGATCGCCCACGCGGGTGGGTTCGTCCATCCACTGCTCGTCCCAACCTCGGATCAGCCGGCTTCCCCAGGCGTCATGGACGAAGGACTGGAGGTTCGCGGCCGTCGCCTTGAGGGGGCGTCCGAGCGAGTTGCCGTCGAGATAGGAGGTGAGTTGTCCGGCGTCGGGCGCAAAGAAAGCATCACGCTGGGCGGCGAGTGGATCTGCGGCGTCCAGCTCGGCCGCCGTTGGCCGCTGGGTTTGCTGGGCGGTGGTCATGGCGTCTCCTGGGAAGTAGTAGGCGAATGGGGGGGCTTAGTTGCCGATTTCGGTGCGGACAGCGTAGAGCTCGGGGAAGAACGTCAGATCCAGGGCACGCTTGAGGAAATCCACGCCCGAAGAGCCGCCGGTGCCGACCTTGAACCCGATGGTCCGTTGAACGGTGCGCAGGTGGCGGAAACGCCAGGCCTGGAAGTTGTCTTCGACGTCCACCAGGTCCTCGCAGGCCTCATACAGTCCCCACGGGGTCTCGTCCGATTCGTAGATCTGCTGGAACACGGGGACAAGGTCCTGCCGGAACGTCCACGGTTCACTGGTGTCGCGTTCGCGGATATCGACCGGAATGTCGTAACCGGCGCGGGTGAGCACCCCAAGGAAGGCGTCGTAAAGCGTGGGTTCGGTCAGGAGTGTGCTCAGCAACTCATGGGCCTGGGGATCGCTTTCGAAGACCCGCAGCATGCCGCGGTTCTTGTTGCCCAGGAGGAATTCGACCGCCCGGTATTGGTAGGACTGGAAGCCTGATGAGCTGCCCAGGAAGCCGCGGAACTGGGCATACTCGCGCGGAGTCAACGTGCCGAGGACGGACCATTGCTCGGTCATCGTGCGCTGGATCGCCTTGACCCGGGCGATGCACTTGAGTGCCTTGCCGAGGTTGTCGGCGTCGAAGAGCCTGCGCGCCTCCAGCAGCTCATGCAGCACCAGTTTGAGCCACAGCTCGCTGGTCTGGTGCTGGATGATGAAGAGGAGCTCGTCATGGTGCTCGGGTTCGCTTAAAGGATGCTGCGAGCTCAATAGCCTGTCGAGGTCCAAGTACCCGCCGTAGGACATGGCGTGGCGAAAATCAGTGCGGACGCCTTCCTCGATGTGGCGGACGCTTTGGGGTGAGTGGCTCTGGGGCGCTTCGTTGCGGGGCGGCTGGATGCGGGGCTTCTCCATACAACCGAGATTATCACTTCCATGACGCACGTCAAGAGAATGATTCAATCCGCGATGAATGCAGCCAACAACCGGGCCGGGCATTCCAGCCGGTGTGTGCTCGCTGTGCCGTAGGCTGAACGTGAACCTCAGGGGAAAGGGGAAGCGGTGATGCCATCCATCGTGCCGGTGTCCGTTTACTTGGATGTCGACGGCGTGGTGAACCCGTTCGGCCCGCAAGGCGCCACGGATTGGGGCGGCGAGTGGAAGATCGCCGATGCCGGAATCGTTGACGTCGCTTTTGCGCCGGAGGCTGTGGCGGAACTCAACGAGCTCGCAGGGCATCCGGCGGCCCGCTTCGTATGGCTCACCACGTGGGAGCGATTGGCTCCCGAATACCTTTGCCCGGCGATAGGCCTCCGCGGACAGGACTGGCCCGTCCTTTCCAGCCAAGGGTGGGATGAAGGACCTGAATGGTGGAAGCTCGGTGCCCTGCAGAAGGACCTTGCCGCCACAGGCGGGGAGCGCTTTGTTTGGGTGGACGACCAACTCGGGTGGGAATCGGACGCCCGGTCCTGGGCGGAGTACCAGCAGGATCGTGTGCTTTGCATCTCACCCGATCCGCGCAAGGGGTTGTCCCGCAGCGATCTCGCAGCTGTCAGGGCCTTCCTGGGGTGACAAAGCGCCCCGGTACGTTTGTCCGCTCGGTGCTTGGCACGTAGGATTCTTAAGGTTTCAAGCCCGCCAGAATGAATTCGGCAAGCGCAGTCAGCTGAACTGTAAATGAACAGTCGCTGAACTATGCTGTGCATGGCAGGCATGGGGAAGTGGAACTGCTGAACGTCGACTCTGCAGATTGGGCAACAGGTGGATATCACCTTCATGGTCGCGCTTGTCATAGCGTTGGCCCTCTTCTTTGACTTCACCAACGGGTTTCACGACACAGCCAACGCAATGGCCACGCCTATTGCCACGGGGGCGATCAAGCCCAAGACGGCAGTCGCCTTGGCCGCTGTCCTCAATCTCGTGGGCGCCTTCCTCTCCACGGAAGTGGCCAAGACCATTTCCGGAGGGCTCATCAGGGAAGGATCCGAGGGCATCCACATCACGCCGGACATCATCTTCGCCGGCCTGATGGGCGCAGTCCTTTGGAACATGATCACCTGGCTCAAGGGCCTTCCATCCAGTTCCTCGCATGCACTGTTCGGCGGCCTCATCGGCGCTGCTGTGGTGGGCATCGGCCTCCACTCGATCAATTTCGAGACGGTGCTGCAGAAAGTCATCCTGCCGGCAATCTTCGCCCCGCTGATCGCAGGCTTGGTGGCCTATCTGTGTACCCGCCTTGCCTATGCCCTGACTTCCCGGCACGACCCCGAAACCGGCGACAAACTGACGCAGAAACGCGGCGGCTTCCGCACGGGCCAGATCTTCACCTCCAGTTTGGTGGCCCTCGCGCACGGCACCAATGACGCGCAGAAGACCATGGGCATTATCACCCTGGTACTCATTGCCGGGGGCACCCAGGCTCCTGGCTCCGGTCCGCAGTTCTGGGTGGTCGCCGCCTGCGCGTTCGCCATCGCAATCGGCACGTATGCCGGTGGTTGGCGCATCATCCGGACCATGGGCTCCGGCCTGACGGAAGTCAAGCCTGCCCAGGGCTTCTCCGCCGAGACCAGCACAGCCACGGCTATCCTGGCGTCGTCACACCTTGGCTTCGCCCTCTCCACCACGCAGGTCGCATCGGGATCGGTCATCGGCTCGGGCCTGGGCCGTAAAGGCACATCCGTCCGCTGGGGTACAGCGGGCAAGATCGCCCTTGGCTGGCTCTTCACCCTTCCGGCATCCGCCGTTGTGGGCGCCTTGACCGCCTTGCTCGTCAACACCGGAGTAGTTGGCGTAGTCATCGCGGCAGTAGTCGGCACCGCCGCCATCCTCGCGATGTTCTTCGCTTCCCGAAAATCCCACGTGGGCCACCACAATGCCGTGGAAGTCGAAGAGGCAGGCCATGCCGTGCGCTTCCGCAAGAAAAAGAAGTCAAGCAAGTCCGCCAGGAACGAGGATGTACAGCGATGAAGTGGTTGGAATTGCTGCAGGTTGGCGGAGTCACTCTCGTAGCTGCTGTGACCCTTGTTGTTCTCTACTCCCTGGGCGTGCGGCTTACGGCCATCGCCGGCGACGCGGGCCAGAAGTCGCCCTCGCTCATTCGTTCCCTTGCCTACATCTGCTTTGGCTTCTGTGGCCTGGCGGTTTTATTCGGCATCTACCTGATCGTGCCGTACTTCGGAAAGTAGCACCCTCTCTGGCAGCAAAGTCCATTCGGGAGAATAATCAGCAGTGTAGTTACACCACTGCGTGATCGATCCGGCAGATGTGGGGCTGTCATGCCATGCCAATCCCGAAGCCACCGCATCGGACTGGTACTGGCCCCGGTCCTGATGCTGGGACTCTCTGCCTGCCTTCCGCCGGCTTCCCCGCCGGACAGTCCTTCGCCCGACCCTGCGCCAGCGGCCACTGCCGCACCAACGCAAGGGCAGCCGACCGCCGTCGAGCCGACAGCTGTGCAGCCTCCTGGCCCCGCGGGACCGGCGGCACCGCAGGCGGAGGCTCCGGTGGTCAGATGGGTGCCCATCGGACCGGTTGGCCCCAACGACCCCACGTCCGGGCAGCGCTACCTCCTGCTCCAGCAGTTCCAATGCGACGCCCTGGCCGAAAGCCTGGAAGGCGCTGAGGATGCAGCCGTCTGGGTAGCCGGGGCCGCCGTCTGCAAAGCACTGCAAACCGGCACCCAGCAGGATTGGCAACGGGCCGCCAATGCCGTGGCCGCGACTCCGCGGGTTCCGCAGACCCAGTGCCTGGAGTTCACCGTCGCTGCCACCTCCGCTTCCTTGATTGCCCAGCACCGGAGTACTCCCGGCGTGCCGCTCAAGGCGGTCACCGGTCCAGGCGAAGCCTGCCCGCGCCACTTGAGCGGACTCACTGTCGTCGACGAAAACCTCAGGCCCGTCCCGGGCACGGCCCGTGCTTCCGGCCCGTCCGCCGGAGGAACCATCGTCCGCCTGGACGGCTACTACGTTCGGGTGGAGAACATCCTGTTCGACGGTGTTCCGGCGTTTCCCGAGATCGTGTCCGGCGGGGGCGACTACGAGACGATGTACCTGCGGATGCCACCATCGGATGGACGCAAGGAAGTGCGGATTTCCATCACGGACACGGTGGACATCAGCGGCACCGTAACCTTCTTCTACGACGACACCCCAGGCCCGGGAAGTTCGCCGAGTCCCACCTTGACCGTGCCGGGCGCTGAACCAACTGCAGGCAGTCCCACCCCCAGCCAATCGTCGGCCGCCCCTTCACCCACTGTTGCCCCGTGAGCACTCCACAAGAAGCCGACGAACGGAATCTGCGCTGGAAGCGGACCTTGGAAGTCCTCTCGGTCATCGGGCCGCCCCTGACCGTGGCTACCGCCTTGTTGGTCTATTTTGGCTGGGCCAGAACGGACGCGCAGGCGAAGGCGATGGGCCTGGACGTGAGCCTGTTCGGGTACACAGTGCAGGACTTCATCCTGCGGAGCATCCAGTCGCTTTTCCAGCCCCTGGCGTGGCTCGTGGTGATCGGGCTGCTCTGGCTGATGCTGGACCGGGCCGTTTCGCGGCTGCTGGCCGCCGCCCGGTACCGGAAGGTCCTGCGGCGGAGTGCCATCGCAGTTGCCGTCCTTGGGTTCACCTACGCCGCAGCGATGTGGGTTGTCGTGGCGACCCAACCCGAGCGGGTCCTGCTTTACGTTCCTTTTCTTATCGCCGCGGGACTCGTGGTGGGGGCGTGGGGCCTGAGCGTCCGGCGGCGGGCGTTGGCTTCGGAAAACTCCTCGCCCGAAACAGGCCCGCGGGCCCTCGAAAGGGGGCTCGTTTTCGTGCTCGTTACGCTGCTGCTGTTCTGGGGCACGTCAGACTACGCTCAGGCTTTGGGCCGGGGCGCGGCCCTCGACTACCAGGAACGCTCCAACCTGTTGCCGTCGGCAGTGGTCTACAGCAAGGAACGTTTGGCCGTGACCGTCCCCAACGTCCGCGAGGATTCGGCAGGCACGGAGGCCGAGCCGCTCTACCGTTATTCGGGCCTGAGGCTGTTGGTGGTCAGCGGCGGCAGGATCTTCCTGCTGAATGATGGGTGGACCCTGTCCCAAGGGCGCGTGGTTGTCCTCCGGGACGACGGCAGCGTCCGGGTAGAGTACGGGAACCCGGCTGCCGACTGAATGCGGGCCGCGATTGGCTGGGGTGAGGCGATTGGCTAGGGTGGGGCCATGTCGATCTTCCAGTACTACGTTGCGTCCACCGTGGACGGGTTCATCGCTTCGCCGGACGACGATCTCGGTTGGCTCCTTCAGTTCGACCGTGTGGAAGGCGTCAGCGGCAGCTACGAGTCCTTCTTCGAAGGAGTCGGGTGCATCGCCATGGGTGGTGAAACGTACCGCTGGCTCATGGAACACGAGCCCGGGAAGTGGCCTTATCCTGACACGCCCTGCTGGGTCTTCACCCATCATGAGTATTCAGCGCCGGCAGGCTCCAACATCACGTTTGTCCGCGGCGATGTCCGCGAGTTCGCACCGGACCTCCTGGCGGACGCCGGAGACAAGAACGTGTGGCTGGTGGGCGGAGGCGACCTCGTGGCCCAATTCGCCAACGCCGGACTTCTGGACGAAATGATCGTCACCATCATCCCCGTCGTGCTCGGCGCCGGAAAGCGGCTGCTGCCGCTGAAGGGCCCGACGGCGCCACTTGAGTTGGTCTCGTCACGCATCCTTGGCGGTGCGGCAGCCGAGTTGCATTACCGCCTGCCGGCAAAGTCTTCCTAGCTTCCTCGCCGGGGGCGCGTCTGCCCGTTCAGTGCCGGTTGTCGCGGATCATGTTGGTGATCCGGGCCGTTGAGAGCCTGCGGCCCTTCTCGTCGGTGATAACGATCTCGTGCGTTGCCAGTGTTCCGCCCAGGTGGATCGCCGTGCAGGTGCCCGTGACGGTCCCGCCTGCGATGGACCGGTGATGGGTTGCGCCGACTTCGATGCCCACGGCGTGGCGTCCCTTGCCGGCGTGGAGGGATGCCGCGAATGATCCCAGCGTTTCGGCGAGGACCACATGTGCCCCGCCGTGCAGGATCCCCGCCACCTGGGTGTTTCCTTCCACAGGCATGGTTGCCACGGTGCGCTCGGCACTGAGCTCCGTGAACCGGATGCCCATTTTGACCACCAGCGCGCCTACGCCATGTCCGGAAAGCCACTCATGGAACTCTTCGGGCACACCCGCCTCGTTGAGCTCGTCGAGAAACCGGTTCGGCGTGAAATTGTCCATCATGCCAACTAGGCTGGCACCTGTGAGTGAAACAACCAAACCGGACCAGGTTCCAACGGCCCAAGCTGCTGCCATCGCAACAGCTCCCACCCCTTCTGCCACCGCCTTGCCCAACGCAACGGGTTCACCCAGCGCGACGGTTTCGGGCAACCCGGCAGGGGAGGGCCGGCCGAGGTTGCTGGTCCTGGACGGCCACTCCATGGCTTTCCGGGCTTTCTACGCCCTTCCTGCGGAGAATTTCTCCACAGCCAGGGGCCAGCACACCAACGCTGTCCACGGTTTCACCTCCATGCTGATCAACCTGATCAAGGACCAGAAACCAACGCACGTTGCCGTGGCCTTCGATGTCTCGGATGACACCACTTTCCGCAAGGCCGAGTACAGCGAGTACAAAGGCGGCCGCAACGCCACACCTCCAGAGTTCCAAGGCCAGATCGGCCTCATTGCCCGGGTCATGGAAGCATGGGGTATCCGGACCATCGCCATGCCCGGCTACGAAGCCGATGACGTTCTGGCCACCCTCGCCTCGCAGGCTGATGCCCAAGGCTTTGAAGTCCTCCTGGTTTCCGGCGACAGGGACTCTTTCCAGCTCATCAACGACAACGTGTTTGTGCTCTACCCCAAACAGGGCGTGAGCAACATTCCCAAGCTGGATGCCGCTGCCATCGAAGAGAAGTACTTCGTCAAGCCGGCCTTCTATTCGGACCTTGCGGCGCTCGTGGGCGAATCCGCGGACAACCTTCCCGGCGTCCCCGGGGTCGGGCCCAAAACCGCTGCTAAGTGGATCAACCTCTACGGTGGCTTGCAGGGCATCCTGGACAACCTCGATGCCATCGGCGGCAAGGTGGGGGGCGCTCTCAAGGAAAACGTGGAGAACGTCAAGCGGAACCGCAGGCTGAACCAGTTGTTGACGGACCTTGAACTGCCGGTCAGCCTTGCCGACCTCCACGAGCCCAGGCCGGATCGCCAGGCCATCGAGGAACTGTTCGAGGAACTTGAGTTCCGCACCCTGCGCACCAGGCTCTTCGACCTCTATGGCGACGATACTGCGGGGGCCGCTCCTGACACGATCGATGCTCCTGAGTTTGCCACGCTGAAGGAAGCAGCCGGTCTTCAGGCTTTCTTCGCCGCAGGCGCCGGTGTGCGTTCGGCACTTGCCGTGCAGCCCGTCCCCGGACGGATCGGCGAGGATGCCAGCGCCCTGGCCATCGTCCGGAGCAACGGCGCCGCGTACATCGAGCTTGCGGGCCTGGATGCCGAAGCCGAGTCCGAGCTCGCCCGCTGGCTGCAGGACCCGGAGGAAGCCAAAGTCCTCCATGAGTTCAAAGCCGCCCTCAAGGCACTGCATAACCGGGGCCTGGGGCTGGAAGGCGTTGTGGATGACACTTCCATTTCCGGATACCTCATCCAGCCGGACCGCCGCAGCTATGACCTCGCAGAACTCGCGCAGGTCCACCTGAAGATTTCGTTTGCAACGGCCGCGGCATCTTCCGGGCAACTGGAACTGGACCTTTCGGGGGAGACCGACCAAGCCGCAGCTGCTGCGCTCGTGCAGCAGGCCGCCGTCGTACATTCTCTGAGCAAGCATTTTGAAAAGGAACTGGCCGAGCGTAAGGCAGATGCCCTCCTGACCACGCTGGAACTGCCCGTGGCGCGCGTGCTGGCACAGATGGAACTCACGGGGATCTACGTCTCCATGGACCGGATGAACGAGCAACTCGCTGACCTCACCAAGGTGATCGACAACGCACAGGAGCAGGCGTTTGCCGCGATCGGCCACGAGGTGAATCTGGGTTCGCCCAAACAACTGCAGACGGTGCTCTTTGAGGAGCTCGGCCTTCCCAAGACCAAGAAGATCAAGTCCGGCTACACCACGGACGCCGCTTCGCTCAAGGCACTGCTGGAAAAAACCGGCCACGAATTCCTGGTGCAGCTCATGGCCCACCGGGAGTCATCCAAGCTTGCCCAGATGGTGGAGACGCTCAAGAAATCCGTGGCGGACGACGCCCGCATCCACACCACGTACGCGCAGAACATCGCGGCTACGGGACGCATTTCCTCCAACAATCCGAACCTCCAGAACATCCCTGTCCGCAGCGAGGAAGGCCGCCGGGTCCGTGGCATCTTTGTGGTCAGCGAGGGCTACGAATGCCTGCTGTCCGCTGACTACTCCCAGATTGAGATGCGGATCATGGCACACCTCTCAGGAGACGAGGCACTGATCCAGGCGTACCGCGATGGCGAGGACCTGCACCGGTTCGTTGGTTCGCGTATCTTCAACGTCGCTCCGGACGAGGTCACCAGCGCCATGCGTTCAAAGGTCAAGGCAATGTCCTATGGCCTGGCATACGGCCTGACGTCGTTCGGGCTGTCCAAGCAGCTCGAAATCTCCGTCGACGAAGCCCGGACGCTCATGAAGGACTACTTTGACCGCTTCGGTGGAGTGCGCGACTACCTGCGTGGTGTTGTGGATCAAGCACGTGTGGACGGTTACACGGCCACCATCGAAGGCCGCCGCCGCTACCTGCCGGATCTCACCAGCACCAACCGCCAAGCACGCGAAGCCGCCGAACGCATCGCCCTTAACTCGCCCATCCAGGGCTCTGCGGCAGACATCATCAAGCGGGCGATGCTGGGCGTCTCCGCCGAACTCGCAACGCAGGGCTTGAAGTCGCGCATGCTGCTCCAGGTGCACGACGAACTTGTCCTCGAGGTTGCCCCGGGTGAACGTGAGGCGGTGGAGAAGCTGGTGGCTGAGCAGATGGGTGCTGCTGCGGAACTCTCAGTGCCGCTGGACGTCCAGATCGGCGTCGGTTCCAGTTGGCACGAGGCAGGCCACTGAGTCAAACCCCGCAGGCCGGGTTTCGAGGGAACACGCAAGGGCGCGCCGCCGGGATGGTGGCGCGCCCTCCTGCGTCTGGCTAGGCTCGGTGAGTGGCTGATCCCAAGGTAGAAACCCCCGAAAAAATCGGTGTCCAGAATTACGGTGTCCAAAAATACACCGTCCAGCGTTTTCCCGCGGTGGAACACAACCACCCCGACTATCACCGCAGTGCGGCCTGGGTCCAAGCCGTCTCCCACGGTTTCCACCAGCACCGCCGCGACGACGATTACGTGGCCAAGACGCTCACCGCCTACCAGGCCGACAAGCGGGAATTGACCGGCGTCTACGTCAACGGCCCTGTTCCCCGGCACGCCATGGGCCCGGAGGTTCCGGTGGCCACCTACGCCACCATGCGGAAACCGCTGAACATCGGCTTCGGACGTCAGTTGGAATCAAACCTCGTGACGTCGGTTACCGTCCGCGGCACCCATCGGCGCAACGGCATCCTGCGGGGAATGATCACCGCCGACCTGGAAGGTGCCAAGGACGATGGCCTTGCGATGGCAGCGCTCACTGCCTCGGAGGGCACCATTTACGGACGCTTCGGATTTGGCGTTGCCACGTTCGAACGGAGCATCAAGGTTGACACGGGCCCACGCTTCCGGCTCAAGGGGTACATGGCAGGGACAGTTGAGGTGGCTGATCCCGCAGTTTTGCTGGAGGTTGCACCCACGGTGTTCGATCAGGTTCAGCGCGTCACCCCGGGTTCCATCGGACGCCAGGAGTACTACCGCCTGCTCGCATCGGGTTCAATCGGCCACGACGGTAAGCCGGACACGGCCGTCCGCTGCGCCCTCCACTACAGCGAGTCCGGCGTCCCCGACGGCTACGTTTCCTACCGCTTCAAGGGCTGGGACAGCAAGCCCTACACCATGGAGATCGTCGACCTCGTGGCCGGCAGCAACGCGGCGTACCTCGATCTTTGGCGGTTCCTGGGCAGTATCGACCTCGTTGACCAGGTGACCTGGGCTGAGGCTCCCGTGGATGACCCCTTGGGGTGGGCACTCGAGGACCCCCGGTGCATAGACGCTTCGGAGGTGCGGGACATGTTGTGGCTCCGGATTCTTGATGTCGAGGAAGCCCTGTCCGCCCGCAAGTACGCGACGCCCGGTCGGCTGGTCCTGGAGGTCTCGGATCCGCTCGGCTTGGCGGGCGGTACTTGGGCGCTGGAGTCCGACGGCGGCACTGCCGCGCTTGTGGAGGACGCTTCCGGGCTTACTCCCGACCTGAGCCTCGATATAGCAGATCTCGCTTCCATCTACCTCGGGGCCGTGTCGCCGGTAACGTTGGCGGCAGCGGGGCGAGTTCTTGAACGCTCCTCCGGTGCAGCATTCGCGGCCCAGCGGCTCTTCGCCGTCGAACGACCAGCGCACTGCCTCACGCACTTCTAAAACCGACTTTCTCATCAGATAAGGAAATCCATGGGGGATTCCGAGCGGCGGCTTATGGCCGGCCGGCGTTCAGTGCTGCTTGGAATGGCGGGGCTCGCCACCGCCGCGCTGGCAGCTTGCGCCACGAACAGAGCACCAGTGCACCTGTCTTCGGAAGGCGCCCTGACGGGCGGAACTCCGTCTCCTCCGGCAGGAACTTCAGGGAGTATCACCGAAGCACCGGGTGGCGGGCCGGCAACGGCACCTCCATCGGTAGCTACACGTACCAGCGAACAAGCGGCGGCGTCCCTGGCTGACCGGAACGGTGACAGCGACGGCGGGCTGGAGACGGGAGACCGCGAACCGGCGTCGGGCACTTCCGCCACTCCGCTGCCCGTACCGGATAGGCAGCAGATCATTGCCGAATTCGGCGGGCTGTACCCGAAGGAATGGGGCTTGCACGTGACCGGCGTCGTGAACCGTTCGACATCCCGGCATGCCGTTCTCACCTTCGACGCCTGTGGCGGCTCTGGCGGCGAAGGCTGCGACACCAAGCTGCTGACGACGCTGCGGCGCCTGAACGTTCCGGCCACGTTGTTCATCAACAGCCGCTGGATCGTCGCCAACCCGTCCCTCGCCGCGGAACTCGCCGACGACCCGTTGTTCGAACTCGCCAATCACGGCACCCGCCACCTTCCCCTGTCCGTCAACGGCAAGGCGGCGTACGGGATTCCGGGCACGGGCAGTGTCGCCGCGGCCTACGATGAAGTGATGGGCAACCAGGCCTTGATGGCGGAGTTGACCGGCGTGGTACCGCGCTTCTTCCGGCCAGGCACAGCGTTCTACGACGACGTCGCGGCCGCCATGACCCGCAGGTGCGGCGTGTTGCCGGTGAACTTTACGGTCAATGGCGACGGCGGTGCGACCTTCCCGCCGGGCGTGGTCGCTGCGGAAGTGGGTCGGGTAGGTGCCGGGGACATCGTGATCTCGCACTTCAACCGCCCGGCCTCCGGTACCGCAGAGGGATACGCGAGGTCCTTGCCGCATGCGCTGGACCGCGGAGTTACCTTCGCACGCCTGGGCGACGTACTGCCGCTGCATGGAAGCTGAGCAGTGCACTACCGACGCTTTTGACCCTGCTTTGATGATGCGACTAGAATAAACGGGCGTGTACTACGTGCATGTATCCATTTTGTAATAATCCACAAATCAGGATGACCCGGCCTTGTGCCGTGCTCTGCCGTCCGGTCCCGGGCGGCAGTGGTTTGCCTGACCGACACTCTATCCACAACGGAGCCCCTACTACATGACCATCACCTCCACCGAGAAGCCCGGTACCCCCGTAGTCGCAATCAACGACATCGGTACCGCTGAGGACTTCCTCGCAGCTGTCGACGCCACCATCAAGTACTTCAACGACGGAGACCTCGTCGAAGGTACCGTCGTCAAGGTCGACCGCGACGAAGTTCTGCTCGACATCGGTTACAAGACCGAAGGTGTCATCCCTTCCCGTGAGCTTTCCATCAAGCACGACGTCGATCCCGGCGAAGTTGTCGCCGTTGGCGACCAGGTCGAAGCTTTGGTCCTCACCAAGGAAGACAAAGAAGGCCGTCTGATCCTCTCCAAGAAGCGTGCTCAGTACGAGCGTGCCTGGGGCGACATCGAGAAGGTCAAGGAAGAAGACGGCGTCGTTACCGGTACCGTCATCGAGGTTGTCAAGGGTGGCCTCATCCTGGACATCGGCCTGCGCGGCTTCCTGCCCGCATCCCTCGTCGAGATGCGTCGCGTCCGCGACCTCGCTCCGTACATCGGTCAGCAGATCGAAGCCAAGATCATCGAGCTGGACAAGAACCGCAACAACGTTGTGCTGTCCCGCCGTGCATGGCTTGAGCAGACCCAGTCCGAGGTTCGCTCCACGTTCCTCAACAAGCTGGAAAAGGGCCAGGTTCGTCCGGGCGTCGTTTCCTCCATCGTCAACTTCGGTGCCTTCGTGGACCTTGGCGGCGTAGACGGCCTCGTCCACGTTTCCGAACTGTCCTGGAAGCACATCGACCACCCGTCCGAGGTTGTCGAGGTTGGCCAGGAAGTCACCGTCGAGGTCCTCGAAGTGGATCTGGACCGCGAGCGTGTCTCCCTGTCGCTCAAGGCTACGCAGGAAGACCCGTGGCAGACCTTCGCCCGCACCCACGCCCTCGGCCAGGTTGTTCCGGGTAAGGTCACCAAGCTCGTTCCGTTCGGTGCCTTCGTTCGCGTCGAAGACGGCATCGAAGGCCTCGTGCACATCTCCGAGCTGGCTGTCCGCCACGTGGAGCTCGCCGAGCAGGTTGTCTCCGTTGGCGACGAACTGTTCGTCAAGGTCATCGACATCGACCTCGAGCGTCGCCGCATCTCCCTCTCCCTCAAGCAGGCCAACGAGGGCGTTGACGCTGACAGCACCGAGTTCGATCCCGCTCTGTACGGCATGGCCGCTGAGTACGACGAAGAGGGCAACTACAAGTACCCCGAGGGCTTCGACCCCGAGTCGAACGAATGGCTCGAGGGCTACGAAGCACAGCGCGCCGCTTGGGAGCAGCAGTACGCTGACGCCCAGACCCGCTGGGAAGCCCACAAGAAGCAGGTTGCCCAGCACGCTGCTGACGACGCTGCTGCCGCAACGTCCGGTGAGAGCGATTCCGGCGCTACCAGCTACTCCTCGGAGCCTGCTGCCGCTGAGTCCAACGCCGGTACCCTTGCGTCCGACGAGGCTCTTGCAGCACTGCGCGAGAAGCTGACCGGCAACTAATTCCGCCGTCCTTCACAGGACGAGCTGAATAGCCAAAGAAGGACCCCTGCCTCGCGGCAGGGGTCCTTCTGTCTTGCAGGGGTCCTTCTTTGCTAACGGTGAGCCAGCTGGCGGTGCCACCGTCCGTGGGGGAGCGGGCAGAAATGACCTACCGCAGGGAGAGGTGGCCCGTGACCGCATCCCCGTCATCGACCAGTTCGGCACCCAGGGAAGCAAGCACGAGACGGGCGGGTGCGTTGCCGGGAGTAGTCGCGAAACCAAGCCATCCGACTGAGGTTCCATCCCGGCGTCGAACCTAAAGCTGGTGTTACCTCGTCGGCTGCTGCGTCGGCAACTGCCAATCGCAGCAGCCGTTGCATCATCTCTTCGTCGACGCCGGCGAGGGTCACAATCCCTCCGGTTTCCGCGTCAGTAGGGCACATCAATCCATTCCGTTCCCTGCCGCGCAAGGGCCGCTGTGCCTGCGGTCAGGGCAGCCACCCGGGCGTCAGCATCGGCGAAAACTTCCGGTTCGTCCTCCAGCGCCACCCGGAGTACAGCCTGTGATGCCTCATATGCCGTTTCTGCCATCACGAAGCCCGCGCTGCGAAGTTCGTTCTCAAGGCGCCCTGCGTCGGCATGGGGAACGCCGACGTCACAAAGCCGAAGCCGCTTTCGTTGGATCAAAGGTGCGAGGTCCAGCGCTGCGGAGACGGATTCGGAATAGGCCCTGACGAGCCCACCCGCACCCAGGAGAACACCGCCGAAATAGCGCACGACGACGGCACTGACGTCGCTCAGGTCTGTCGCCCCTGCGGGGGACACGCGTTTGATCAATGCTTCGAGCATGGGAATGCCCGCTGTTCCTGAAGGTTCGCCGTCGTCG
This sequence comes from Paenarthrobacter sp. NPDC089322, assembly GCF_040684895.1. Taxonomy (NCBI): domain Bacteria; kingdom Bacillati; phylum Actinomycetota; class Actinomycetes; order Micrococcales; family Micrococcaceae; genus Paenarthrobacter; species Paenarthrobacter sp. NPDC089322. Next base: position 37,716 of record NZ_JBFBGW010000002.1, read on the forward strand.
CTGGAGCGCTGGACCATGCGGTCCGGACCGATCAGGAAGGCGGAGCAGTGGTGGCGGGCGTCGTGAAATTCGCGCCTGAGGTCGGCCACCAGGGAGCGGGCCGCTCCTTCATCCGGTGACCTGCGCAACACCGTGATAAAGCGCGAACGGCGGATCTCCAATTCGTGGCGGAAGTCCGGACCGGCGGCGAGCGTCGTGTAGGTCGTCGCCCGGCTGTCATCCTCAAATTCCACCGCTTCAGTCTAGTGTGGAGGGGTGCTGAAGATCGGGTTGACGGGCGGCATCGCCTCGGGAAAATCACTGGTGGCTGCTCGATTGCGGGAGTTGGGGGCCCTCCTGATCGACGCGGACCTTATTGCACGGCAAGTGGTGGAACCCGGGACGGTGGGACTCAACCGGGTAGTTGAAGCATTTGGCCCCGGTGTCCTGGACGCGGAAGGCAGGCTCAACCGGCCTGCCCTGGGTGCCATCGTGTTCCAGGATCCGGCCCGGCGCGAGGAACTGAACGGCATCATTCATCCTTTGGTCCGCGCTTCGGCGGCAGACCTGATGGCGAAGGCCGGCGCCGGCGACATCGTGGTCCAGGACATTCCGCTGTTGGTCGAGACCGGGCAGGGGAGCGGTTTCCATTTGGTGGTTGTGGTGGATTCCCCTGACGAGGTGCGGACCCGGCGCATGGTGGAACTGCGCGGGATGACCGAGGACGATGCGCGAGCCCGCATGGCCGCCCAAGCGGACAGGGAGACGAGGAACGCAGCCGCTGACGTCGTCATTGACAATTCAGGAAGCCGCGATGACCTGCTGACGAAAGTTGACGCCCTGTGGACGGAGAGGCTTGCGCCTTTCGCGGACAACCTCCTACGTGGCGTCCGGGCCCGGCGGGCTGAAGGGCCCGTCCTGCACGCGTCGAGCCCGCTATGGGCGGATCAAGCTGCACGGATCGGGGGCAGGCTCCTCGCCGCCGCGCCGGACCACATCCTGGGGGTGGACCACATCGGTTCAACATCGGTTCCAGGACTTGCCGCCAAGGACGTCCTGGATCTGCAAATCGCAGTACCGGATCTTGAGACGGCTGACAGGATCGGGCCGCTGCTCGGGGCAGCCGGGTTCCCACCGGTCCCGCACGCCAACCGGGATACGCCCAAACCGACGCACCCCGACCCGGACCAATGGCAGAAGCGCTTCCACGCCAACGCCGACCCCGGCCGTGCGGTAAACCTCCACGTCCGGGTTGCAGGCTCACCTGGATGGCACTATGCACTGCTTTTCCGGGACTGGCTCAGAAGCGACCACGATGCACTGCGGCTTTATGAAGCCCACAAAAGGCAGCTTTCGCAGGAGTACGGGGCCAACGCCGGCACGGCGGCTTACGCGGACGCCAAAGAACCCTGGTTCACTGATGTTGCCTGGCCGCTCATGGAAGAGTGGGCCGCCCGAACCGGTTGGCGGCCGCCGTCGTATGCTTCTGATCACGCAGCCACCAAACCCGGACAGTAACTGTCCGGGGGCGGGGGTAGATTGGTCTCATGAGCCTTGCCCAGGAGATCAACCGCGTCGTCGCGCCCTTTGAAGTCGTCAGCGAATACAAGCCCGCCGGTGATCAACCCACAGCCATCGCCGAACTGACGGAGAGGATCAGGAACGGCGAAAAAGACGTTGTCCTGCTCGGTGCCACCGGTACGGGCAAGAGTGCCACAACCGCCTGGCTCATTGAGCAGGTCCAGCGTCCAACCTTGGTCATGGTCCAGAACAAGACGTTGGCGGCGCAGCTGGCCAACGAGTTCCGGGAGTTGCTCCCCAACAACGCAGTGGAGTACTTCGTCTCCTACTACGACTACTACCAGCCCGAGGCCTATGTGGCCCAGACCGATACCTTCATTGAGAAGGACTCGTCCATCAATGAAGAAGTCGAACGGCTGAGGCACTCCGCTACCAACGCGTTGCTCACCCGTCGCGACGTCATTGTGGTTGCCACGGTCTCCTGCATCTACGGCCTGGGTACCCCGGAAGAATACATCGCGGGCATGGTGACACTGCGCAAGGGAGCGGAGCTGAACCGCGACCATCTCCTGCGGAAGTTCGTTTCGATGCAGTACACACGCAACGACATGGACTTCCACCGTGGCACGTTCCGGGTTCGTGGTGACACCGTGGAAATCATCCCGATGTACGAGGAACTCGCCATCCGGATCGAATTCTTTGGCGATGAAATCGAAAACATCCAAACTCTCCACCCGCTCACCGGCGAGGTGATTCGGGACGAGGAAGAAATGTACGTGTTCCCGGCATCGCACTACGTTGCGGGCCCCGAACGGATGTCGCGTGCCATCAAGCGGATTGAGGACGAACTTGCCGACCGGCTCAAGGTGCTGGAAAGCCAGAACAAGCTCGTCGAAGCGCAACGCCTCAGGATGCGCACCACGTACGATCTCGAAATGATGCAGCAGATGGGCTTCTGCAACGGCATCGAGAACTATTCGGCGCACATCGATGGCCGCGCTGCGGGAACCGCTCCGCATTGCTTGCTCGACTACTTCCCGGATGACTTCCTGTTGGTGGTGGATGAATCGCATGTGACCATCCCACAGATCGGCGCCATGTATGAAGGCGACATGTCCCGGAAGCGGAACCTGGTGGACTTTGGTTTCCGTTTGCCCTCGGCCATGGACAACCGGCCCCTGAAATGGGACGAATTCCTTGAGCGCATCGGGCAAACTGTCTATTTGTCCGCGACCCCCGGCAAGTACGAGCTCGGCAAGGCTGACGGCTACGTCCAGCAGATCATCAGGCCTACCGGGCTGATCGACCCCGAAGTCGTAGTGAAACCAACCAAGGGCCAAATCGATGACTTGCTGGAAGAGATCCGAACCCGCACGGCCAAGGACGAACGCGTCCTGGTAACCACCCTCACCAAGAGGATGGCCGAGGACCTCACGGACTACCTCGTGGGCCACGGCGTCAAGGTCGAATACCTGCACTCGGACGTTGACACGCTTCGACGCGTTGAACTCCTGCGTGAACTCAGAATGGGTGTTTTTGATGTCCTGGTGGGCATCAACCTCCTGCGTGAAGGCCTCGACCTTCCGGAGGTTTCCCTGGTGAGCATTCTGGACGCGGACAAAGAAGGCTTCCTCCGATCCTCGACATCCCTCATCCAGACCATTGGACGCGCTGCACGTAACGTTTCCGGCCAGGTCCACATGTATGCGGACAAGATCACCGATTCCATGGCGCACGCCATCGACGAAACCAACCGCCGTCGCGCCATCCAGGTGCAGTACAACCAGGACAACGGCATTGATCCCCAACCGCTGAGGAAACGGATCGCCGACATCACCGATCAGCTGGCCAAGGAAGACGCCGATACCCAGGAACTGCTGAACAACAACCGGCTTGCGAAGGGCGGAAAGCGAGCCAAATCCACGGCGAAGGCCGCGGCGACCGTACGCCAGGATGGATTGGCGGCTGCTCCCGCGGAGGACCTGGTGGGGTTGATCGAGCAACTGACGGAACAAATGCATGGCGCAGCTGCAGAACTGCAGTTCGAAGTGGCTGCCCGTATCCGCGATGAAGTCAAGGAACTGAAGCGCGAATTACGTCAAATGCAGTCCGCAGGGCACGCCTAAGGTAAGGTTGAGGTCACGTAGGGGAGTATCCCAAGCGCTACGTTCGTCAGCACGCAAGGCACAGATGCCTCGCCGGACGTAGCGGGCCGCCACATCAGCATTCACCGCACCTGGCAGGCCGGAGAGACTTACACCGCTTTCCCGTACCCTGCGAAAGGCACTATTGATGCAGCTTCCCGTCTGGTTCGAAGTCGGCTCTTTTGTCGTCCTCGGAATCATCCTGCTGATCGACCTCCTGTTGGTCGTCAAGCGTCCCCACGAACCTTCCATGAAGGAAGCCGGCCTCTGGGTCGCTTTCTACGTCACGCTGGCCCTGCTCTTCGCAGTCGCCATGTTCTTCTTTGCCGGCCACGAATACGGTGGCCAGTTCATTGCCGGCTGGGTCACCGAATACAGCCTGAGCATTGACAACCTGTTCGTCTTCATCATCATCATGGCCCGCTTCTCGGTACCCCGGAAGTACCAGCAGGAAGTGCTGATGGTGGGCATCATCATCGCCCTGATCCTCCGTGGCATCTTCATTGCACTGGGCGCCGTGGTCATCGAACAGTTCAGCTGGGTCTTCTACATCTTCGGCGCATTCCTTCTGTGGACCGCCTGGAAGCAGGCCAAGGATTCCGGCGAGGATGAAGAGGAAGGCGCTGAGAACCCGCTGGTTGCCCGCCTCCGCAAGGTCCTCCCGATGTCCGAAAAGTTCGACGGCGGCAAGCTCCGCACCACCGTTAACGGTAAGAAGGTCTTCACCCCCATGCTCATCGTCTTCGTGACGATCGGCATGACGGACCTCCTGTTCGCAGTGGACTCCATCCCCGCGATCTTCGGCCTGACCCAGAGCGCGTTCATTGTGTTCACGGCCAACATCTTTGCCCTCATGGGCCTGCGCCAGCTGTACTTCCTGTTGGGCGGCCTGATGAACCGCCTCGTGTACTTGAAGCACGCACTGTCCGTCATCCTGGCGTTCATCGGCGTCAAGCTTGTGCTGCACGCCATGCACGTCAACGAACTGCCGTTCATCAACAACGGCCAGCACATCGAGTGGGCACCGGAAATCCCCACCTTCGTCTCGCTGGCAGTCATCGTTGGCACCATCGTGGTCGCGGTTGTCGCCAGCCTGCTGAGCCCTGCAGCCCGTCAGTCGAAGCTGGACGCACGTCTTGAAGAAGACGCGCGGAAGAGCATGAGCGAAGCGGAGTAACCTGCTGATCAAGGTTGTAGTCTCTTGAAGTGACTACCACTTCAACTACGGCGCTGGACCCGGTCAGGGTTCAGCGCCGTACTGTTTTCCTGCTCAGTTCCGCGCAACTCCTGAGCGGTATCGGCAACGGCGCCACCTTGTCAATCGGCTCCCTCCTGGCTGTGGACCTGTCCGGGTCCGAAGCATGGGCCGGTTCCCTCACCACCGTGCTCACCTTGGCGGCTGCTGCATCTGCCTTGCCCTTGGCGCGACTGGCAGAGTCCCGGGGGCGCCGCATGGGCCTTGTCACAGGGCTTGTAGCTGCCTTGGCAGGTGCCCTTTTGATGATTGCCTCGGTGGTGGCAGGATCTTTCGAGATTCTCCTGCTGGGTGCCGCGTTCCTTGGCCTCGGAACAGCCGCCAACCTCCAAGCGAGGTTCGCCGCCGTCGACCTCGCAGAGGCCGGGCATCGGGGCAGGTCGCTGTCCACCGTGGTCTAGGCGATCACCATCGGCGCTGTCGCCGGTCCAAACCTCATACAGCCGGGTGCAGTGGTGGGTGCAGCCCTCGGCCTGCCACCCATCGCCGGGCCGTTCGTCTTCTCGGCAGCGGGCCTTTTCCTTGCTGCGCTCCTGCTGTTTGTCGGATTGCGGCCGGACCCGTTGCTGCTGGCCCGCCGCCTGGCGTCGGACGCTGAGGGGACCGGAGCGGTTCCGACCAGGGGAACCATTCGCTCCGGGCTGTCCGCGATCCGTTCATCGCCGCGCGCGGTGCTGGCTGTTGCCGCAGTTGTGGCAGCCCACGGCGTCATGGTGGCAGTCATGTCCATGACCCCGCTGCACTTGCAACAGCTCATCGGAGGAGCGCATCCGGGCCATCACTCCACCGTGACCGGGAGCGCGGATGCCCTGGTGGTCATTGGAGTGACAATCTCGCTTCACATCGCCGGCATGTTCGCCTTGTCTCCCGTGTGGGGCTGGCTGACTGATAAAGCCGGTCGGCTGCCGACCATCGCCATGGGCCACGGACTCCTGCTGGCGGCCGTCATGGTTGCCGGTATGGGCCAGAGCCGGTCCTTGTGACCGCCGGTTTGGTCGTGCTGGGGCTCGGCTGGTCAGCGGCCACTATCGCCGGATCCACTTTGCTGGCAGAGAGCGTTGCCGAAGATCAGCGGGTCACCGTGCAGGGTGTCTCGGATACCCTGATGGGCGGGGCCGGCGCAGCGGGCGGCGCACTGTCCGGCCTCGTCCTTGCCTGGATAGGTTACCAAGGACTCAACGTGGCCTCGGGAGCCGTGGCTGCGGTGGTGCTGGTCGTGGCCATCACGGCGGCTGCACATGCCCGGAAATCACACCCAGGCAAGGATTTCGGTGCCTAGCGGCTTCCCCTCACCAGCCCGAACAGCCGCGCAAAAATACCTTCCCCGTCCTCACCTATGCCATCGTGGTGGAACTCGTCAGTGACCCACGTTTGCAGTCCGCGCACACTGGACGCGGTTTCCATCGAGAGGGCGTGGTCCACGTAGATGTCGTTCTGATAAACGGCGGCCGCCACAGGCACAGTGTTGGCGCGGAGCCGTTCAAGGTCGTAAAGCGGACCCCAGTCCTGTTTTGAAGCCAGTATTTCGGCGACGTCCCTGAGCGGCACGAGCGCCGGATCCTGCTCGAAGTACCAGGGATAGACCATTTCGCCGGTCAGGAGCGGGTCCTCTGCCTCGGGCTTGAAGTCCGGGAATTCCTGCAGCACTCTCCAGGCCGCCCAGTCGGTTGCCTGGCCTTGTCCGTAGATGGATTCATGCAACACGGCATACAAGGGGTTGGCTGCCCGGCTTACTTGCCCGCGGACCTGTTCAAGGAAGGCCTCGGACAGCCGTTCCCCGGAGGGAGTTTGAATGAACGCGTCCTCCAGCAGGTAGTGGAGGGCGTCCACTCGGGTGTTGCCGCCAAGATATGACCCCACCATCTGGAAGCGCTCAGGGGTGAGCCTCTCGCCACTGGCCAGGAATTCCGGCTGGCGTTCCAGATGCCGGGCAATCCGGGTCACCATTGCACGGTCTTCGGGGTACCAAGCGAAGTATTCGGCGTTGCGGGCGGCGACCCGTTGGAACGTCGCTTGATAGACGCGATCAGCCGGACCGTGCAATGGTGCCAGGCCACCCGTGATGAGCACTTCCCGCAGCCCTTCCGGTGCAAACGAGAGGTAAGTCAGCGCACAAAAGCCGCCGAAGCTTTGCCCCAGCACGGACCAAGGCTCCGAGCCGAGGGTGCGTCGGATGTATTCGGCATCCGCCACGATTGAATCGGCGCGGAAGTGCGTCAGGTATTCGGCCTGGGCGGCGGCGTCTCCCCGCAGTTCCAAGGACCGGCGTTCTACCGGTGTCGATAGCCCTGTGCCGCGTTGATCCAACATCAGGATGCGGAAGTCCTTGGCGGCGGCCTTCATCCAGCCGGACAGTGAAGTGACACGGTTTCCCCGACCGCCGGGACCGCCCTGCAGGAACAGCAACCAGGGAAGCTTGCCCGCTTCCTCTTCCGTGTGGTCTGTGGAGGAGTACTCCCTGGCAAAGACCGTGATCGTCTCGCCGGTATCGCTTGCATGTACCATTCCGCGTGAATGAATCAGGGGCACCGTGAAGTAGTGCTCTACGGTACGTATCCCACGAAATTCGTGGCGGGCCCTGATGCTGTGCACCTCAGCCATGCGTCAGGGCCTTCTCACCCGCGGCAGCGCCGAACGACTCGAGCGCTACACCGGTCAGCCTGAAGGTGGACCACTCCTCCATGGGATAGGCGCCGAGATTCTTGTAGAACCTGATGGAGGGTTCGTTCCAGTCCAAAACGCTCCACTCCACCCGCGCGTAGCCGCGTTCGACGGCGGTCGCGGCCAGATACTGAAGGAGGGCCTTGCCATGGCCCTCGCCGCGCGCTTCCGGGATGACGTAAAGGTCCTCGAGGTAGATACCGTGGACGCCTTCCCACGTTGAGTAGTTCAGGAACCAGAGGGCAAAGCCCTGGACGGTGCCGGCTGAGTTCTCGGCGATGGTCGCGTACACGCGGGGATTCTCCCCAAAAAGCACTTCGGTGAGCAGTTCAGGGGTGTTCTTGACGGCATCGGGCTCCTTTTCGTAGATCGCAAGGTCGTGGATCATACGGAGGATTGCCGGGACGTCGTCGACGATGGCTGGGCGGATTACACTCATGTGTTCGAGCTTACTAGGGGGCTGGCTGCCTCCTGTGCCCGGTGGTGCCGTGCAGGCCACTTACTCCCACCCAAGTTTCGACGACCCGTATTGGACAGGAGGTCGCCTGTAGTCGAGCGGGACCCCGTCCACCAGGATCGGTGGCCCTACGAAACGGAGCCGGCCATGGAAACTGTCAAGCTCGCGGTAGTCCGGCTGCGGTGTCCAACGGCTACGGCTCCCGCGGTCGGCACCATGCGGCGAGCCCTCCTCGAGTTCGCTGAGCCGAAACAACTCCTCCGCGGTGCCGGCCAGGGACAACGCTGCCGACCCGCCGGCTCCACTGCGCAACCGCTCTGCCAACAAACCCAGCACAGCTGCCGCCAGGCCGTATCCCGTGGCATGGTCCAGGGCCTGGACGGGAAGAGCGCCCGGCGTCCAGCCGCCGTCGAAGTCCGTGCCGCTGCCGTACCTATGGGCGATTCCGCAGGCAGCCTGCACGAGGCTGTCGAAGCCCCGACGGTGACGCCAAGGTCCGGCAACGCCCCAAGCGCTCAAGGTGACCACGATAAGGCCCGGGTTGTCACGCAACAGCTCTTCCGGACTAAGCCCGAAGCGATCGAGCCCGCCGCCCCGGTACCCCGTGACCACTACATCTGCGGCCTCGATCAGCCGGCGAACCGTGGTGAGCTCGTCCCGGCTGCCCAGGTCAGCCACGGCGCTGCGTTTGTCGAAGCCTGAGTCGATGAAAGCTTCCGGCAGTTCCGGAAGGCGCGGCGGATCAATCCGTAGTACGTCGGCGCCCAGCGCACCCAGAAGCCGGGTGGCGGTCGGCCCGGCGATGACGCGCGTCAGGTCCAGCACGCGGAGGGAAGCCAGGGGAAGGCCGGTAGTCACAGAGGGACTCCACGACGACGGGCGGCTGACCGCAGCGGTCTCCGGCGCGGTAAAGCTGATCCAGGGACCGGCACCCGCTGCCGCCCTCATTGGCGTCGCCAGCCATTCGTCCCGGGTGCGTACCGCAGCCGCAACGCCGTTGTTCGCGGTGATGGTGTCTTCGGCTTCCGAGGACGTCAGGAGCCGCAGTGCGTCGTCTACCTCCGTGGGCGTCCGGACCTCCAACGCATTCATCAACCGGGCGGCATGGTGGGGATAGTTGGCGTGTAGTCGAATCCAACCGTCCGCTGTTCGACGAAAGCCGGACAGCGGGGCGAAGCCCTCCGGCTTCCTGCCCGCGATGCGCAGATGGCCAAGGGAATCGAAGGACTCCGCTGTCCGCGTTGCCGCCACAGAATACCTGGCGGCAACACCCGTGAGGGCGTTGAGGGCCGTTGCCGCAGCACGCACCGAAGCCAGCGCCAGCCCCTCCACGTCAAGGCCACGAACGCCGGCGGGATGCTCCCACCAATGCCGCGGACCCGTCCAAGGTGCCGCTGGTTGGGAGCTTATCGCGTGCAAAGCACGAAGGCTGCCGGTCAGGTCAGGGACGGGTTCCACGGCGTGCAGCCTACAAGCGGTTGACGTTCGTCACCCGGACAACTGCCGTACCGGTTTCGTCCGATTCCGCCAAGTCGATTTCTGCCGAGATACCCCAGTCGTGGTTACCTGCAGGGTCGTCAAAGATCTGCCGGACGCGCCATGTCCCGGGTTCTTCCGTGATGATCAGCAATCCAGGACCACGGGCATCCGGTCCTGTGCCGATGTCGTCGTGTTCGTCGAAGTAGTCGTCCAGGACGTCTTCCCAGCGATCGGCATCCCAGCCGGCGTCAGCATCGAGTTCACCCAAGGCAGCGGAGTCCTCCTCTGCGAACAGTTCAACGCGACGGAACATTTCGTTTCTGACCATCACGCGGAAGGCGCGGATGTTGGAGGTCAGCAAAGGAGGCGGCGGCGGGGGAGCATCATGCGGGGTCGGAGCGAGTCCAGCGGTAAGTTCTTCCCACTCATCCAGCAAGCTCGAATCCACCTGCCGGACCAATTCACCCAACCAGGCGATGAGGTCCTCGAGATCGTCGCGGAGCAGGTCCTGGGGAACGGTCTGCCGAAGAGCCCTGAACCCATCGGCAAGGTACCGCAGCACAATACCTTCTGACCGGGCGAGGCCGTAGAACTGCACGAATTCGCCGAAATTCATGGCTCGCTCGTACATGTCCCTGATGATCGATTTCGGGGCCAGTTCGAAGTCACCAACCCACGGTGCCGCTTTGCGGTAGACCTCGAAGGCCTCACCAAGAATCTCCGCCAATGGCATCGGATAGGTCACTTCATCGAGCATCGCCATACGCTGCTCATACTCCAAGCCATCGGCCTTCATCGCTGCGACGGCCTCGCCCCGGGCCTTCTTCTGCTGTGCGGAGAGAATCTGCCGCGGTTTCTCCAGCGTGGCTTCGATGACGGATACGACGTCCAAGGCGTACGAGGGGGACTCGGGATCGAGCAGTTCCAAGGCAGCCAGGGCAAAGGGGGAGAGCGGCTGGTTCAGCGCGAAGTTGGGCTGGAGGTGGACGGTCAGCCGGACTGAGCGGCCTTCTGCTGCCTGCTCAGCTTCGGGGATCCGCTCCACCACGCCGGCAGCCAGCAGTTCCCGATAGATACCCAGCGCCTTCTTCATGAGCTTCAGTTGGGAAGCCCGGGTCTCGTGGTTCTCGCCCAGGAGGCGGCGCGTTGCCTGGAAGGGATCGCCTGGGCGCTCCATCAGGTTCAGCAACATCGCGTGGGTCACGGTGAAGCTGGACGACAAAGGCTCCGGAACCGACTCCACCAAACGGTTGAAAGTGGATTCCCCCCAGGAAACAAACCCCTCCGGCGGCTTCTTCTTGACCACTTGGCGCAGCTTCTTCTGGTCGTTGCCGAACTTGGCAGTGGCCTTTGCCATGGCCTTGGCGTTCTCCACCACATGCTCGGGCGCCTGGACCACCACGGTGCCGGCAGTGTCGTACCCGGCACGGCCGGCGCGGCCGGCAATCTGGTGGAACTCACGCGGGTTGAGCACCCGGGTGCGTACGCCGTCGTATTTGCTCAAAGCCGTCAAAAGCACAGTCCGGATCGGCACGTTGATGCCAACGCCCAGCGTGTCCGTGCCGCAAATGACCTTCAGGAGTCCCGCTTGGGCGAGTTGCTCCACCAGGCGGCGGTACTTCGGCAGCATCCCCGCGTGGTGGACGCCGATGCCGTGCCTCACCAGCCTGTTGAGCGTCTTGCCGAAGCCCGCGGCGAAACGGAAGCCCGCAATGAGCTCGGCGATGCGGTCCTTTTCCTCGCGGCTGCACATGTTGATGCTCATGAGGTTCTGGGCCCGCTCGATCGCCTCGGCCTGGCTGAAGTGCACCACATAGACGGGAACCTGCTTGGTGGACAGCAGTTCCTCAAGGGTCTCGTGGACCGGCGTCTGGTGATAGTAGTAATGCAGCGGAATCGGCCGTTCTGCGGAACTGACCGTGGTGGTGGGTCGTCCTGTCAGCCCGGTCAGACCGGTTTCGAAACGGGTGACGTCGCCAAGCGTGGCCGACATCAGCAGGAACTGTGCCTGGGGTAGTTCAAGCAGGGGGACCTGCCATGCCCAACCGCGTTGGGGATCGGAATAGAAGTGGAATTCATCCATGATCACCGCGCCCAGTTCAGCAGCAGCACCCTCACGGAGTGCCGTGTTGGCCAGGATCTCAGCCGTGCAGCAAATGATGGGGGCGTCCTGGTTTACACCGGAATCGCCGGTGATCATGCCCACATTTTCTGCACCGAAGGTCTCGCACAGGGCAAAGAACTTCTCCGACACCAAAGCCTTGATGGGTGCGGTGTAGTAGCTCCGCTGACCGCGTGCCATGGCCTCGAAGTGGGCGGCAATGGCGACCAGCGACTTTCCCGAGCCTGTCGGGGTTGCGAGGATGACGTTGGATCCGGAGGCGAGCTCCATGATGGCCTCATCCTGCGCGGGATACAGCTGCAAGCCACGGCTTTCCGTCCACTCTACGAACCGTGCATAGATCTCGTCCGGGTCCAGGGGACCGGTGGCGTTGGAACCGGGAAGCTGCTCAAGAAGTTTCATTGGTTTCCAGCTTAGTGCCCGCACGGTTTAGGCTCGGCCCAGCAGGTGTACTGCCCCGAGGAGGCTGAGATGAAGTGGGATCCGTCCAAGTATGTGGAGTTCGGCAACCATCGTGACAGGCCGTTCCATGACCTCGTGGCGAGGGTCCGGGCCGAACACCCCCACAAGGTGGTGGACCTCGGGTGCGGGCCAGGCAACCTGACGGCAACGCTCTGCGACCGGTGGCCCAACGCATCGGTCCTCGGCCTCGATTCGTCCGGGGAGATGCTCGCCAAGGCAGCGACCCTGGCCGCGCGCTATGTCAACCTCAGCTTTGAATTGGGGGACATCGCGGACTGGCAGCCCGAGGAGGACACCGACGTCGTGGTCACCAACGCTGCCCTGCAATGGGTTCCCGGGCACCAGAACATGCTTGGAGATTGGTTGTCGGCCCTCAAGCCAGGTGCGTGGTTCGCCCTGCAGGTACCGGGCAACTTCACCTCGCCGTCACACACGCTCATGAGGGAACTGGCCGAGTCTTCGCAGTGGCGGTCGCGCCTCGGCGGCGTATTGCGGCATGACGGCGCCGTTGGCAGTCCCGCGGACTACCTGGGCATAATGCTCGACGCCGGTTGCGCGGCTGACGCTTGGGAGACCACCTACCAGCAGGTACTGCCGGGGGCCGACCCGGTCCTCGAATGGGTGCGCGGCACCGGATTGCGGCCGGTGCTTGACGCGTTGTCACCTGAGGACGCGGCCGATTTCGAGGGGCAATATTCCGCCCTGCTGCGGGATGCCTATCCGGGCACACGGCATGGAACGGTTTTTCCCTTCCGCCGTATCTTCGCGGTGGCTCAAAAGAAGTGATGACCTGCCTGGATGTGGCGCTCATGCCCCTGGTGAAGAAGCTCGCGGGCGGGGTGGCTTGTACCCGTCCGGCGTCGCTGGTCTAATTTTCGGCATGGACCATGGAAGCTTCAGTGAGCAAGAGACCCTTCGATCGGTGCCGGCCATTGGCCGGTGTTTCCGATGACTCCCGCGGACGGCTTTCCTGGCTCCTGGCGCCCCAATACCAATAGCGGAGTAGCTCTTTTCGAGCAGTTGCGACTCCGCATCATAGAGCTGGCAGACTCGGGAGTCCTCGCTGTTGGAGCGAAACTCCCGCCGGTCAGGAACCTGGCGGGCGTCCTGGATGTGGCTCCGCACACGGTGGCGCGTGCGTACAAGGAACTGGAAGCAGCGGGCGTAGTGGCCACGAGGGGCCGCAACGGCACCGTGGTTTGCGCGAGGGACGACCGGTGGGGTGCCCTCGCGGCAGTCGCGGCCCAGTACGCCGCCGCTGCCAAGGCGCAAGGGGCCTCGTTCGCGGAGGCCGTACAGCTCCTCGCAGCCGCCTACGATGCCGACTGATCCTATGGTGCGTGCCAATACTGTGCAGTAGGGGTGTGAGGAACGACATGGAAATTCGAAGAAGTTTTCGATTAGCATTGGTTCGTGCCCAAAGCCTTAGCTGAAGATGCAGCCGTCCATTCCTTGAAGAGCGTTTCCGTCGTTCCCGATGCCCAGCCAACGCGGCCCGATCTTTCGCGGTTGGTAGTCAAGGGTGCCCGTGAGCATAACCTTCGCAACGTGGACCTCGACCTCCCGAGGGACGCGATGATCGTCTTCACCGGCCTCTCCGGTTCGGGCAAGTCGTCTCTCGCGTTCGACACCATCTTCGCCGAAGGCCAGCGGCGCTACGTGGAATCCCTTTCCGCGTACGCACGACAATTCCTCGGCCAAGTGGATAAGCCGGACGTCGACTTCATTGAGGGCCTCTCGCCCGCGGTGTCGATCGACCAGAAATCCACCAGTAAGAATCCGCGGTCCACCGTGGGCACCATCACGGAAATCTACGACTATATGCGTTTGCTGTGGGCTCGTGTGGGTCGTCCGCACTGCCCGGTATGCGGGGAACCGATCACGCGCCAAACGCCCCAGCAGATCGTCGACCAATTGCTGGAACTGGAAACGGGCACGCGCTTCCAGGTTCTTGCGCCCGTGGTCCGCGGCCGTAAGGGTGAGTTCGTGGACCTCTTCAAAGAGCTCACTGCCAAGGGCTATTCCCGTGCCCGCGTAGACGGGGAATTAGTACAACTTAGCGACGCACCCAAACTCGGCAAGCAGTTCAAGCACACCATCGAAGTCGTCGTGGACCGCCTTGTGGTCAAGGAGGACATCAGCCAGCGGCTTACCGACTCCGTGGAAACGGCGCTTGGGCTTGCTGAAGGTCGGGTACTGATCGAATTCGTCGACCTCGACGCCGAGGACCCGGCCCGGATCCGCGCCTTCTCGGAGAATCTCGCTTGCCCCAACGAGCATCCGCTGGCCATCGATGAGATCGAACCGCGCTCCTTTTCATTTAACAACCCGTTCGGCGCCTGCTCGGCCTGCAGCGGCATTGGGACCAAGCTTGAAGTCGATGAGGAACTCATCGTTCCCAACCCCGAACTTTCACTGGCAGAGGGCGCCATTGCCCCGTGGTCGTTGGGTACAGCCACTACCGAGTACTGGAACCGGCTCCTGGAGGGCTTGGCCCATGAGCTCGGATTCTCGATGAACACCTCTTGGGAGAAGTTGCCCAAGGATGTCCGAAACACGGTACTGCACGGCAAGGACCACAAGGTGGTTGTCCAGTACCGCAACCGGTTCGGGCGGGAACGCAAGTACAGCACCGGTTTTGAAGGTGCCATCCAATACGTCCACCGTAAGCACGGCGAAACGGACTCGGACTGGGCCCGCGACAGGTACGAAGAGTACATGCGCCAGATTCCCTGCCCTGAGTGCAATGGGGCGCGCCTGAACCCTGCCTCGTTGTCGGTCCTCATCAACGGGAAGTCCATCGCAGAAGTAGCGGCGCTCCCCATGCGGGAATGTGCCGCGTTCCTCGGTGGCCTTACCCTGACGGACCGTGAAGCGCAGATCGCCCACCAGGTCCTGAAGGAAATCCAGGCGCGCCTGACGTTCCTTCTGGATGTTGGGCTCGAATACCTGAACCTTGAACGTGCATCCGGCACGCTGTCAGGTGGTGAAGCGCAGCGCATCCGCCTGGCCACGCAGATCGGGTCCGGCCTCGTGGGCGTGCTCTACGTTTTGGATGAACCCTCTATTGGGCTCCACCAGCGCGATAACCGGCGCCTGATCGAAACGCTGACACGCTTGCGTGACCTCGGCAACACCCTGATCGTGGTTGAGCACGACGAAGACACCATCCACGAGGCCGACTGGATTGTCGACATCGGACCCGGCGCCGGAGAACACGGTGGCCAGGTGGTGCATTCGGGTACATACAAGGCACTGCTTGAGAACAAGGATTCGCTGACAGGTGACTACCTTTCTGGGCGCCGCAGCATCGCGGTGCCCGCCAAGCGCCGAAAATACGACAAAAAGCGTGAGCTGAAAGTCATCGGTGCGCGGGAAAACAACCTGAACAACGTCGACGCAACGTTCCCGCTGGGCCTGTTCACCGCGGTGACCGGCGTCAGTGGCTCCGGCAAGTCGACCCTCGTCAACGAGATTCTCTACAAGGTTCTGGCCAACAAGCTCAATGGTGCCAAGCAAGTCGCCGGCCGACACCGCAGCGTCAATGGCCTGGAACACCTGGACAAGGTGGTCCACGTAGATCAAAGCCCCATTGGACGGACCCCCCGTTCCAATCCGGCCACTTACACAGGTGTCTTCGACAACATCCGTAAACTCTTTGCGGAGACGACCGAAGCGAAGGTCCGCGGGTACCAGCCCGGGCGGTTCTCCTTCAACGTCAAGGGCGGACGCTGCGAAGCATGCTCCGGTGACGGCACGCTGAAGATCGAGATGAACTTCCTGCCGGACGTCTACGTTCCGTGTGAAGTCTGCCACGGCGCCCGCTACAACCGTGAAACCCTCGAGGTGCATTACAAGGGCAAGACCATCGCGGATGTCCTCAACATGCCCATCGAGGAAGCCGCGGAGTTCTTTGCGGCGTTCACTCCCATTGCCCGGCACTTGAAGACCTTGGTGGATGTGGGCCTTGGCTACGTCCGACTGGGCCAACCGGCAACAACGCTTTCCGGAGGCGAAGCCCAGCGCGTCAAGTTGGCTGCCGAGCTCCAGAAGCGGTCCAACGGCCGCAGCATCTACGTCCTGGATGAGCCGACCACGGGCCTGCACTTTGAAGACATCCGAAAGCTGCTCATGGTCCTTCAAGGACTGGTGGACAAAGGCAACACTGTCATCACCATTGAACACAACCTGGACGTCATCAAGTCCGCGGACTGGATTGTGGATCTGGGACCGAACGGCGGCTCGGGCGGCGGCAAGATCGTGGCCACCGGTACGCCGGAACAGGTTGCCAAGTCCAGCGACAGCCACACGGCGACGTTCCTGGCGGAAATTCTGGGCTAGGCGCAGGCAGCTGGCTTCCAAGGGCTACGGAGAATATCTTCGTAGCCCTTGAAGTATTCCGTGTGCGGCATGCGAGTTTCAGGCATGCCTGTACTCGTGAGAAACTAACCCGGTGACTCAAACAACGGTGCCCGTAATTTTCGATCTGGACGGCACCCTTGTCGATCCAGCCGGTGGTATCACAGGAGGCATTTCCGCAGCTCTTCGCGAAATGGGTCTGCCGGTACCGGAGCAAGCAGTGTTAAATGCCATGGTCGGCCCCAAACTCAGCGACGCCTTACTCCATTTGGCGAATGTCCCCGCGGAATTGGTGGATGAAACGATCGAGCGCTATAGGCGGCATTACCGGGACACCGGAATCGCCCAAAGCAAGCTGTATCCCGGTATTTTCGAACTCCTTGAATATTTTGCGGAAACGGGTCGGCCCGTTGCGGTCGCCACGCAGAAACCGCAGGGTATTGCGCGGGTGGTCCTGGAACACCACGGAATTGCCGACTTTTTTGTGTCCATCCGTGGATCTGCGGACGATGAATCACTGGCGGCCAATGCCGCATCCGGAAAAGTCGCGATCGTGGGGTCGGCCTTGGCTGATCTGCACTCGCAGCCGGCAGTGATGGTGGGGGACCGGCACCAGGATGTCGCCGGAGCCATGGCAAACGGGCTCGATTGCATCGGGGTTCGCTGGGGGTTCGCCCCGGAGGGCGAGTTGGAAGAGGCGGGCGCAGTAGCCGTCGTGGAGTCCGCCGTGGAGTTGCGAAGCAAAATTGAAGAACTTGATGCTGTCCGTGCGGCGGCCCTGAGCGAGGTACAAAACGATGGCAGTCTTTGATGCGATCCGCTGGACCACCCGTGGACTGATCTCCACCACGTGCCGGCCAACAGTCATAGGGCTGGAGAATGTCCCCAAAGAGGGTCCCTTCATCGTGGCCCCGAACCACCTGTCTTTCCTGGACAGCGTCATTGTCCAGGCTCTGATGCCCCGGCCCGTGGCGTTCTTCGCCAAAGCCGAATACTTCACCACCAAAGGCGTTAAGGGCGCCGTCATGAAGTCCTTTTTCGAGGCCGTTGGCTCCATCCCCGTTGAACGCGGCGAGCAAGCTGCCAGCGTGCAGGCGCTCAAAACACTCCTCGACATCCTTGAAGCCGGCAAGGGCATTGGAATCTACCCGGAGGGGACGCGTTCCCGCGACGGCATCCTTTACCGGGGTCGCACAGGCGTGGGCTGGTTGGCGCTGACCACGGGTGCGCCCGTGGTTCCCGTGGGCCTGATCGGTACGGAGAAACTCCAGCCGGCAGACAAGAACGCGGTTCGTCCCCAACACTTCACCATGAAGGTTGGCGAGCCACTCTACTTCGACAAGACAGGTCCTGATCATTCCCTCCCGGCGCGTCGCGAGGTAACGGACAGGATCATGGACGCGATCGCAGCACTGAGTGGTCAGGAACGGTCCACTTCCTACAACCAGAGCAAGTCTGTCGACTGAGCATCCTTGCAGCTTTAAGGCCGTGGGACCGGCCCCCGCAGCCTCGACTGGCGTTCGCTGTCGTTCCTGTTCACTAGACTGGAAACGTGGCAAATCCAGCAAGTTACCGACCCCAAACGGGTGAAATTCCCACCACCCCGGGCGTCTACCGTTTCCGCGACCCCCATGGCCGGGTCATCTATGTGGGCAAGGCCAAGAACCTCCGGTCCCGGCTGAATTCCTATTTCGCCAACCCGGCGGGGCTCCTCCCCAAGACGCACGCCATGGTTCATGCCGCGAGCAGCGTCGAGTGGACAGTGGTGGGCAGCGAGCTGGAATCGTTGCAGCTGGAATACACGTGGATCAAGGAATTCAAGCCGCGCTTCAACGTGGTGTTCCGTGACGACAAGACGTATCCGTACCTGGCTGTCACCATGGGGGAGAAGATTCCACGGGTGCAGGTCTTGCGTGGCGAACGGAAGAAGGGCACGCGGTATTTCGGTCCCTACACGGCCGGGGCGATCCGCGAAACGATGGACACGCTCCTTCGTGTCTTTCCGGTCCGCAGCTGTAGCGCCGGAGTCTTCAAGCGCGCACAAGCCAGTGGCCGGCCTTGTCTTCTGGGCTACATCGATAAATGCTCGGCGCCCTGCGTGGGACGGGTAACTCCGGATGAACACCGCCAGCTCGCGGAGGACTTCTGCTCCTTCATGGGTGGCGAGGCTAAGCGCTTCATCAACAGGCTCGAGAAGGACATGGCAGCGGCTGTCGCAGAGCTCGATTACGAGCGCGCGGCCGGACTCAGGGACGACATCATCGCGTTGCGCAAGGTCTTTGAACGCAACGCCGTGGTCCTTGCCGAGGACACGGACGCCGATGTCTTCGCATTGCATGACGATGAACTTGAGGCTTCGGTACAGGTGTTCCACGTACGCGGTGGCCGGGTGAGGGGTCAGCGCGGCTGGGTGGTGGAGAAGGTGGAGGACGCTACGACGCCGGAACTCATCGAGCACCTTTTGCAACAGGTTTACGGGGAAGACAACGAGGTCCAGGGGCGGATTCCGCGCGAAGTGCTGGTACCCGAGAACCCCACCAACCATGCTGAACTGTCGGAATGGCTCGGTGGTTTGCGCGGTGCCAAGGTGGACATCCGCGTCCCGCAACGCGGCGACAAGGCCGCCCTGATGTCCACGGTCAGGGAAAACGCCGAACAAGCCTTGAAGCTGCACAAGACCCGGCGGGCGGGCGACATCACGGTGCGCTCCCTGGCACTGCAGGAACTGCAAGAGGCCCTGGAACTCCCTGTGCCCCTGCTCCGGATCGAGTGCTTCGACATCTCGCACGTCCAAGGAACCAACGTGGTGGCGTCCATGGTGGTGGTGGAAGACGGCCTGCCCAAGAAATCCGATTACCGGAAGTTTTCCATCACGGGGGCAGCCGCAGCGGATGACACCGCTGCCATGCACGATGTCCTGACTCGTCGCTTCAGGCATTACCTGACGGACAAGGCCGCCCAGGTACCCGTTTCCGGTGAGATCGCCAACCCGGCGAGTACCGCCGCTGCGGACGGCACCGGAGTGCCGCCGTCGGACCCCACCATGCCCGCCCCGAAGGCAAAGTTCGCGTACCCGCCCAACCTGGTGGTGGTGGACGGCGGACAGCCGCAGGTCAATGCCGCAGCGCGTGCCCTCGCGGAGTTGGGCATCGACGACGTTTACGTTGTGGGCCTCGCGAAGCGGCTTGAAGAGGTGTGGCTGCCTGACAGCGACTTCCCGGTCATCCTGCCGCGAACCTCACAAGGGCTGTACCTGCTCCAACGCATCCGCGACGAAGCCCACCGCTTTGCCATCACTTTCCACCGCCAGAAGCGAGGCAAGGCCATGACCGTGTCGGCCTTGGACGGTGTCCCTGGACTCGGAGAAGCGAAGCGCAAGGCATTGGTTGCACATTTCGGTTCGCTGAAGAAAATCCGTTCTGCAAGCGTGGAGGAGCTCACCTCCGCCAAGGGGATCGGACCCGCGCTTGCTGCGGCCGTCGTGCAGCACTTGGGTTCCACTGCGGACACTGGCGACATTGCTCCCGCCGTGAACATGACCACCGGCGAAATCCTTGAATCTTAGCTAGGGTAAGAACTTGACCGGTGGCCGCACAGCCGCCGGTCAGGGCGTGCCTGCTTCCGGGCGGGGAAACGCGTGTGACAACTACTTTCGAAGGAAACGGGGACCACTGATGGACGAGGCAACGGCAGAATCCGGCACGGAGCAGGACGGCCTCACGCCCGTCAAGCCCGCGGAGGCGGAACTGCTGGTGGTCACCGGTATGTCCGGGGCCGGCCGTAGTACCGCATCGGATGCCCTTGAGGACCACGGCTGGTACGTCGTGGACAACCTGCCTCCGCAGATGCTGGGAACCCTGGCCGAGATCGTCTCGCACGCGCCGAAGTCGATTCCCAAACTTGCCGTCGTGGTCGATGTCCGCAGCAAGGATCTCTTCACTGATATCCAGACTGCGCTGGGTGCCTTGAGCGCCAGCGGCATTACGTTCCGCGTGTTGTTCCTGGATGCGAGCGACGACGTCCTGGTCCGGCGATTCGAGCAAGGCCGCCGGCCTCATCCGCTGCAAGGCGGCGGACGCATCCTCGACGGCATCGGCATCGAACGCGAAGTTTTGCGGGAACTTCGGGAGCATGCGGACGTCGTGCTGGACACCACCGAGTTCAACGTCCACGGCCTGGCCACGGCGATCACCGAATTGTTCAGTGACACCGGCCCGGTGACGCTGCGTCTCAATGTCATGAGCTTCGGTTTCAAGTACGGACTGCCGGTGGACGCCAACTTCGTTGCGGACGCCCGGTTCATCCCCAACCCCCACTGGGTACCGCAACTGCGGCCACACACCGGATTGGATGCGGACGTCAGTGACTACGTCCTGGAAGCCAACGGCGTGCAGGAGTTCGTCGACCGCTACGTCCGCGCGTTGGAGCCGGTCCTGGACGGCTACCGCCAGGAAAACAAGCACTATGCCACGTTGGCTGTGGGCTGCACGGGTGGCAAGCACCGCTCGGTGGCGGTCGCCGTCGAGCTTTCAAAACGCCTTGCCCAATATCCACGGGTCACCGTGACCACAACCCACCGCGACCTGGGACGCGAGTAATGGGGGTTCTCACGGGACCACTGCCGCTCATTCCGCCGAAAGGCGTCCCCGGTAGCCAGCAGCACAAAAGCCCGTCAGTGGTGGCGCTCGGTGGTGGACACGGCCTTGCGGCTTCATTGTCCGCCCTTCGGCTCCTCACCTCCGAACTGACGGCGGTTGTCACGGTAGCTGACGACGGCGGATCTTCCGGGCGCCTGCGCGACGAGTACGGCGTCCTCCCGCCCGGAGACCTGCGGATGGCACTGAGCGCCCTTTGCGACGATACGGATTGGGGCAGGACGTGGCGCGACGTGATGCAGCACCGTTTCACTGCGGGGAACGCCAAGGGCGGTTCGCTGGACCACCACGCCATGGGAAACCTGCTCATCGTGACCCTATGGGAGTTGCTCGGGGACACCGTGGCGGGACTGAAATGGGCGGGGGCGCTCCTGGGTGCCCGCGGCCAGGTCCTCCCGATGTCCAGTGTGCCTCTGACCATTGAAGGCCAGGCCCGGGTGGAATTACCCGGGGGAGGGCATGAACTCCAAACCGTCCGCGGGCAAGCGAAATGCGCAGTGGCGGGAAAGCTGGAGGAAGTCCGTCTCCTGCCCGAGCATGCGCCGGCCTGCACCGAGGCACTTACGGCCATCGAACTGGCAGATTGGGTCATCCTGGGTCCTGGATCCTGGTACACCTCGGTGTTGCCCCACCTGCTGCTGCCGGAGCTCCGGCAGGCTCTCGGCGAGACCACAGCCAAGCGTTGCCTCACCATGAACCTCGATGTCGAGACGAAGGAAACATCGGGCATGACGGCGGCGGACCATCTGGATGTACTGCGCAAGTACGCACCGGAATTCAGCGTGGACGTCGTCCTCGCCGATCCCAGCGCCGTCCAAGACCTCAAGGCCTTCGAGAAAGCGGCAGGGATGATCGGTGCTGAAGTGGTGTTGGGTAGAGTAGGGGCTTCGAGGCGCCGCCCCATCCATGATCCACTGCTGTTGGCAGCGGCCTACCACGATATTTTCGGGAACAGTTAGGAACACACACGCGATGGCACTTACCGCGTCGGTCAAGGACGAACTGTCCCGGCTGGACATCAAGAAATCTTCAGTACGCAAAGCTGAGGTTTCGGCAATGCTCCGTTTCGCAGGCGGCCTGCACATTATTTCGGGACGGATCGTCATCGAAGCCGAGGTGGACCTGGCCTCCACGGCCCGCAGACTGCGCGCCGCGATCTCGGAGGTCTACGGGCACCAGAGCGAGATCATCGTGGTGTCAGGTGGAGGCCTCCGCCGGGGCAGCCGTTACGTGGTTCGGGTTGTCCGGGACGGCGAGGCCCTTGCCCGCCAGACCGGCTTGCTGGATGGCCGGGGGCGCCCGGTGCGGGGCCTGCCTTCCGTTGTCGTCAATGGCTCGGCCGCGGACGCTGAAGCCGTGTGGCGCGGGGCGTTCCTGGCCCACGGTTCACTCACCGAACCGGGGCGCTCTTCCTCGCTTGAAGTGACCTGCCCGGGTCCGGAGTCGGCGTTGGCGCTGGTAGGTGCTGCCCGGCGCCTCGGCATCCAGGCAAAAGCCCGGGAAGTTCGCGGCGTGGACCGTGTAGTCATCCGCGACGGTGACACCATCGCAGCCCTCCTCACCCGCATGGGCGCACACGATGCACTCATGGTCTGGGAAGAAAGACGCATGCGCAAGGAAGTCCGCGCCACAGCCAACAGGCTCGCCAACTTCGACGACGCAAACCTCAGGCGCTCCGCCCAGGCCGCGGTCGCTGCGGGTGCGCGGGTTGACCGCGCCTTGGAAATCCTGGGGGATGACGTCCCGGAACACCTGAAGTACGCAGGGGAACTCCGCGTGGCCCACAAGCAGGCGAGCCTTGATGAACTTGGCCGCCTCGCCGATCCGCCCATGACCAAGGACGCCATCGCCGGCCGGATCCGCAGGCTCCTGGCCATGGCGGACAAACGCGCCGTGGATCTCGGCATTCCGGGTACGGAGGCAAATGTGACTCCTGAAATGATGGACGGGTAGTTCCCGCCCCTAGAATCGACAACGTGCGGAGGAAATACTGCAATGCCGCAGCGGGTTGTTCCGGTGGAGGCAGGACCAGGCTTCTTCCCCAAGGATTTCCGGCTGGCTTGCCAGCCGGATGGATAGTACGAGAGTTACCAAACCGGACTTCGGTCCACGACATTGGAGGATTTCGTGACAGAGTACGTTCTGCCCGAGCTCGGCTACGACTACGCAGCACTTGAGCCGCATATTTCGGCAAAGATCATGGAGCTGCACCACAGCAAGCACCACGCCGCTTACGTTGCAGGTGCCAACAACGCCCTCGCGCAGCTCGCCGAAGCCCGTGAGAAGGGTGACTTCGCCAACATCAACCGTCTTTCCAAGGACCTCGCGTTCCACACCGGTGGCCACATCAACCACTCCGTTTTCTGGAACAACATCTCCCCGGACGGCGGCGACAAGCCCGAAGGCGAGCTCGCAGCTGCCATCGATGACGCTTTCGGTTCTTTCGATGCTTTCCGCGCGCAGTTCACCGCCGCGGCCCTCGGCCTGCAGGGCTCCGGCTGGGCGTTCCTCGCTTACGAGCCGATCGGCGGCAACCTCGTGATCGAGCAGCTCTACGATCAGCAGGGCAACGTAGCCGTAGGCACTACCCCGTTGCTGATGCTGGACATGTGGGAGCACGCCTTCTACCTGGACTACGTCAACGTCAAGGCCGACTACGTCAAGGCATTCTGGAACATCGCCAACTGGGCCGATGTCGCCAAGCGCTTTGAAGCCGCCCGCACCAACGCCACAGGCCTCATTGTTCTGTAGCTTGTGAGGTTGGATTCACGCCAATGTAACAAAAGTCACATTTTCAGTGAATTCGGACCAAATGCTGGAAAGCCTGCCCCCGCAGTTGCGGGGGCAGGCTTAGTTAAACGTAAGATGGATCACGGAAGGCGGTTAGCCTTCAGCAACGTGGCTGGTCGCCCTCCGATCTGATAATCACCTCTGCCCAATGACGTGCGGGGTCTGTTGGTTGGAATATTTATCCGACTCACTAGGCGTGCTTGCAAGAGCACCAAGGAGATTGACACACAGTGACCACCCGTATTGGTATCAACGGCTTCGGCCGCATCGGCCGTAACTACTTCCGCGCAGCACTGGCCCAGGGCGCAGACCTCGAGATCGTCGCAGTGAACGACCTCACCAGCCCTGAGACCCTGGCCCACCTCCTGAAGTACGACTCCGTCGGTGGCCGCCTGACCCAGTCCGTGGAAGTCCTCGATGGAAACCTGGTCGTCGACGGCAAGTCCATCACCGTTCTGGCGGAACGCGATCCCGCCAACCTCCCGTGGGGCGAGCTCGGCGTCGACATCGTCATCGAGTCCACCGGTTTCTTCACCAAGGCTGCAGCGGCGCAGAAGCACATCGACGCCGGCGCCAAGAAGGTCCTTATCTCGGCACCTGCCAGCGACGAAGACATCACGATCGTCATGGGCGTCAACCACGAACTCTACGATCCCGCGGCACACCACATCATTTCCAACGCTTCCTGCACCACCAACTGCCTCGGCCCGCTGGCCAAGGTCGTCAACGATGCCTTCGGCATCGAGCGTGGCCTCATGACTACCGTGCACGCCTACACGGCCGACCAGAACCTGCAGGACGGCCCCCACGGCGATCTCCGCCGTGCCCGCGCTGCTGCCATCAACATGGTTCCCACGTCCACCGGTGCCGCCAAGGCCATCGGCCTGGTCCTCCCGGAGCTCAAGGGCAAGCTGGACGGCTATGCCATCCGCGTACCCGTCCCCACCGGTTCCGCCACCGACCTCACCGTCACTGTTTCCCGTGAAGTCACGGTTGAAGACGTCAACGCCGCCATCAAGGAAGCCGCAGAGTCCCAGCTCAAGGGCATCCTCAGCTACACTGACGCGCCCATCGTTTCCTCCGATATCGTTGGCGACCCCGCTTCGTCGATCTTCGACGCCGGCCTGACCAAGGTCATCGGCAACCAGGTCAAGGTTGTTTCCTGGTATGACAACGAATGGGGCTACTCGAACCGCCTCGTCGACCTCACGGAGCTTGTCGCATCCAAGCTGGGCTAGGGTAGACACATGACATCTCACACCCTCAACGAACTCATCGCTGAAGGTGTCCGCGGGCGGTACATTTTGGTCAGAAGTGACCTGAATGTGCCGCTCGACGGCTCTACAGTGACCGATGACGGCCGCATCAAGGCCTCCCTGCCGGTCCTCAAGAAGCTCTCGGACGCCGGTGCCCGTGTGCTCGTAACCGCCCACCTTGGCCGCCCCAAAGGAACCCCCGAGGAAAAGTACTCGCTGAAGCCAGCTGCAGCCCGCCTGGCGGAACTCGCGGACTTCAAGGTCCAACTGGCTGACGACACCGTTGGAGACTCCGCCAAGGAGCTCGCAGCAGGCCTGCAGGATGGCGAAGTCCTCGTTCTTGAAAACGTGCGCTTCGACGCCCGTGAAACGAGCAAGGACGACGCCGAGCGCGGAGCCTTCGCCGACGAGCTCGTTGCCTTGACCGGTGACAACGGCGCGTTCGTGGACGACGCTTTTGGCGCAGTCCACCGCAAGCATGCCAGCGTTTACGACGTCGCCACGAGGCTGCCGTCCTTC
This sequence comes from Paenarthrobacter sp. NPDC089322, assembly GCF_040684895.1. Taxonomy (NCBI): domain Bacteria; kingdom Bacillati; phylum Actinomycetota; class Actinomycetes; order Micrococcales; family Micrococcaceae; genus Paenarthrobacter; species Paenarthrobacter sp. NPDC089322. Next base: position 63,375 of record NZ_JBFBGW010000002.1, read on the forward strand.
CTCGGCGACCTCGTGCACACCGAGGTCGAGGTCCTGCGCAAGCTCACTACGGACACGCAGCGCCCGTATGTCGTAGTGCTTGGCGGGTCCAAGGTCTCGGACAAACTGGCTGTCATCGACAACCTGATCGGCAAGGCAGACACCATCCTCGTTGGCGGCGGCATGCTGTTCACCTTCCTGGCTGCTGATGGCCACAAGGTAGCCGGCAGCCTTCTTGAGGAAGACCAGATTCCCGTAGTCCAGGACTACCTCAAGCGTGCTGCCGACGCCGGCACGTCGTTCGTGATTCCCACGGATGTCGTGGTGGCCAGCCGCTTCGCGGCGGACGCCGACCATGAGGTGGTGAAGGCTGACGCCATCGAGGAAAGCTCGTTCGGGACGTCCGGCATTGGCCTGGACATCGGCCCGGAATCCGCGTCCGCATTTGCGGCGCAGATCGAGGGTGCCAAGACCGTCTTCTGGAACGGCCCCATGGGAGTCTTCGAGTTCGAGGCATTCTCCGGTGGTACCCGGGCCATCGCGCAGGCCCTGACGGATACCGTGGCCTTCACCGTCGTCGGTGGCGGGGACTCTGCCGCAGCGGTGAGGACCCTCGGTTTCAACGACTCACAGTTCGGCCACATTTCCACCGGCGGTGGCGCCAGCCTGGAGTACCTTGAAGGCAAGGAACTCCCCGGCCTGAGCGTACTGGACCGCTAAGCAAGCAATCGGCCGGCAGGGCGCACGCGCGTCCTGCCGGCTGTTCCATTTATCAACGCATTTCTTTGGAGTTCATGTGACTACCTCTGCCAACGGCAACTTTGTCCGCAAGCCCTTCATCGCAGGCAACTGGAAGATGAACATGGACCACGTCCAGGGCATTACCCTGCTTCAGAAGCTTGCGTGGACCCTCTCGGACGCCAAGCACGATTACAGCCGCGTCGAGGTGGCAGTGTTCCCGCCATTCACGGATCTCCGCGGTGTGCAGACGCTCGTGCAGGGTGATGAGCTCGAGGTCGTCTACGGTGGCCAGGACCTGTCCCAGTTCGATTCAGGGGCTTACACGGGCGACATCAGCGGCCAATTCCTCAACAAGCTGGGCTGCGCCTATGTCCTGGTCGGCCACAGTGAGCGCCGCACTATCCACAACGAGTCCGACGACGTCCTGAACGCCAAGGTCAAGGCGGCCTTCCGCCACGGTGTTACTCCGGTGCTCTGTGTCGGCGAAGGACTTGAAGTTCGCCAGGCAGGCAACCATGTCGAGCACACGCTGGCGCAGCTACGTACCGGCGTTGAAGGTCTGACCGCCGAGCAAGCCGCGGACCTCGTGGTCGCCTACGAGCCGGTGTGGGCCATCGGTACGGGCGAAGTAGCTGGTCCCGGCGACGCCCAGGAGATGTGCGCCGCCATCCGCGCCGAGCTCGCGCAACTTTTCGACGAAACTGTTGCTGCAAGCACGCGCCTCCTTTACGGCGGCTCGGTGAAGGCGAACAACGCCGCGGCGATCATGGCTGAAAGCGACGTTGACGGCCTGCTTGTCGGTGGCGCCAGCTTGGACCCCGCCGAGTTTGCTAACATTGTCAGGTTCGAGAGCCACCTCGTTAAGGACTAGTCCGGCTCCCGTTTTCCGCTACTTCGAAAGGCCGTCGTGGACGTTCTTCAAGTTATCCTGCAGATCCTGCTGGGCGTGACCAGCCTTCTGCTGACCCTGCTCATCCTCCTTCACAAGGGACGTGGCGGCGGTTTGTCCGACATGTTTGGTGGCGGAATGAGCTCGGGTTTGAGCTCCTCCGGCGTTGCTGAGCGGAACCTTAACCGCTTCACGATCATCCTCGGCGTGACCTGGGGCATCGTGATCATCGGCCTCGGCCTCATCATGCGCTTTACTTCCGGCGGAGACTCCTAGCCTCCAGCGGGGCTCCCCAACATTTCCCGACGGCGGCACCATGGAATAGTGCCGCCGTCGAACCCCTCGCATTAGACTGGCCCTGTTGGCCGTAAGGCCTACGGGCCGTGACGGCCGACCACCGAGTCGCTAGGGGTTCGAAAATGGTTCATGGCACGCCTGGTTACCGTGGCACCCGTGTGGGTGTTGCACTGGGTTCCGCTCCGAAAAATCAGAGCGACCATAGCGATGCTGACCAACTGCCGCGGATTCGTGTTCCCTATTGGTGCGCCAAGGGACATGAGACGCGGCTTGTTTTTCTTAAGTTGCCTGACGATCAGATACCAAGGAACTGGGACTGTCCCAAGTGTGGCCTTCCCGCGTCAAGGGAGCCAGGGCACGCTGCGGCAACCCGGCCCGATGATGAGCTGTACAAGTCCCACCTGGATTACGTTAAAGAACGGCGCTCCAGCCAGGACGCGGAGATCGTCCTGGCTGGAGCGTTGGAGCGCCTACGCGCCCGCGGGGTCCTTCCGGACCAATTGCTGGGGGACACGTGACGCGGCGTTTTCGTCAATAAGCCACAACGTCCGTGAACGGCCGGCAGGGCCCGCTGCGGGAACCTGAACAGGATTGGCTCCTGCCAGGGCCAGTCCCACGGCACCGGCCTTGTCCTCGCCTGCCACCACCATCCAGATCTCTTGTGCCGTGTTGATTGCCGGCAATGTCAGTGAAATGCGCGACGGCGGCGGCTTGGGGGAGTTCTCGACACCCACCACGGTGCGGCTCTTCTCCCGGATAGCGGCCTGTTCAGGAAACAGCGAAGCAACGTGGGCGTCGGGTCCGACACCCAGCAGGAGGACATCGAAACGCGGTAGGTTGCCGGCCTCTTCCGGGCGATCGTCGGACATATCTGCCGCGTGTTCGCTTTCGGCCGCAGCTTTGAGACGGGCTGCATAGTCAACGGCAGCGTCGTCGGCTGTTGCGAAGTCATCGGATGAGCCGGGTTGGTGGACCCGCGCAGGGTCCACCGGCAGGTGCGACAACAATGCCTGGTAGGCCTGGCGGGTATTCCGGTCATCGCTATCCGCAGCGACGAACCGTTCGTCACCCCACCAGAAATTCACCCTTGACCAGTCGACGGCGGGAGCGGCGGCAGAGTCGGCCACCGCCTTCAGGGTGCCGATTCCGACGGTTCCGCCGGTAAGGACCACTGTGGCCTCGCCGTGTTTGTCCTGGACATCCACAAGCTTTGTGATGAGACGGGCAGCTATCGCCGCCATCAATACTTTGGAGTCGGGATGGATGCTTACTCTGGGCTCAGCGTGCACTGGTCTGGACTCTCCTCTGGCTGGTAAGTGGCAGTCCCATCGTAATCACTTCACCAAACACTTCGTCCGGATCGAGCCGGCGCAGTTCCTCGGCGAGGCAATCCTTCAGGCTGCGTCGCGGCAGGGTGATCCGCTGGGCAGGCTGACCGGGCTGCGTCAGTTCGGCCACGGAAAGCCCCGGGCGGAAGAGCTGGACGTCGCCGCTCGCGCGCGTCAGCCGCACGCGACGAATGCCGGTACCGGCCGGGTCCGCGACGATCGTGACCGGAGCCTGGAGCGCAAGACTCAGCCATGCTGCCAGGAGCAGTGTGCTGGGGGAGTCCGAGGCGCCCTCCACGGCCACGGCCGAGACAGGATCCCCGTCGACTTGGTCAAATACGGCTGCGAGTTGCATGCGCCAGTTCGTCAGGCGGGTCCAGGCGAGGTCGGTGTCGCCGGCTTTGTAGGTGGCGCGGATGTTCTCCAGTGCCTGGGCGGGGTCGGGCTCGTTCGCGGAGTCCGTGATCCGTCGGTGCGCGATCCGGCCGATGGAGGTTTCGCAGGCACTTTCGGGGGCGCCATGCGGCCACCACGCCACGATCGGGGCGTCGGGCAGCAGGAGGCCCGCGACCAGGGACTCGCTTTCGTGGGCCATTTGGCCGTAGCCGCGCAGCACGATCACCTCGGACGCGCCGGCGTCACCACCGACGCGGATCTGCGCATCCAACCGGTCCGGTGCTTCAACGCCTGCGTCTGCGAGGACGATGATCCGGCAGGGGTGTTCCCGGCTGGCTTCGTTCGCTGCCTCGATGGCGTCTTCTTCCTGCCCGGATTTGGTGACGACCACGAGGGTCAGCACACGCCCCAAGGCGATCACGCCGCCCTGTTCGCGCAGGGACATGATCTTCTTGGAGATCTTGGAGGTGGTTGTATCAGGAAGATCTACGATCATGGCCTTCTCCAGGTTCGTCCGTCACGGGCCAGGAGTTCATCGGCCGAGACCGGTCCCCAACTGCCCGGTGCGTAGGGTTGCGGTTGTTCATCCAGCCCGGCCCAGTAATCCTCGAACGGGTCCAGGATCTTCCAGGACAGTTCCACTTCCTGATGCCGCGGGAACAGCGGCGGCTCACCGAGCAGGACGTCCAGGATCAGCCGCTCATACGCTTCCGGGGAGGACTCGGTAAACGAGTGCCCGTACCCGAAGTCCATCGTCACATCACGGACTTCCATCTGCGTGCCCGGGACCTTGGACCCGAACCGGATCGTCGCGCCCTCATCGGGCTGAACCCGGATCACCACCGCGTTCTGGCCGAAGTCGTCCTCCCCATGGTCGCGGAAGAGCAGGTTGGGGGCGCGTTTGAAGACCACGGCAATCTCGGTCACGCGACGGCCCAGGCGCTTGCCGGCCCGCAGATAGAACGGCACGCCGTTCCAACGCCGGGTGTTGATGTCCACCCGGATCGCGGCGTAGGTCTCGGTCTTGCTGTCGGCGGGGATGCCGTCCTCGTCCAGATAGCCAAGGACTTCCTCGCCGCCCTGCCAGCCACCGGTGAACTGCCCGCGGGCCGAATGCGTCGAGAGGTCCTCGGGCAGCTTGACCGCGGCGAGGACCTTTTCCTTTTCCGCACGCAGGTCATCGGCGTTGAAGGAAATGGGTTCTTCCATCGCCGTGAGCGCCAGCAACTGCAGCAGGTGGTTCTGGATGACGTCACGGGCAGCACCCACGCCATCGTAATAGCCTGCACGGCCGCCGGTGCCGATGTCCTCGGCCATGGTGATCTGGACATGGTCCACGTAGTTCGCGTTCCACAGGGGCTCGAACAACTGGTTCGCGAAACGCAGCGCCAGGATGTTCTGGACAGTTTCCTTCCCCAGGTAATGGTCGATGCGGAACACTGCATCGGCCGGGAACACCGATTCGACGATGTCGTTCAGCTGCCGCGCGGACTCAAGATCATGCCCGAACGGCTTCTCAATGACCACACGACGCCACTGCCCGGGCTTGGCCTGCGCCAGGCCATGCTTGGAGAGCTGGCGGCAGACCTGTTCGAACGCCTTCGGGGGGATCGAGAGATAGAAGCCGTGATTGCCGCGGGTCCCTCGTGTTTCATCGAGCTCGTCAAGGACGTCGCCGAGACGCTCGAAAGCGTCGTCGTCGTCGAACTCGCCCTTTACGAAGCGGATACCGGAAGCCAACTGCTCCCACACCGCTTCGTCGAACTTCGTCCGGGCGTGTGCCTTAACGTTCTCCCGCACCTCGGCCGCGAAATCTGCGTTATCCCAATCGCGGCGGCCGAAGCCCACCAAAGCGAAGCTCGGCGGGAGCAGGCCGCGGTTGGCAAGATCATAGACCGCAGGCATGAGTTTCTTCCGGGCGAGGTCGCCGGTGACTCCGAAGAACACCAACGACGACGGCCCTGCAATTCGGTTCAGGCGGCGGTCCCGCGGATCCCGCAAAGGATTCCGCAGGCCCGCGCTCTTCCTGCCGATTTCAGTTTCTGGCATGTTCGGTTTTGTGCCTTAGCTTTCAAGAGCGCTGGCCTGCCCGGCCAACGCAGCGACGACTTCCTGGAGCTGGGCAACGCCAGCGGCACGCTCGGTGAGGTGCAGGCGCAACACGGGACGACCGTGGCCTTCGAGGACCTGGGCATCGCCCGAGGCCTGTGCAGCGATCAGCTCACCGAAGGTGAAGGGCCGCTCCGGAATTTCGAGGTCGGTGGATGACGCAGCGGTGATCTGCAGGAAGACGCCGATGGCGGGGCCACCTTTGTGGAACTGGCCTGTCGAATGCAGGAACCGCGGTCCCCAACCGAAGGTCACCGGACGGCCGCTGACAGCAGCCAGCTCGTCGCGGATTCCCTCCAGGGGAGCATGGGAAATCCGGTCCAGGTATGCCTGGACACTCAGGTATCCATCAGTGCCAAGCTGTCCCAGGAGAGCCTGGACAGCCTCCGCAGCGGTCGAGGCGGAACCCAGCCAGTCGCCACCGCGGACTTCCACCACGCCGTCGGTAAAGTTGGCGGGCGTGGGTTCCGGCCGGGCATCCAGCAGACCGCGGGCGGCTACCTTCGCTGCCTCGACGTCGGGCTGGTCGAACGGATTGATGCCCAGAAGACGGCCGGCAACGGCCGTGGCAAACTCCCACACGAACATCTGCGAGGCCAGGCCGCCAGCGACAGCAACTTCGTTTTCACGCAGTTCGACGTCGGCGTCCGCACCTACCAGCCGCACCACCAGGACGTCGTCGGCACCCTTAAGGGCCTCCGGCGAGTCCGGTCCGGCGACGACCGGGAGGACACCCGTGCCCAGCTTGCCCGTGGATTCGGCGATGAGTTGCTCTGCCCAGTCCGCGAAACCGACAATCCCGGAGCCGTCCTCGGCAATGACGATCTTGTTCCGCAGCGGATTGGTACCTCCCAAGGCAATCCCCAGTGCCAGGCCGATGTTGTCGTTGGAATCCTCATTGAGGATTTCGGCGGCTTCTTCCGCTTCATCTAGGAAGGCTTGGATGTCCACACCGGCCAGGCCACAAGGAACCAGGCCGAAGGCGGTCAAGGCAGAGAACCGACCCCCGACGTTCGGGTCGGCGTTGAAGACAGCGCGGTAGCCCGCTTCACGGGAAGCCTTGTCCAAGGGCGAACCCGGGTCAGTCACGATGATGATGCGGCTCTTCGCATCGATACCGGCGTCGTTGAACGCCTTCTCGAACACGCGGCGCTGGGAATCAGTCTCCACCGTGGAACCGGACTTGGAAGAAACAACGATCGCCGTTTCCTGCAACCGGTCAGCAAGGGCCGCACTGACCTGCTCGGGGTCGGTGCTGTCGAGCACGGTCAGCTCGACGCCGGCGGTGCCCGCGATGACCTCGGGAGCCAGTGAGGAGCCGCCCATGCCGCATAGGACGATGTGGGAGACACCTTCGGCCCGCAGTGCATCACGCAACTCCAGGATCCCTGCCACCAGGGGCTGCGAGACTGCCGCTGCCTCTACCCAGCCCAACCGGATAGCAGATTCCGATTCCGCGTCAGGGCCCCACAAGGTGTGATCCTTCGCGAAGATCCGGGTAGCGATCTTCTCATCGACCAAGCCGTCAATGTGCTGGGCAATAGCCTGCTGCGCGGCACCGCTGGCGTCGTAGCTGATTGTGCTCATGTGGGTTAGGAAGCCTTCCGTGCAGTGGCGAGGGCGCCTTCGACGTCGGCCAGGAGTTCCTTCCAGCTGGCCACGAACTTCTCCAGGCCCTCGGATTCGAGGAGTGCGACGACGTCGTTGTAGGAGACGCCCAGTGCTTCGAGCTTGTTCAGGACCTCGTTGGCTTCTTCGTAGGTGCCGCTGATGGTGTCACCCGTGACCACACCGTGGTCGAACGTAGCGTCGAGGGTCTTTTCCGGCATGGTGTTAACCACCCCGGCGGCAACGAGCTCGGTCACGTAAAGAGTGTCCGGGTAGGCCGGGTCCTTTACGCCTGTAGAGGCCCACAGGGGTCGCTGCGGGAGGGCGCCGGCCTCTGCCAGGACTGCCCAGCGTTCCGTGGAGAACAGCTCTTCGTAGACCTGGTAGGCCAGGCGTGCGTTGGCAACACCTGCCTTGCCCTTGAGGGCTTTGGCTTCCTCGGAACCGATGGCGTCGAGGCGCTTGTCGATCTCGGTGTCTACGCGGGAGACGAAGAACGAGGCCACGGAGTGGATCTTGGAAAGATCGTGTCCGTTATCCTTGGCCTGCTCCAAACCCGACTGGAAAGCGTTGATGACCGCGCGGTAGCGCTCGAGCGAGAAGATCAGGGTCACGTTGACGCTGATGCCGGCCGCGAGGGTGGCCGTGATGGCTTCAAGGCCTTCCAGGGTTGCCGGGATCTTGATGTGGACGTTGTCCTTGTTGACCTTGCCGTACAGGTGCTTGGCTTCGGCGATGGTGCCCTCGGTGTCCCAAGCGAGGCGGGGGTCCACCTCAATGGAGACACGGCCGTCCACACCGTTGGTGGCAGCGGCGATCGGAGCGAAGAGATCGCAGGCGTCGGCGACGTCCGTGGTGGTGATTTCGAAGATTGTCTCTTCAACGCTGGCACCGGCGGCTGCCTGCGCCGCGATGGTGGCGTCGTAGTCGGTTCCTGCAGTAATGGCTGCGTGGAAGATGGACGGGTTGGTGGTTACGCCGACCACGTTCTTTTCCTCGATGAGCTTCTGCAGGGTGCCGGTCTCAAGGCGGTTGCGTGAGAGGTCATCCAGCCAGATGGAAACGCCGGCGTCGGAGAGCTGCTGCGTGGGAGTGGTAGACATGTGATTTCTCCTGTAATGGGGTTTCAGACTGTTATGCGTCTGCGAGGGAGTCTTTGGCTGCGGCGGTGACGGCTTCGGCGGTGATGCCGAATTCGTTGAAGAGCCGCTTGTAGTCCGCCGAGGCGCCGAAGTGTTCCAGGGAGATCGAGCGGCCGGCGTCGCCGACGAATTCCCTCCAGCCCAGGGCCAGGCCGGCTTCGACGGACACTCGTGCCTTGACCGTGGCGGGGAGTACGGATTCGCGGTAGGACTCGTCTTGCTTCTTGAACCACTCCACGCAGGGCATGGACACCACGCGGGTGGGGATGCCTTCGGCTTGGAGTGCTTCGCGGGCGGCGACGGCGAGCTGGACTTCGGAGCCGGTGCCGATCAGGATGACCTGCGCGTCCACGGTGGCCCCGTCCCGGGAGGCTTCGGCCAGGACGTACCCGCCCTTGGCGACCCCGGCGGTGGAGGCGAAGGTGTCGCCGGTGGCGTCGCCTTCGCCGCGGGCCCAGGTGGGGATGTTCTGGCGGGTCAGGACAATGCCGGCGGGGTTTTCGTGGTTTTCCAGCATGGCCTTCCACGCCGCGGAGACCTCGTTCGCGTCACCGGGGCGGATGACGTCCAGGCCGGGGATGGCACGCAGGGAGGCGAGTTGTTCCACGGGCTGGTGCGTGGGGCCGTCTTCGCCCAGGCCGATCGAGTCGTGCGTCCACACGTACAGCGACGGAACACCCATGAGCGCGCCGAGGCGGATGGCCGGGCGCTGGTAATCGGAGAAGATCAGGAACGTGCCCGAGAACGCACGGGTCCTTCCGGCCAGGGCGATGCCGTTCACGATCGACGCGGCGGCGTGTTCGCGGATACCGAAGTGCAGCACCCGCCCGTACGGGTTGCCCTTCCACGCCTCGGTCGAACGCGAGGCCGGAATGAACGACGGGGACCCTTCGATGGTGGTGTTGTTCGACTCGGCCAGGTCAGCGGAACCGCCCCACAGTTCGGGCAGGACCGGGCCGATCGCGTTCAACACCTTCCCGGACGCGGCACGGGTGGACACGTCCTTGCCGGCCTCGAACACCGGCAGGGCAGCGTCAATACCGACCGGCAGTTTCTTCGCTTCGATGCGCTCCAACAAAGCAGCACCGTCCGGGTTGCCCTGCTGCCATGCCTCGAACTTGGCCTGCCAGGAGGCACGGGCCTCGGCGCCGCGTTCAACCACCTTGCGGGCGTGCGCCAGGACCTCCTCGTCCACCTCGAAGGACTTCGCCGGGTCGAACCCGAGCACACTCTTCAGCGCGGCGACTTCCTCAGCCCCCAGGGCCGAGCCGTGGATCTTGCCGGTGTTCTGCTTCTTCGGCGCCGGGTACCCGATGATGGTCCGCAACGAAATGATCGACGGCTTGGTCGTTTCGGCCTTCGCCGCCAGCAGCGCCGCGTACAGTTCCTGGACGTCCTCGACGTACTCGCCGGTCCGGGTCCAGTCCACCCGCTGGGTGTGCCACCCGTACGCCTCGTACCGCTTCAGGACGTCCTCGGTGAACGCGATGTCGGTGTCGTCCTCAATGCTGATGTGGTTCTCGTCATAAATCACCACGAGGTTGCCCAGTTCCTGGTGCCCGGCCAAGGACGACGCCTCGGACGTGACGCCTTCCTGCAGGTCACCATCGGAGGCGATCACCCAGATCGTGTGGTCGAACGGGGACTCGCCGGCCGGGGCGTCGGCGTCGAACAAGCCACGCTGGCGGCGCTGCGAATACGCGAACCCAACCGCAGAGGCCAGGCCCTGGCCCAACGGTCCCGTGGTGATCTCCACACCCGCGGTGTGCTTGTACTCCGGGTGACCCGGCGTCAGCGAACCCCACGTCCGCAAAGCCTCCAGGTCCTTCAACTCCAACCCGTACCCGGACAGGAACAACTGGATATACAACGTCAACGACGTGTGGCCGGGGGAGAGAATGAACCGGTCACGGCCAATCCACTCCGGGTTCTTCGGATCATGACGCATCAGCTTCTGGAACAGCAGGTACGCTGCCGGACCCAAGCTCATCGCCGTGCCAGGATGGCCGTTGCCAACCTTCTCCACAGCATCAGCAGCCAACACACGAACAGTGTCAACAGCCTTCTTGTCCAGATCGGTCCATGACAGTTCTTGCTCTTCCAAATGTGGCACGAAAACCGAGCCCCTCTCTGTGCTGACGGCAGGCGTGAAGACACGGCACGCAGGAAGCTCAGGATGGCGCCCGCTGCAATGTGTCTACCAGCCGTTCACCATTGAAACGTTGATCTCTCATCCAGACGCACGGATTTCCGAGAATACGGTTTCCCGGATTGTCGACGTGTGCTGTTCTGGTCAACAGCTTAGCCCCAAACGTGTCGTGGGACTCAGGGAATCCCACTTACTGGACAGAATTTCCCTTATATGAATCACGATGGCGCCGTGAAGGAGTGAAGTTTTGGAAACATTGGCGTATTTTGCGGACATCGGCGCGCATCCGGCCACGGTATGATATCTGGAGGCCAGCAGCGATTCATGCGCCCGGTTCCAGGACCGCACCGCTGCGAGAACCCCAGAGCATAGAACAGAGTGACTGCCGCCGTGAGCACAACCGACACGCCCCTCAACGCGTCCCCGGCCCGGGGAAGCATCGGAATTTCCCGTAAGTTCAAGGCGTATCTGGCTCTCACAAAGCCCAGGGTCATTGAGCTGCTTCTGGTGAGCACCCTGCCCACCATGATCTTCGCCCAGCGCGGTTTCCCCTCCATTGGCCTGATTCTTGCAACGCTGGTGGGCGGCGCTTTCGCTGCAGGCAGTGCGGGCGTTTTCAACTGCTACATCGACCGCGACATCGACAAATTGATGCACCGCACCGAAAAGCGCCCGCTTGTCACCGGAGAAGTGACCCCTCGTGAGGCCCTTGTCTTCGCTTGGGTCCTGGGCGCCGCGTCCATAGCAATACTTTGGTTCGGAGCCAACCCGCTGTCCGCATGGCTTGGTCTCGGCGCGATCGTGTTTTACGTCGTCATCTACACGATGATCCTTAAGCGCCGAACCGCACAGAACATCGTCTGGGGCGGTGCAGCCGGTTGCTTCCCGGTCCTGATTGCCTGGGCCGCCGTTACCAACACCGTCGAGTGGCCCGCGATCGTCCTGTTCATGGTCATCTTCCTCTGGACGCCCCCGCACTACTGGCCTCTCTCCATGCGCTACGGCGAGGACTACCGCAACGCCAACGTGCCCATGCTCGGTGCCATTGCAGGCGCCAAGGTGGTTTCTGTGCAGGTGGTCCTCTACGCGTGGGCCATGGTTGCATGCTCGCTCCTGATGATCCCTGTTGGCGGTGCCGGCTGGGTCTACACCATCGCCGCCGCGGCTGCAGGTGCCTGGTTCCTTTACGAGAGCCACGCCTTGTACAAGCGCGCGCAGGGCGGTGACGTCTCCAACAAGGGCGCCATGAAGGTCTTCCACGGATCCATCAGCTACCTGACGTTGCTCTTCATTGCCTTGGCAGTGGATCCGTTCGTCGGTTCGCCAATCATCGGCGGCTAGCCTCAGACGGCTCCCCCCCAACGATAAGTACGACGTCGGCGCTCGCACGAGTGCCGACGTCGTACTTTCTACCCCCAACCCTCGCTCACCAAACGCCCCTTTGGGCTGATCCCCTCTCCCACTGCGTGGCGGACAAAGGCCTGAAAGTGGCACGGGCCGGCCTGTGGATACGGATAGGAACTGTTCCGAGGAGCGCAACTGCTGGGTAGGGCGTGCCGGACAGATCGGACGGGAACATGACGTGGCCGATGCCACGACGTGGGTCGCCCGGCCTACTTGAGGGGGGCCGACTTCGCCAAGTCCGCGGCGTTGGTCGCCGCACTCATAAGCAGGGCAGCGCCGAGCATGTGGGCGCCCACCAGGAGGGCCGGAATGCCGTTGTAATACTGGGTGAACCCGATAACGGCCTGCAACGCTGTCACGGCAAGCAACAGGTAGGTACCGGTGCGGAACGGGCCCGCGATCCGATGCCGGACCACGAGGTACACCGCAAAAACAGTACCCGCGGTGATGAGGTAGGCCGGAATGGCGTGGATGTGGGAAAAGAGGTCCCAGTCGAGGTTGTTGCGGGGCGCGTCCGCGTCTCCGGCATGGGGACCTGCCCCGGTGACAACTACCCCAAGCATCACAGCGATGGCGGAGAACGCGGCAACGGCCATCATGACAGGACGGGCGACGGAGGGCAGCGCCGGCAAGGACCGGTTCATGAAGTGGCCGGTCCTCCCGAATGCACGGTTTACCAGCAGAGTCGCGAAGACGACCAGGGCCATGGACACCAGGAAGTGCAGCCCGACCACCCACGGGTTGAGTCCGGACAGGACCGTAATGCCGCCAATCACGGCCTGGGCCGGGATGCTGGCGAGCAGTCCGACTGCCAGCAGGAACAGGTCACGCCGCTCTTTGCGAAGGTTCCACAAGTACACAAGCATGAGTGCAGCCACTGCGGCCAGTGCGAAGGTGAGCAGACGATTGCCGAATTCGATGAATCCGTGGATGCCCATTTCCGGCGTGTTGACGAGGGAGTCAGCCGTGCACCGCGGCCAGGTCGGGCAGCCGAGGCCCGATGCGGTAAGGCGAACGGCACCGCCGGTGACAACCAGGACTGTCTGGCCGATGAGCGAGAGGACAGCCAGACGGCGGATGGTCCGGTTGACCTCGGTCGGCAGCTTTGATGTCAACCGCTGGACGGTCTTCGGTAGGCGTGATGCCGTGCTCACAGTTTCTCAGTCCTCAGTTCTTCTTGTTTGGTCAGTTCCACTTGAACCAGCGAATAGCGGCAGCGCCTGCCAGTAGGGTCCACAGCAGTAGCACCAGGACTCCGGCGAGGGGGACGGCGCCCGTAAGGAATGCATCCCGCAGTGCCTGCCCGAGCGCTCCGGACGGAAGGAAGTGGACTATGCCTTGCGCCGCTGCGGGGAGTCGTTCCGCAGGAACCACGATGCCACCCAGCGCACCCAAGAGAATCCACAGCAGGTTGGTGATAGCCAGGGTTGCTTCCGGCCGCACCGTTCCGGCCACGAGCAAGCCCAGTGCCGTGAAGGCTGCGGCGCCCAGGACAAGCAGCCCAAGACCCGGAAGCCATGCCTCCGGCCGCGGCTGCCAGCCAAGCAGTCCCGCCACCACGCCAACTACCAGTACTTGAAGGAGCAGCACCACGAGTACAGCCAGGATCTTGCCCGCAATGAGTCCACCCCGTCCCAGCGGCGTGGTGGAAAGGAACCGCAGCACGCCATAACGCCGGTCAAACCCGGTCGCGATACCTTGACCGGTAAAGGCCGTGGACATGGCACACAGGGCCAGGATTCCGGGGGTAGCAACGTCAACCCGGGAACCCCCCAGGCCATCCAGCAGGGGAGTGACTGTAAGTCCCGCCAAAGCAAGCAAGGGCAGGACAATGGCGAGAATCAACTGCTCGCCGTTACGGAGCATCGCGATGGTTTCGTACCGGCCCTGCTGGAGTATGCGCCGTGGCAAGGAAGCGGCACCGGCGGGAGCGGAGAGTAGCTTGCTCATCGGAGGTCCCTTCCGGAAATATCGAGGAAAACATCTTCCAGGCTGCGAGCCTCCAGCCGCAACGAGGCCGGCATGATGTCCCGCTCCGCCCACCAGGCTGCCAAGGAGGCAAGATCCTGGGGAGTCATGGAGCCCGTCACGGAGTAGCTGCCGGCCCGGGTCTCGAGGACTCTCAGGCCACTGCCAAGGACACCGGTGAAGTCAAGACCTGCGGGGGCGTCGAAATACAAGGTCCTGTCAGTGATGTCTGTTGAATGGTCTTGCCGCAGGAGCTCTGCGACTGTCCCCTCGGCGACGTTGTGGCCGCCGTCGATGATGTAAACGTAATCGGCCAGCCGTTCGGCGTCGTCCATCAAGTGCGTGGTGAGCACGATGCCCATGCCAGCGTCGCGGAGTTCAGCGATCAGCTCGAACACTATTTGCCGCGACTGCGGATCCAGTCCAGCGCTGGGTTCGTCGAGGAAGAGGATTTCGGGACTGCCCACCAATGCCGCAGCGAGGGCGAGGCGCTGTTTCTGGCCGCCGGAAAGGCGTCGAACGGTGGTCCTGCTGAACTGGTTGATCCCAAGACGCTCCACCAGGGCGTCGACGTCCATGGGGTTGCGGTACATCCCGGCGATGTGACGCAACAGCGGGAGCGGCCGGGCCGACGGCGGGAGGCCGCCGTCTTGGAGCATGACACCTACGCGGGCCCTGAGTTCGGCGCCCGCGGTGTCCGGATCGGCGCCGAGCAGCGAAATGCTGCCTGCGGTCCGCTTTTGAAGACCCTGCGCACATTCCAGGGTGGTGGTCTTGCCGGCGCCGTTGGCTCCCAGGAGCGCCGTGATCTGTCCCCGCTCGGCGACCAGAGAAAGGCCACTGACCACCCTCAGCATTTTGCCGTCCAGGGAGGCCAGGGGGCCAACGTCTTTTACGAGTCCGTCTATGGTGAGGACTGGGGAGTCGGGGGATCGCACCACAGTATTCTACGGGAAGTAGTACGGTCACACTTGGCCGGAGCTAAGGTCAGTCTTGCCTTACTGGAGGCATGAAACAAATTACGACATGATTGTGTTGTGTATTCCATGAGCAGTCCAGTTTCCATGCCCTCAAAGCGGCATGCTGCAGCGGCGGAGGCCCTCGTAGCTTCGCCTGCGCTGCCGGACGCCGAGGACCGCACACGCGACCGCGTCCTGAGCGCAGTGTTGGAGAACGGTCCTGTGAGCGCGGCTGAGTTGGGCGACCTGCTCGGTTTCACCCCCGCAGCGGTCCGCCGCCACCTGGATCACCTCGAACGCAACGGCGTCATTGAAGTCAAGCGCGTGGCCAAGGCCGGAGCAGGTGCGGGGCGTCCCGCCCGCCGGTACGTCCTGAGTTCGCAGGGTCAATCCAAGCTCGGCGACGACTACCTGAATATCGCAAGCTCCGCGCTTCGGCGCCTTCAGGAAATCGCCGGCGAAGAGTCCGTGCGGCAGTATGCCGAGGAACGTTTCAGCGAACTCGAAAAGCGCTACACACCGGAGGTGGAGGCAGCAGGAGAGGACATCACTGCCCGTGCCATGGCTTTGTCCAAGGCCCTGAGTCGCGACGGCTATGTGGCCTCGGCCCACTCCATCCAGGCCAAGGCACCATTGCCCGCCGAGTTCTCCAGCGTCCAGCTCTGCCAGGGACACTGTCCCATCCAGCAGCTCGCTGCGGAGTTTCCGGTTTTTTGCGACACGGAGACCAAGGTCTTCTCCCGCCTGGTTGGCGTCGATGTACGGCGTCTGTCCACGCTGGCGCAAGGCGGTCACGTCTGCACCACCCATATACCTACCGGGCGACCAGCTGCCACGGCATCCCCAGATACCGCCGAGCAGCCCGGAATCCCGTACCAGGAATCAAACAACCAGCAAGAAAGGCCGTGATGACGGGTCAATTAGCTGAAGGAACAGCGGAGAAAGCGGTAGCTGACGGCACTGTGATCTCGGAGATTCTCGAAAAGAATCCCGAACTGCACGGTATCGGCAACTACGAGTACGGCTGGGCCGACAAAAACGATGTGGGCGCCAACGCCCGTCGTGGCCTCGACGAGGAGGTCGTCCGGGACATCTCCTCCAAGAAGAACGAGCCCGAATGGATGCTCGACCTTCGCCTCAAGGGCCTGAAGTACTTCGACCGCAAGCCCATGCCCACGTGGGGTGCAGACCTCTCCGGCATCGACTTCGACAACATCAAGTACTTCGTGCGTTCCACCGAGAAGCAGGCTGCAACGTGGGAAGACCTGCCCGAGGACATCCGGAACACCTACGAGAAGCTGGGTATCCCGGAAGCTGAGCGCAACCGGCTCGTTGCCGGCGTGGCCGCACAGTATGAGTCCGAGGTTGTGTACCACCAGATCCGTGAGGACCTCGAAGCGCAGGGCGTCGTCTTCCTGGACACTGACACTGCGTTGAAGGAACACCCGGAGATTTTCCAGGAGTACTTCGGCACGGTCATCCCGGTGGGCGATAACAAGTTCGCTTCGTTGAACACCGCCGTTTGGTCCGGTGGTTCCTTCGTGTACGTCCCGAAGGGCGTCCACGTCGAGATCCCGCTGCAGGCCTACTTCCGTATCAACACGGAAAACATGGGCCAGTTCGAGCGCACGCTGATCATCGCCGATGAAGACTCCTACGTGCACTACATCGAGGGCTGCACCGCCCCGATCTACACGTCCGACTCGCTGCACTCGGCAGTTGTGGAAATCGTCGTGAAGAAGGGCGCACGCGTCCGCTACACCACCATCCAGAACTGGTCGAACAACGTCTACAACCTGGTCACCAAGCGTGCCATCTGCGAAGAAGGCGCCACCATGGAATGGATCGATGGCAACATCGGCTCCAAGGTGACCATGAAGTACCCGGCCGTCTACCTCGTTGGCGAGCACGCCAAGGGTGAAACGCTGTCCATCGCTTTCGCCGGCGAGGGCCAGCACCAGGACACCGGTTCAAAGATGGTGCACATTGCTCCGAACACCAAGAGCTCCATCATCTCCAAGTCCGTAGCACGTGGCGGTGGCCGCGCCGCGTACCGCGGCCTGGTCCAGGTCCGCGAAGGCGCCAAGCACTCCGCCAACACGGTCCGTTGTGATGCCCTCCTGGTGGACACCATTTCCCGCTCGGATACCTACCCGTACATCGATATCCGCGAGGACGACGTCGTTCTGGGCCATGAGGCAACCGTTTCCCGCGTCAGCGAAGAGCAGCTCTTCTATCTGATGTCCCGCGGCATGCCGGAGGACGAGGCCATGGCCATGATCGTGCGCGGCTTCATTGAGCCGATCGCCCGTGAACTGCCCATGGAATACGCCCTTGAGCTGAACCGCTTGATTGAACTTCAGATGGAAGGATCCGTCGGTTAACAATGACTGATATCACTACTGAGAAGGCACGCATCGGCGCGCCTTCGGCACAACCGTTTATCGACGGCTTCACCGAGGAAGGCGAGAACCTCTCGCCGATCAACACCGGTTCAAGCACGACGACGACGCAGCCTTCCGCTGGTCCGCTCGCCGGCGCTTCGGCCAAGGGACATTCGCACGGCGGCGGCGTCGGCGTTCCGGACAGCTCCCGCGCCGGTCGCCTCACGTCTTACGAGTTGGATGCCTTCAAGGCACTGACGGGCCTCGAAGAAGACTGGCGCTTCACGCCGCTGCGGCGCCTCCGCGGACTCCACACCGAGACCTTGGAAGGTGCAGCTCCGGCAGTTTCTGTGTCCGCGCCTGAAGGCGTCACGATTGAAACTGTGGGCCGCGATGACTCCCGGATCGGTTCCGCCGGCATCCCGGAAGACCGCGTCTCCGCCAATGCATGGGCCCACTTCAAGGAAGCCACCGTCATCACCGTTCCCGCGGAAGCTTCCCTGGAGTCCGAGGTCACGGTCACGTTGGCGGGCGCCGGAGCGGACGCTTCAGCCCAGCACATTGTGGTCGTCGCCCAAAAGTTCTCGAAAGCTGTTCTCGTCCTCTCCCACGAGGGTTCTGCAGTGGTCTCCGAGAACGTCGAAATCGTCCTTGAGGACGGCGCCGAGCTGACCGTTGTTTCTCTGCAGGAATGGAATGACGACTCCGTTCACGCTTCCTCGCAGCAGGCCAAGATCGGTCGCGACGCCAAGTTCAAGCACATCGTTGTCAGCCTCGGCGGCGACCTCGTGCGTGTTACCCCTACCGCCCGCTTTGCCGCCCCCGGCGGCGAGGTGGAACTGTTTGGGCTGTACTTCGCCGATGCCGGCCAGCACCTTGAGCACCGTACGTTCGTTGACCACGCCCAGCCCAACTGCGTGTCCAACGTCCTCTACAAGGGTGCGCTGCAGGGGAAGGGCGCTCACACCGTATGGGTGGGCGACGTCCTGATCCAGAAGCAGGCTGAAGGCACTGACAGCTACGAGAAGAACCAGAACCTCGTGCTGACCGACGGCTGCCGCGCGGACTCCGTTCCTAACCTTGAGATCGAGACCGGCCTCATTGAAGGCGCCGGACACGCGAGTGCGACCGGCCGTTTTGACGACGAGCACCTGTTCTACCTCATGGCACGCGGCATCCCGGAAGACGTTGCCCGCAGGCTTGTGGTCCGTGGCTTCCTCAACGAGATCATCCAGAAGATCAACGTTCCCGCCATCGAGGAACGTTTGACCGACGCCGTTGAGCGCGAACTCGCCGCAACGGACAACTAGCCAGAGGCAGTCAGGACAACCATGAGTGAACAACCCCAAGGCGAGCTGGTGTGCAGTGCCAATGACATCCAGGTCAAGCAGGCGCTGCGCATCCTGATCGATGACTACCCCGTAGCGATCGTGAAGGACTCGATGGGCGAAATCCATGCCATCGGGGACACCTGCTCCCATGCGGACATCTCGTTGTCCGAAGGCGAGGTGGAAGGCTGCGCCATCGAGTGCTGGGGACATGGTTCCCAGTTCGACCTGCGCAGCGGACAGCCCCTCCAGTTGCCTGCCTACGACCCCGTCCCTGTCTTCGCCGTCACCATCGATGGAGACGACGTCTACGTGGACGTGACCAACGTTGTGAACGGCGCCCCGGTCAACAACTACTGAGCGCCCAGTACCGCCAGACTTACGAACGGAAAGAAAGAAGAGCATGTCTACTCTTGAGATTAAGGACCTGCACGTCAGCATCGAG
The DNA here is from genome assembly GCF_040684895.1 of Paenarthrobacter sp. NPDC089322. Classification (NCBI taxonomy): domain Bacteria; kingdom Bacillati; phylum Actinomycetota; class Actinomycetes; order Micrococcales; family Micrococcaceae; genus Paenarthrobacter; species Paenarthrobacter sp. NPDC089322. Next base: position 82,501 of record NZ_JBFBGW010000002.1, read on the forward strand.
ACGGAGCAGGGCACCAAGGAGATCCTGAAGGGCGTCAGCCTGACGATCAAGACCGGTGAGACCCACGCCATCATGGGTCCCAACGGTTCGGGCAAGTCCACCCTGGCTTCGACCATTGCCGGGCACCCGCGTTACACGGTGACCAGCGGCAGCATCACCCTCGACGGCGAAGACGTCCTCGAGATGAGCGTGGATGAGCGCGCCCGTGCAGGCGTGTTCCTTGCCATGCAGTACCCGGTAGAGGTACCGGGTGTCACCATGACCAACTTCCTGCGCACCGCCAAGACGGCCATCGACGGTGAAGCTCCTGCGCTCCGCACCTGGACCAAGGATGTCAAGGCTGCCATGCAGCAGCTGCGCATCGATGCCGACTTTGCACAGCGCAATGTCAACGAGGGCTTCTCCGGCGGCGAGAAGAAGCGCGTCGAGATCCTTCAGCTCGAGCTCTTCAAGCCGAAGTTCGCAGTCCTGGACGAGACCGACTCGGGCCTCGACGTCGACGCTCTCAAGGTTGTGTCCGAGGGTGTCAACCGTGCCCACGCAGAGGGCAACATGGGTACCTTGCTCATCACCCACTACACCCGCATCCTGCGCTACATCAAGCCCGACTTCGTACACGTCTTCGTTGACGGCAAGGTCGTGGAAGAAGGCGGCCCGGAGCTCGCAGACCGCCTTGAAGAAGAGGGTTACGACCGCTACGCCGCAGGTGCCGGTGTGGCCGTTGCTCCTGCCGTACAGGCCTAGTTAGGATCGTTCCATGACCGAAATCAACGCGGCGCGTACCAGCCTCGAGGATGTCGAGGAAGCGCTCAAGGACGTCATTGACCCGGAACTCGGCGTCAATGTAGTGGACTTGGGCCTGCTCTACGGCCTGAAGTACTCGGACGAAGACGGTGCCCTCCTCATTGACATGACGCTGACGACTGCGGCTTGCCCGCTGACGGATGTACTTGAGGAGCAAGTGGGCAAGTCCCTCGATGGCATCGTGGATGATTGGCGCCTGAACTGGGTGTGGATGCCGCCATGGGGTCCGGAACGGATCACCGACGATGGTAAGGACCAGATGCGGGCCCTCGGCTTCAACATCTGACCACCGATCTTTGCCCATCGGGGCACCAAGAAATGGTTCCCGGCGCTCTGCCGGGAACCATTTTTTGTGCCCGGGATGCCGCTTGACCACCGGGAACACCTACACTTCAGGTCCGGCCCGGAGTAGAATCCCGCCATCTAGGCGCAGTCGCCACCCCTTTCGGTCCCCTGACCCGGGAGGGCGGCAGTGTCTACTGGCTGGGGAGTGGCCGCATAACTGCGCTTTAGGTGCTGCTAATATCACTACTCGTTGATCAGAGGCACTCCCATGAAAGCCAGATACGCCATAACAGGAGTTATTGCGATTGCCACCGCGGGACTCCTGGCCCCACCCGCGTCGGCGGCTCCTCCAGCAGGTAGCCAGCTCTCCGGAGCCATCTTCACCACGGATGCCAGCGGTGAACCGGTGAACCTGAACATCTATCCGACCAAAGAGTCCGTTTACCTGAATGGCGGTCCCGGCATCAACGCCCCGGATGATGCGGCCGGCCTGCCGGCGGGAGATTACTACTTCCAGGTGACCGACCCGTCGGGTAAGGAGTTGCTCTCCTCGGACGACATCAGTTGCCGGCAGTTCACTGTGAACGGCTCCGGCGTCATCGTTGGCGTCGTCGATACGAACTGTGAACATGCAACCGGCGCCGACGGTGAAGACGGCGGGGCCACGGTCCAGCTGTTCCCCTACGACGACACCCCCAACAACGGCGGCGTTTACAAGGTCTGGGTCACTCCGGTTGATCAGTATGACTGCGATGCCGCCGGGAACAAGAACTGCTTCGTTCCGCGCTACAGCAAGGTGGACAACTTCAAGGTCCGTCACGAACTGATCGTTGAAATCGATGTCCGGTTCTTCAAGAACAATGTTGCCTTGGATGGCTATGCGGCCGAGTGGACCGACACCAACGGTGCAAGCAACATCAAGTTCTCGGAGTGGGACCCGTCCGTCAACGCATACCACGAGGCACACTTCGAAGCCACAGAACCGGGCCGTCATTCGGTCAAGGTAACCAGCCAGGACGGCTGTGCCTTGTCGACCGTGACCGCGCCGGACGGTTCGACGGCAAAGGTCAGGGGCAATAGCTCTGTTGTCACCTTTAACGTTGCCAACCACACGAGTGGCGCGCACACCTACTGGGTTGACGTCACCTGCAAGTAGTTAAACGAACCGGCCCGGACTGAATTGGTCCGGGCCGGTTCCATGTCAGGTGACGGGCAGAGTCCTAGGGAGCGGCGACACCAAAGGTGTCACACTTATTGATGTCTCCGGTGGAATACCCCTGATAGAACCATTTCTGCCGCTGCTCGCTGGAACCATGGGTCCAGGACTCCGGCGAAACGCGACCCGTGGCTGCTTCCTGGATCCGGTCATCGCCGACAGCGGAAGCAGCGGACAAAGCGTCCTGCAGGTCCTGCTCCGTGAGGGGGTCCAGGAATGGCTTGCCGGTCGCCGGATCAGCCTGGGTGGTGGCGTGCCGCACCCACAGGCCTGCAAAACAGTCCGCTTGGAGCTCCACTCGGACGGCACCGGATTGCGGCCCTTGAGGGTCCTGCTGTGCCTGATCCAACGTCCCCAGGATGTTTTGGACGTGGTGCCCGAATTCGTGCGCAACCACGTACTCCTGGGCAAGCGGTCCCCCCGATGAGCCAAAGCGGGTCACGAGATCGTCGAAGAACCCCGGGTCGAAATACGCCGTGGTGTCAGCGGGGCAGTAGAAAGGCCCCACCGCACTGGTGGCCGAGCCACAGCCGGTGTTCGTAGCCTGGCTGAAGATGACGGTTTCGGGCCGGGGATATTGGACGTTGTAGTCGGCGAGGTAGTCCGGCCAGAACGCGTTGAGGCTGTTGACCGTACCCAGGATCCTGCAGTCGAGGCGCTTGTCCGCATCGGCACCGGTCTTGCACTCCTGCACACCGCCAGTGGCGCCGCCACCTTCGACGGCGGGTGGCTGGCCACCGCCGGTGAGGTCCCCGAGGATATTCGGGTTGACGCCAAGCAGGACGAGCAACAGCGCGACGATGCCGCCGCCAATCCCGCCGCCGATCTTCGTTCCGCGGCCGATGCCACTGCCACGTCGGTCTTGTACTTGGGATGGATCGAGCTGTGCACCGTCATTGAAACTCATACAGCCAGAATAGACGTCACCATTGGTGACCGGTGGCGGACACTGCCGTAAAATTGGCTGGATGCCTTTCCTGGACAAACTGCAGCTCTGGGCCGACGAGTACCCTCACGACACCGCCGTCGTTGTAGGCAGCCGTCGGCTCAACTGGGCGGAGCTTCGCGATGCCGCAACGGGCCATCTCAGCGCCGCCGCTGCCACAACTGTGCTCGCCGAGCCAAACTCTGTCGGCTTCGTCGGGAAGTATGCGGCGGCCGTGGCGGGGGAGCGCCGCTGTGCTGTGCTGGATCCACAGTGGCCCCAGGCAATGATCGACGAAGTATCCTCACGAATTGTCCAACCGGTCATCGCGACCGGGGACGAACTGGTGGATGGCGATCCTTCCAGCACTTTCCTGATTGGCCTGACATCCGGAACGACCTCCGTGCCCAAGGCCTTCACACGTTCCCGCCGATCCTGGCAGGTATCGTTCAAGGCTTCCATTGAGTTCTTCGGGCTCACGCGGGACGACCGGACCCTCGCACCCGGTCCGCTGTCCGCCTCCTTGAATCTCTACGCCTTGTCCGAATGTCTGTATGCGGGCGCCGCCTGCCACACGCTCGAGAGCTTCGATGTCGGCGACGCCCACGCAGCCATTACGCACGACGGCATTACCCGACTGGTCCTGGCCCCTACGATGCTGCGTTTGCTCAGTGAGCGCGGTCTTGCGGGAGACGTGGACGCTTCCGGAATCCGGAGCATCATCTGCGCCGGTTCCAAGCTCGATGGCCGTACTCTGGAAGCCGCCCGCCGCTGGGCACCCAACGCAGCCATTTACGAGTACTACGGCGCCTCGGAACTCAGCTTCGTTTCCGGAACAAGGCTGGCTGCCGGTGAACCTTTGGATATCGGTGGCACGGGAATCGGTGCTCCTTTTCCCGGGGTGGAGCTGAGAATCCTGGATGATTCCGGCCGTGTACTCCCGGACGGAGCCCACGGGAACATCAGCGTGCGCAGCGGCATGGTCAGTAACGGCTATTTGTGGGGCGACGACGGCCAGGCCCTGCGCTGCCTCGATGGTTGGTACACGGTGGGCGACCAAGGCTATATGGACAACGGCACCCTGCACATCCTGGGTCGCAGGTCAGACATGATCATCACCTCCGGCAAGAACGTCTATCCGCACGAGGTCGAGCTGGCGTTGGCTTCCGTGCCGGGCATTGAGACCGCAATTGCCGCAGGCGCCCCGGACGATATCCGGGGCCAAAAGGTGATTGCCGGCGTCGTACCCGCCTATGGGGCCGTGACGGCAACGCAACTCCGCACCGGCCTGGATGGCTTGTTGGCGCGGGACAAGTGGCCGCTGCAGTACTTCGTACTTTCCGAGGTGCCCATGACGGACCGCGGCAAGGTCAGCCGCAAAGTGCTTTTGGATTGGATCAAGAACCACGACGCGCGGGCCAAACCCCTTGGCTAGCATCCGTCAGGCGGTAACAGCGCGCGACGAATCCCGCCAGCCAGTGATTATTGCAGCGCGCAGGTCGCCGAACTGCCGCGCGAACGGCCAGCTCAAGCATCTTCGCGCGCCCGGGCTTTTGGCCCCTGTCCTGGCTTCCTTGCTGGATTCGACCGCTGCCGACCCTGCCGACGTTGATGACGTCATCATCGGAAACGCCGTTGGTGGCGGCGGCAATGTTGCCCGCTTTGCCGCGCTGGAAGCCGGACTGCCCGTCACGGTTCCGGGCATCACAGTGGACCGCCAGTGCGGATCAGGCCTGGACGCCATCGCTTTTGCGGCTCAGCTCGTCGCGGCGGGCGGCAATCCATTGTTCCTCGCCGGCGGTGTGGAAAGCATCAGCACCGCTCCAGCGCGCGCCAACAGAAACGACGACGGCGGCCTGGACTTCTATTCGAGGGCGCCCTTTGTGCCGCTCGCGTACGGCGACCCGGATATGGGCGTCGGCGCGGAAAACGTTGCGGTCACGTTCGGCGTCAGCAGGGAACGCCAGGACGAGTACGCGCTCCGCAGCCATCAGCGCGCACTGGCTGCGGCCGCTGCCGGCAGGTTTGTGGACGAGATCGTTCCGCTGCAGGGCACGGACCACCTTGTAGACGCAGACGACGGCCCCAAGCCTTCGCTGCGGGCGCCGCTGATGGCAAGGTTCCCGGCTGCGTTCGTCCCCAACGGTACTGTCACCGCAGCAAACTCGTGCTTCGACGCGGACGCTGCCTCCGCCGTCGTGATGACGTCCGTGGAGCGGGCACGGGCCATGGGCGCGATCGACGGGTTGCTCGTCCTGGGGTGCAATACCAGGGGAGTGGACCCGCGACTTCCGGGGATTGGCGCCGCGCATGCCGCCGAACGACTGCTGAAGGGGCATGGCGTCAGCGTGGATGGCGTGGACCTTTTCGAGTTCAACGAGGCTTTCGCTTCACAGACGATTGCATGCCTGGACCACCTTGGAGTCGATCCTGGGCGGGCGAACCTTGAGGGCGGAGCCTTGGCTTTGGGTCACGGTTATGGTGCTTCCGGGGCTGTTCTGGTCACGCGCCTCTTTGCGCAGTCAAGGAACCGGTACCGGGAGTCGGGCCAAGGATCGCTTTGCCTTGCGATGATCAGCAGCGCAGGCGGCATGGGCACGGCCGCACTCCTGCAGCATGCGCGCTTCCAACCCGGCTGATCCGTCACTCCGCAGTGTCCGGTTCCTCAGGCTCGCCGAGTCCGCGTGCTGCCAAGGCGTCGCCGGTCTGGCGGGCGTAGGCAACCGTGCTGATGAAGACGGGAAGTACGAGGGCTCGCGGATTGCGTTCCAACCCGCGTGCCCTCGCCGAATCGCGAACGTCCGAGAAGGCGCCGGCGATGAAAGGGATACTCCTGAGCATCACCGCGATAGTGAGGGCGAAACGCTCAGGGTCGGCGCCCAGGCGACGGAAGGGGCTGGCGAGGGCCACTACTCCATCCAGCAAGTCCTGAACCGGAGTTGTGGCGGTGAGCACGGAGGCCGCCACCACGCACACCAGAACGTTGAGGACAATGCGTGCAGCTGTGGGTCCGCCCAGTTGCCACCACTGGAACAACCCGATCACCACGAGGATGGGTGCCACCATCCCGATGGCACGGGCTAGCCGCCGCGCTCCGGCGCCACTCATCAGGAAAAGACTGCACACAACGGCCAGGACCGCCAGCGAAACAGTCCACTCCACGATCAGGAACGACGCAGCACCGCACGCAGATACCACGAGGAATTTCAGCCACAGCGGAGTGCGGTGGATCAGCGAACTACCCCGTACATAGTTGGCCAGCAGGAAACCCTGGCCCCTCACTTCGACACCCGTCCGTCCGGCGCGTCGCCCAGCGCAGCCTCGCAGAGTGCCTGGTAACGGGCGACGCCCTCCGCTGCTCCGCCGTCGAACGCGATGCGGCCGGATTCAACCACGAGGACGCGATCCATATCCAGTGCAAGGTCCAGATCGTGGGTGGACATGATCACCTGCTGGTCCAGCCCGGCGATAGTGCGTCTCAGAAGCTCACGGTTCCGGAGGTCAAGAAGCGTCGATGGTTCATCCAGCACCAGGACCTTTGGGTTGACGGCGAGGACCGCTGCCAAGGCGAGAAGCTGGCGCTCCCCGCCGGAAAGTTCGTAGATGCTTTGGTCTGCCAGATGCAACAGGCCGAACCGGTTGAGGACTGCTTCGGCGCGGGCAGCACGCTCTTTTGCGTTTTTCACTGAACGGCGCAGCGATAATTCCACGTCTTCCCGGCCCGTGGGCATCACCAGTTGCGACAGGGGATCGGTGAAGACGAACCCAACATTGCCCCGGACACGACGCACGGCTGCAACAGTGTTGTCCCCGTGGACTTCCACCGTCCCCTCGCTTGGTTCCACCAAGCCGTTGAGCAAGCGGAGGAGAGTGGATTTACCGGAACCGTTCGCGCCAATAACCCCAATACGCTGCTCGGTGAGGTGCAGGGAGACGTCGTGCAGCAGGGTCTTCGGCGTGTCGCTGCCATCGATGGCAACCCGTACCGCGACCCTGCTGAAGTTGATTGAAGCCATGTACTGATTTTCCCCGCTGCGCCCCGCGATCAGAACTTCTTGACCCTGCGCACCAAGACATCCGGGAAGGCCTTGTGGAGGGCTACCGCAATCAGCACAGCCAGAACGTTCTTCAGGATGTCGCCGGGGTAGAACGGCAGATCTGCCAGAAAGGCCTTGGGGAAGTCCAGTTTCGCGTTGACCATCATGCCCAGGATGCCGAGGCCGTGGATGATCACGACGCTGCTGGCCATGGCCGCCCCGAAGAGCAGGACCGCCCTGTACTTGTTCGTCGTACGAATGATCAACGCGGCCAGGTAGCCCGTCGCCGCTGCCGCGAGGGGGAATGCGATGATGTAACCGGCCGAGGGCGTAGCGAGGATACCGAGACCGCTGCGGCCTCCGCTGAAGATCGGCAGGCCGGCAAGGCCCAGCAGGACATACAACCCCACGGCGGCAAAACCGCGGCCCGGCCCCAGCACGAGGCCGCTCAACATCACCGTCAACGTGACAAGCGTGATCGGCACGCCCAGGGCACCAACGGGAATCCCGGGAATGATTGACGACGTCGCCACGAGGGCTGCGAAGACGGCGACGAGGCCGAGGTCAGTGGCGTTCCAGCGGCTGCGCGAAGAAGTAGTGCGCTCCGTGGCGGAGTCGGTCTGGCTCATGACGGGTCCTATCAGGAGTGGTGCGATGCGATGGAATAATCCCCCTTGTCGAGGATACGGAGCCCAACAGGGCCCGATTTTGGAGCCTCTCCACAAGTGCGCCGGGCAGTTTTTTGGCGCGTAGGTACAGTTTTGCCCAACTCCAGGTGGTGTCAGCCCGTGGTCAGTGTGCCGGTAGACTTGAACAGGCTGTTCTCATGGCCGTCCCCGCCGCATCGTTTGGACCACCGGTCCCTGCAGGCGTTCCCCATTGAAAGGCATGACCCGAAGTGATTACCGTCCAGGACCTCGAACTCCGCGCCGGCGCACGCCTGCTTATGGACCAGGTCAACTTCAGGGTGGACAAAGGGGACAAAATCGGCCTCGTGGGCCGCAACGGCGCCGGTAAGACCACCCTCACCCGCGTTCTCGCAGGCGAGGGCCTGCCTGCGGGCGGCAAAGTGACCCGCAGCGGCGAGATCGGTTACCTGCCGCAGGACCCGCGTACCCCTGACATGGAGCAGCTTGCCCGCGACCGGATCCTGTCTGCTCGTGGCCTCGACATCGTGGTGGGCAAATTGAAGAAGGCGCAGGCGGAGATGTCCAGCGAGGACCCGGCTGTCCAGCGCAAGGCGATGAGCCGCTACGACCGCTTGGAAGCTGAATTCCTGGCCGGCGGCGGATACGCTGCTGAAGCGGAAGCTGCTGCGATCTCCTCCAACCTTGCCCTGCCGGAGCGCATCCTCAACCAGCCGCTCAAGACATTGTCCGGTGGCCAGCGTCGCCGTGTCGAGCTGGCCCGGATCCTCTACTCATCCGCGGAAACACTGCTGCTGGACGAACCCACCAACCACCTCGATGCCGACTCCATCACGTGGCTGCGTGACTTCCTCAAAAACCATCAAGGTGGACTGATCGTCATCAGCCACGACGTCGAACTGCTGGAAGCAACAGTCAATAAGGTGTACCACCTGGACGCGAACAGGGCCCAGATCGACTACTACAACATGGGCTGGAAGCGTTACCTGCAGCAGCGGGAAACCGATGAACGAGCCCGCCGGCGCGAGCGTGCCAATGCAGAAAAGAAGGCCCAGGTCCTGATGGACCAAGCCAACAAGATGCGGGCCAAGGCCACCAAGGCTGTTGCTGCCCAGAACATGGCCAAGCGCGCCGAAAGGCTCCTTGGTGGACTCGAGGCAGTTCGCGAGCACGATCGCGTGGCCGCGCTGCGCTTCCCTGATCCCTCACCGTGCGGCAAAACACCCTTGACTGCCGAAGGGCTTTCAAAGTCCTACGGATCCCTGGAAATCTTCACCGATGTGGATCTCGCGATCGACCGGGGCTCCAAAGTCGTCATCCTGGGCCTCAACGGTGCCGGCAAGACTACGCTGCTGCGCATGTTGGCCGGCGTGGACAAGCCCGACACCGGTGACATTGTGCCTGGCCACGGACTCAAAGTGGGCTATTACGCGCAGGAGCACGAAACCCTCGACCACGACCGCACCGTGTTGGAAAATATGCGATCCTCCGCACCGGACATGAAGGACGCCGAAGTCCGTGGAATTTTGGGTTCGTTCCTGTTTTCCGGCGACGACGTCGACAAGCCCGCCGGCGTGCTCTCCGGTGGAGAGAAAACACGCCTGGCACTTGCAACGATCGTGGCATCCAGCGCCAACGTACTGCTCCTCGATGAACCCACCAACAACCTTGACCCGGCCAGCCGCGCCGAGATTTTGGGTGCACTCAAGAACTACACCGGCGCTGTAGTCATGGTCAGCCACGACGAAGGCGCAGTCGCCGCCCTCAACCCGGAGCGCGTCGTGCTGCTTCCGGACGGCGTTGAGGACCACTGGAACGAGGACTACCTGGATCTGATTACGCTGGCGTAAACAGTCGTCTACGTCCGCTGCGCGGCGCCTCTGCGGCAGCTAACGAACTCTCAGCGGCTCTGCGCTGGTGATGCGTGCCAGGTCCTCATAGGTGATCGAGAACATGGAGTTGTGGTCGCCGGCTCCTGCCCAGAGGACCGGGTGTTGCTCCAGCGAGAAGTCCAGCAGGGTCCGGATTCGCTGCGGGTGGCCAACGGGGGCTACTCCGCCGACTTCCTGGCCGGTGTGCTTGAGGACGAAATCTGGCTTCGCGCGGCGGATCTTCCCGGTTCCCAGTTGACCGGCAACCAGTGCGGTGTCCACCCTCGCTGCTCCACTGGCGAGGATCAGCAGTGGTTCTCCATTGAGCTCGAAAATCAGGCTGTTCGTGATGGCCGCGACCTCGCAGCCGAGGACTGACGCTGCGGCGGCTGCGGTGGGCACCTTCTCACTGAAGGTGCGCACGGTGTCCGTCGCGCCGGCCGCGATCAGCGCAGACTTCACGTTACGCACGGGGTCCGGAATCACATCAATATCCTTGGGCATCCAGGATTGCGTCTTCCTCTTCTTCGGATGTGGGCCGCTTGTTCTTTCGTTGGGCGGCAACCCGCCGCTTGGACGGACCGGCCGCAGTCATGATGCCATCTTCCTCGTCTTCTTCGGCATCGATGGCAGCGTTGCGGGCTTGCTGCCGCGCCGCATATCCGAAACCGATGAACATAAGCACCCCGAACGCGAACCACTGCAGCGAGTAGGAAAGATGGGTGCCCTCCTCCGTAGCCGGTTTCGGGAACGGGGTGGGCATGGGCTGGACCGCAGGATTCTCACTCGCCAATTGCCCGTACGCCCCCGTAGCAATGGGGTAGGGAAGTTCCTCGGCAAAGCCGGGAAGATCAATCGAGGCGAGCTGCCCGTCCACGGCGCCACGGTCCAACTTCGGTTCTGACGGCTTGAGGCGGGCAACCACGGTGACTTCGCCTTCGGGAGGCGCCGGAACGACGTCGGGACGTCCCGGCGTATTGTTCCCGATCGGCAGCCAGCCGCGGTCAATGACCACCGCTTCGCCGGTGGCCAGGCGGAAGGGCACCACGACGTCGTAACCCGGCTGTCCGTTCAACGGCCGGTTCCGCACCACCCGCTGGCCCTCGACGTCGTACGTGCCCCGCAACTCAACCTGGGTCCACTCGCGCTCGGGATCCATCGATGCGAACTGGTCCTTAATGTCCTGGAAGGGGACCGGTGTCGCGGAATAATTGCTGATGACCCGATCGATTTCAGCCAAAGTCTCTGCCCGCCGGTCCATCTGCCAACGGCCGAGGAACACACATGCGGTGGCGAAAATGAGGGCAAGGACGAAGTATCCCAGCCACTTGCTGGAGAAAAGGAAGCGATACATTCAGTTGCCCTCACCAACGGATGCTTCGCCGGCCTCGAAGGGGACAGTTTCCTTCCAAAGTCCGCGGGTTTGGAGGTAATCCTCAAGCCAAGGCCGGTGTTCATCGCAGGACAGCCACACTTTGCGGCGCTCGGGCGCGTGAATGCGTGGGTTGTTCCACAAGAGTTGCCAGTCGGCTCCTTCGCGGCAGCCCTTACGTGAGCAGACCGCCGCGCCGATGGCGCGTTCGGACTCCTGGGCGCCCAGCCCCGGGCCGCCAAGGTTAAAAATGTTCATGAAGCCGCCCGTTCGTCGCCGGGATCGCCGGCCTTCGTTGTTGTTGCATCATTCATGCTGCCGGCCTGTCCTGCGGGCGGCTCGTCCTCGACTATTTCGCCTTGGAGAACGGTGACATCGTTCGATGCGTCCTCTTCTTCCGGATGGCTGGAACCCTCGATTTCCGCCGCTGCCACGTCGTCCAGCAAGGACTCACTGTGGTCCTCGGCTTTGTCACTCCCGTTGGCGATGACAACAGCTATCCAGGGGAGAAAGACAGCGCCGGCTACAGCAATGATCTTGAACCAGCCATCCACGACGAAGATCAGGATGATGCAGACCATACGGATGCCCATGGCCACTGCGTATTTGATTATGCGATCGCGCATGTCTTCCGAGTGCGCCGCCGCGGCATCCGTAATGCTGTGTACCTCGGGGTCGCTGGAAACAGCGTCCGGATCCCCGGGCACCTGCTGCAGGGGACTGTTCTTACGTGTCACAGCTGAATCATCACACTCCAAAGGCTTGCCTCAATTCTCTCACCAAGGCGGTACCGGCCCAAACCGCGGAATGTGCGGTTACCGACGAGTTGATCTACACCGCGGATAAGATCAAGACAGGAAATCCCCTTTCACAGCGGCTCACCCATGCCGCAGATCCTGGAGTCAAACTATGTCTGAAGCAGTATCGACTGGCCGCAGCGTGCTCATCACCGGCGGCAACCGGGGTATCGGCCTTGCAATCGCCGAGTCGTTCCTCGCCAACGGCGACAAGGTGGCGGTCACCTACCGAAGTGAAACCGAACTGCCCGAAGGCATTCTGGGCGTGAAAGCCGATGTCACCGATGAGGCTTCCATTGACGAAGCGTTCAAAGTCGTCGAAGAAGCCCACGGCCCGGTGGAAGTGCTGGTGGCCAATGCCGGCATCACCAAGGACACCTTGCTGCTGCGCATGAGCGAGGATGACTTCACTTCGGTGCTCGACACGAACCTCACCGGCGCGTTCCGCGTGATCAAGCGTGCGTCCAAGGGCATGATCCGGCTCCGTAAAGGCCGCGTTGTCCTGATCTCCTCGGTGTCCGGCCTGTACGGAGCCCCCGGCCAGATCAACTACTCGGCATCCAAGGCCGGCATGGTTGGCATTGCCCGCTCGCTGACCCGCGAACTGGGAAGCCGCGGTATCACCGCGAACGTGGTCGCCCCGGGCTTCATCAACACCGACATGACGGCCGAACTGCCGGAAGAGACCCAAAAATCCTATCTGGCCAATGTTCCTGCCGGACGTTTTGCCGAGGCCTCCGAGGTCGCCGACGTCGTTCGCTGGGTGGCCAGCGACGAGGCAGCCTACATTTCCGGCGCAGTCATCCCTGTCGATGGTGGCCTCGGGATGGGCCACTAGGTCCCGGCATCTCACGGCGCCGAGCACTTTTTGTGTGGGCCCGACAACGGATTTTCCCCATGCCGCTGGCATGATGGAAGCCGAGCCCACGGAATTTGGATGAAGTGAACAAAAGGAGCACGAATGGGAATGCTGGATAACAAGACCGCGATCGTCACGGGATCATCCCGGGGCATCGGCGCCGAAGTTGCCAAGATCCTCGCAGGCGAGGGTGCCGCCGTCGTCGTCAACTACCGCCAGAAGGCGCCCCGCGCGAACAAGGTCGTGGCAGAGATCCAGGCTGCCGGTGGGCGCGCTGCCGCCGTAGGAGCAGACCTCACCACGGATGAAGGTGTCCACGCCCTCGCGAGCACGGCCATGGAGGAGTTCGGTTCGCTCGACGTCCTGGTCCTTAATGCGTCCGGTGGCATGGAGTCCGGCATGGAAGAGGGCTACGCCCTCAAGCTCAACCGCGATGCCCAGATCAACATGCTCAACGCAGCCGTGCCACTCATGCAGGAAGGCTCGCGCGTAGTGTTCGTGACCAGCCACCAGGCACACTTCATTGATTCCGTGCCCACCATGCCCGAGTACGAGCCCGTTGCCCGGAGCAAGCGTGCCGGGGAAGACGCGCTCCGTGCGCTTCTTCCCAACCTCGCGGACAAGGGCATCTCCCTGGTTGTTGTCTCAGGCGACATGATCGAGGGAACGGTGACGGCGACGCTGTTGGACCGCTCGAATCCGGGAGCCATCGAGGCGCGTCGTGCTGAGGCAGGAAAGTTGTACTCCGTGGAAGAGTTCGCCGCGGAGGTCGCCAAAATGGTCACGGCAGACGTGGAGTCCGGCCATACAGAATATGTTGGCGGTGCCGACTACTTCGGCAAGACCGCACAGTAGGTCAGTGTTCGACTCAATGCGGCCCGGGACTTCGGTTCCGGGCCGCTTTGTGTTTGCGGCGACTCGTGGAATTAGGTGACATTTCCATAAAGATTGGATTTTCTGCGACACGAATTGCGAAAACCTGTTTCATTGATCGTGATTTGGCAAGGTGTTCATAATTCTGGTTAACTCTGAAAGTCGCTATCTCCGGTAATTCCCACGGATCTTTCGGGCGGCAATTCATGAGTTGCGTTCGCGGACCGCCTGCGCATTACTGTGAACCAGGAGATTCTTTGGACCTGCTACTGCATGCTGATGACATCCATGCATCCTACGATCAACGCCGGATCCTCAAAGGCGTCGGCTTTTCCCTGCATCGAGGGGAAATCCTCGGTCTGATCGGCACAAATGGTGCCGGCAAAAGCACCCTGATGGGCGTATTGGCCGGATCCCATCAACATAACGGCGGTCGAATGACGTTGGCGGGAGAAAACTACGGGCCGGACTCCATGGAGGAGGCCCAAGCCTGCGGTGTTGGTCTCATCCCCCAGAATTTCCGGCTTGATCCCGGCCTCACCATCGCCCAGGCGATTTTCCGTGGAACATTTCAAAGTTCAAAGCCGCATGCTGAACTTCGCGCGCAGGCGGCAGCCTTGATCACGCAGGTGGGCGTCGACCTGGATCCCGATATGAAGGTCGGACAACTGGTACGCGCCGAGCAGACACTTGTGGAAGTTCTCAGGATGGTCGCTGAAGAAGCACAGCTGGTGATCATGGACGAGGTGGCTGCCTCGCTGCCGGACCACGACGTGGCAGTGCTGCATAAGGTTCTGCGAATGCTGACCCGCCAGGGTCGGGCAATCATCTACATCACGCACAGGCTGGACGAAGTACGCTCCATCGCCCATCGGATTGCCGTCCTAAGGGAGGGCAAGGTCCACAGGGTCCTCGACGCCAACCAAACCGACGTGGACGAATTGGCTTTCCTGCTGCTCCAGAAACGACTTGAAGGCACGTCCCGGCCCACCGAGCTGGCACCAGGCGGGGAAGCGCTGCGCGTGGCCAACCTTCGCGTGGATGAAAGCGTCCGCGATGTGAGCTTCAGCGTGGCCAAAGGAGAAATATTCGGTCTGGTCGGAACGCATCGATCCGGAATCTATCCCTTGGTGGAAGCCCTTGTTGGCCTGAACCCCAGCACCTCCGGACACCTCTACGTTGGGGGCGAGGAAGCGGTGATCAGGAACCAGCAGGATGCCCAAAAATTGAAGATCGGCTTCCTGTCAGACACAGCGGACAACCTTGGCTCCGAAGCGATCAGCATCGTCAATGGCCTGGACCAAACCCTGGATTCAGCGTCCGACAGCCTGCAGGATGAAGTCATTCAATTGCGTGGTGTCATCGAACTCGTGCGCCGCATGCGGATCAACACCACCAACATCCACAGCACCATGACCACCCTGTCCGGTGGCGACCGGCAGAAGGTCCAGCTGGCGAGGTGGATGACCGCTGGTTGTGACATTCTGATCCTGAGCCACCCAAGCCGCGGAATCGATATAGGTGCCAAGGAAATCGTCTACAGGATGCTGCACGAACTCAGCCAGACGGGGGTTGCCATCATCCTCCTGTCATCGGACCTGTCAGAGCTGGTTGGTTGGTGCCACCGTATTGGTGTGATGCGGGACGGCGAATTGGTCTCCATCGAAGCCAATGCGAACACGAACGAAGACGTCCTGGTGCACCACATGCTTGGCGACAAGTTCGAAGCGGACCGCGGACAGGCCCGGCGCCTCAAAGGCTAGTCCCCAACGTAAAAGGGGTGGTCGCTGCACACGGCGACCACCCCTTTTCATGCTTGGCCGGATGTCAAATGGTGATGCCCTTGGCCAGGTTCTTGAGTTTGTGCCGGGCCAAAGCAAGATTCGCGTACGTCCTGTCGAGCACGAGGTATACGAATAGGCCCTGTGACCCTGTGGAGTTCAGGACGTTGATCAGGTGGTATTGGGAATCAAGGGTGATCAGGACGTCCTCGATATCGCCGTTCAGACCAAGGTCGGCCATGGTGCGCAGCTTGGCGCTGACGACGTTGGAGTTACCGGCGGCTGCTACCCCCAGGTCGAAACCTGGACTACCGCCCTGCGCCAATGCCATGCCGCTCGTGTAGTCGACGACCGCTGCTCCCGTGGCGCCTTCAATGGACAGCAGCTGCTTCACCGCTTCATCTAGAGAACTCATGCTGGACCTTTCCTTTGCTGTTGTGTTGCCGGTGGTCCTGGCAAAGTGTTCGCTGCCGTCATCCGGGGGCAAGGGAATCATTAAGTCCAATCCCCAGTCACCCGTAGCCCGCTGTGGTGCGGCGACAATCCCCTGCCCGTCACCGAATATCTCCTGTAGTGCGATGGGCGGCTCGTCCGGAGATTCCGGTGGGATTCCCATTGGCTCGAGCCCCACGTGGCGTTTCCACCATTTCCATGAGTGCTGGGAAATGCTCACTTTCTTCCTTCGCGCCATTTCAGTCGGCAGCCACGTTTGCAAAGCAACGCCCCGGTGAAAAATCACCAGGGCGCCGCAGATCCACCGGCCAGTTACACAAATAAGTGGCCGGAATCCCGATTCATGACGTTGTTCGGACTAACGAATTCCAGCTCACACGTTGGCTATATGCCGCACAGCGTCGAGGTAAGGCATGTTGATGGCAGCATCGGCTACTTCACGCACTGCGGGCTTCGCGTTGAATGCAACGCCGATTCCGGCCGCGCCAAGCATGTCGAGGTCGTTGGCGCCATCGCCCACGGCGATCGTGTGTTCCAGGTCGATGCCTTCCGCTGCAGCCCACTCCCGGAGGTACTTCTCCTTGGCTGCCCGGTCGATAACCGCACCGAGCACCTTGCCTGTCAACGCGCCGTCGACAATTTCAAGCTCGTTGGCGATCCAGTAGTCAAGGCCAAGCTCATCGGCGATCGGCCCCAGAATCTGGTTGAATCCGCCGGACACGACAGCCACAACGTGGCCCGCCGCCTTGAACGCGGCTACGAGTTCTGCCGCGCCCAAGCTGAGGCGCACCTCCTGGCGTACAGAGTCGACGACGGCGGCAGGCAGACCCGCGAGGACGGCAACCCGGGCGTGGAGGCTCTGGGCGAAGTCCAGTTCGCCGCGCATGGCCGCCTCGGTGACCGCCGCGACTTCCTCGCGCTTGCCGGCGTAGGCGGCCAGGAGCTCAATAACTTCCTGCTGGATGAGCGTGGAATCGACGTCCATGATGAGGAGCTTGCGGGGCGCTTGGCGCAGGGCTTCGGACACGATGGCTGTGTCAACACCGGTCAGGCCCGCGTCGGCTACCTTGCGGCGAAGTGCTGTGAGGTCGGCTGCCGTCTCCGCATCAACAGTGAGGCCCGCGGTGTGAACGCCGAACCGGTTGTCACCGGAGTGTGATTCCGATGACATTGTTGCACCGGCGCCAGCCAGCAGGGTGCGGACGCTTTCCAGCGATTCCGGGGACAAATTCACGCCATAGCTGACCGCAGCCAAGTTCGAAGTCATGGCCTCAATCCTATCGAGTGCAAGTCATGCCCTCGAATTCGTTTCATACCGGCAAATGGGCAGAACAGCCGGTTATCAGTCACATGCCTTTTTGTCCTAGTGTCTACTGCTATGAGTGATGTTCTGGAGATGGCTTCCGTCAGCGTTGTCCGAGGCAAGAAGACCCTGCTGGACAAGGTGGACTGGCAAGTCAATGAAGGCGAACGCTGGGTCATCCTGGGACCGAACGGCGCAGGCAAGACCACCCTTCTCCAGATCGCGGCCGCACGCCTTCATCCGAGCAGCGGCAAGGCCGGAATCCTCGACGAAGTCCTTGGTCGGGTCGACGTCTTCGAACTGCGTCCCCGCATCGGCCTCTCCTCGGCAGCTTTGGCATCACACATTCCGGAACACGAGAATGTCCTGAACGTCGTCGTGACCGCCGCCTATGGCGTCACCGGCCGCTGGCGCGAAGGTTATGAGCGCGACGACGAGCGGCGCGCCTTCGCGTTGCTCAACGACTGGGGGATGGGTCCGCTGTTAAACAGGACGTTTGCCACGTTGTCGGAGGGTGAGCGCAAGCGGGTCCAAATTGCCCGTGCCCTCATGACGGACCCCGAATTACTGCTCCTGGACGAACCGGCCGCGGGCCTGGACCTTGGCGGCCGTGAAGAACTCGTGCACAAGCTCGGTGAACTCGCGAGCGACGAAGCAGCTCCGGCGATGGTCCTGGTGACCCATCACCTTGAAGAAGTCCCCCCGGGCTTCACCCACGCGATGCTCCTGCGCGAAGGGGGAGTAGTGGCTGCCGGTCCGATCAAGGATGTCCTGACGGACGAGCACCTCAGCACCACCTTTGGCCTCACTCTCGACGTCGCAGAGAACGGCGGCCGTTACACGGCCACTGCCCGCCGCTAGGCAGGTTCGGTCCTTACCCGTGGAGATCCTTAGCAGCGTCCTGGTCTTTTTTGCGGGCTTGTGGGCAGGCACCATCAATGCGGTGGTCGGCTCCGGCACGCTCGTTACTTTCCCCGTACTGATTGCCTTGGGCGTCACTCCGGTAGTCGCCTCCATGAGCAACGCCATGGGGCTCGTTGCCGGCAACGCGTCCGGAGCCTGGGGGTATCGCCGCGAGCTTGCCGGCCGCGGACGGCAGTTGGCAAAGCTCCTCCCCGCTTCGCTTCTTGGGGGCATCACAGGAGCCTGGCTGCTGCTGCACCTCCCGGAGAAAGTCTTCCACTATGTGGCGCCGGTCCTGCTGGTCCTTGCCCTTTTGATGGTGGTATTCCAGCCGCGGCTTCAGTCCTGGGTCCGCAGCCGGGAAGAAAACCCCGAGCATGCCCTTCGTGACCGTAGCCACGGCATCCTCTTGGTGGTGCTCGTCTATCTGGCCGGCGTCTACGGCGGCTACTTCGTTGCTGCGCAAGGCATCCTGCTGGTGGGAATCCTCGGAGTGTTCCTTACCGGCACCATGCAGAACGCCAACGCCATGAAGAACATCCTGGTGTTGGGCGTCAACATGGTTGCGGCGGTGTCCTATTTGGTCTTCGCCTTCGACCGCATCAACTGGCTTGTGGTGCTGCTCATCGCAGTGAGCTCCACCATCGGCGGCCTGGTGGGCTCCAAGGTAGGTCGAAGGTTGTCACCCCCCGTCCTCAGGGCAGTGATCTTCACCCTCGGAATCGTTGCCCTAGGCTTCATGATCGCCAATCTGTTGAAATGATCCAGCCGTGACTTTTCACTATCTGGAATCCGCTGACGACCCGCGGGTTACGGACTACACCAGTCTTACCGACGTGCACCTTCGCAAGCTCCGTGAGCCCGAGGAAGGAATGTACATCGCAGAGTCCTCCCGGGTACTCCGGAGGGCGTTGGCGGCAGGCCACCAGCCACGCTCCTTCTTCCTTGCCGAAAAATGGCTGGACGATCTGCGCGACGTCTTCGAAGAGTACCCCGACGTTCCCGTCTTCATTGGCAAAGCTGCACTCCTGGAAGAAATCACGGGCTTCCACCTCCACCGCGGCGCCATGGCCGCCATGCACCGGCCCGCACCTGTCCCGCTCCGTGAACTTTTGGCCAAGGCGGCCCGCGTTGCCGTGCTTGAAGACATCGTCGACCACACCAACGTCGGTGCCATCTTCCGCTCCGCGGCGGCGCTCGGCGTAGATGCCGTGCTCGTTTCGCCACGCTGCGGTGACCCGCTGTACCGTCGGAGTGTCCGCGTCAGCATGGGCACTGTCTTCCAAGTACCGTGGGCGCGCCTGGAAAGCTGGCCGGGGGACCTCAACGTGTTGCACGAAGAGGGCTTCACGGTGGCAGCCATGGAGCTGACCGACGATTCCCTGGACCTTGATGAGGTAGCTGCCCGCCGGATCCCGAAACTCGCATTGGTGCTGGGGACGGAAGGCGCCGGCATGAGCGCAGGCACGCTTGCCGCCGTCGACCTCGCCGTCAAGATTCCCATGCGCGCCGGCGTGGATTCCCTCAACGTTGCTGCCGCCTCGGCGGTGGCGTTCTGGGAATTGCGGCCCAGGGACTGAGCGCTTCGGACGGACCGTCAGTGCCGGTTAGTTTCCGATGAGGGTTTCAGCTATGATTGGTTGTTGGCCCGGCCACTTGAATTGATATTCGGCGGCAAAGGACCACCTCCATTCATACCTGGCAGCTGGCAAAATCCAGTTGCGCGAACAAAGGTCCCATTATGAAGTCTGATATCCACCCGAAGTACGAAGCTGTTGTTTTCAACGACCTGGCTTCCGGCGTCAAGTTCCTGACCAAGTCCACCGTGTCTTCTTCCAAGACCATCGAGTGGGAAGACGGCAACACCTACCCGGTCATCGACGTCGAAATCTCCTCCGAGTCCCACCCGTTCTACACGGGCAAGCAGCGCATCATGGACTCCGCAGGCCGCGTCGAGCGCTTCAACGCTCGCTTCAAGGGCTTCGGCGGCAAGAAGTAATCCACTTCTCCCCAAGTCTTATCGAAGGCCCGCATTGCCTGATTCCGGCAATGCGGGCCTTCGCCTTTTCCGGCAAGATGGAACCCATGACTTCGCACCCGGCCCAGGAAATGCACGACCACGGCACCCGGCTTCACGGGGAATACAAAGTTCCCGGGGGCAAACTGGTGGTGGTTGACCTGGACGTCCATGATGGCCTGTTGGCCAATGTCTCGGTCAGCGGAGACTTCTTCCTTGAACCTGATGAAGCGCTGCTGGATATCAATATGGCCCTGACGGGGTTGGCTGTAACCTCATCCGCCGCCGATATCGCAGCAGCCGTGGGTGCGGGGCTTACGGACGGTGCGGTGCTGTTCGGTTTCTCCGCAGAGGCTGTAGCCGTGACCGTTCGCCGTGCCTTGTCCAAGGCAACCGGCTGGGCCGATCATCAGTGGGACATCATTCCGCCCTCCGTGCTGCCCACGCCGGTTAACGTTGCCCTGGACGAAGTCCTCACGGAGGAAGTCGGTGCAGGGCTTCGCAACCCTACGTTGAGGTTCTGGGACTGGGAAGAGCCGTCCGTGGTCATCGGCAGCTTCCAGTCCGTCCGCAATGAAGTGGATCCGGAGGGCGTTGCCAGGCATGGCATTACGGTTGTCCGGCGGATCAGCGGTGGCGGAGCGATGTTCATGGAAGCCGGCAACTGCATCACGTACTCCCTTTACGTGCCCCAAACGCTCGTGGACGGGATCAGCTTCGCCGACTCCTACGCGTTCTTGGACGCCTGGGTCATGGCAGCCCTGGAGAAGCTGGGGATATCGGCCTTCTACGTGCCCCTCAATGACATTGCCACCGATCAAGGCAAGATCGGGGGAGCCGCCCAGAAGCGCCTGGCCAACGGCGGGATGCTGCACCACGTGACCATGAGCTACGACATCGACGCCGACAAGATGGTGGACGTCCTCCGGATAGGCAAAGAAAAGCTTTCTGATAAAGGGACACGGAGCGCCAAGAAGCGTGTGGATCCGCTGCGCCGTCAGACAGGAATGGCACGGGCCGCCATCATCGGTGCCATGCAGGAAGTCTTCACCGAGCGCTACGGGGCGGTTGAGTCCGCGTTGACCGAGGCGGAGTTGACTGAGGCACGGAAACGGGTTGATGCGAAGTTCGGCACGGAGGAGTGGCTGAACAGGGTCCCCTAAGCCTTGGCCGCTTGGGCCGTCAACGCCCGCATCAGGTGGCTCCGCTGCTCGATGACAATGCGGCGAAGTGCCCGGGGTGCATCGGCGTGGTCATGCAACCACTTGTCCGTCCGCAGCAACACCGGGTGCCCTGCCGGTTCGGTCCCTTCGTCCAGATCCTGCGTGCCCGGGAATAGACCCCGCACGATCCTGCCGGCAATCTCGATGCTGCGCTCCGCCCAAACGTGCTCCAGGCATTCGAAGTACGGCTCTATATACGGATGCAGCATGGATGCGGGGGCAATGGTGAATCCGGTGATGGTTGCGCTGAGGATTTCGTTGGAGAGCCCAGAAGAGTTCACGGCTGCGTCCCAGGCCGCGGCCTTGACGGCGGCATCCGGCCGTGCGGCCGCCGCCGTCGCATGTCCTTCCCGCCCCGACGCCGTCCTGTCGGAAGCGAGTTCGGCATCCAGCTCAGCCAAGGAAGCCTGTCCGTGCGCTGCCAGCGCCTGCCAAAGACCCCACCGAAGTTCAGCATCAACGGCCAAGCCGTCAATCACGGTACTGCCGTCCAGGATGCCTCGAAGCAAGGTGAGTTCACTATCCCCATGGCGCGATACGTCGGACAACGTCCGTGCCCAAGCCAGTTGCTGGTCGGATCCCGGGGCTGCTGCGAGCAATTGGGATGCAGCCACGGCCAGGAAATCTTTACGGACGCCGTCCCGGATGGCCGCCGGAACGTACCGTTCAAGGGCGCCTGCTGCGTTGCCGAGCACGTTGGACAGTACGCCGATGCCCGTTTCCGCCGGTGCGAAACGTTCGACGGCGGCGATGTACCGTGCCGCGGGGCTCACGCCATCGCGTGCCGAATCCCAGAGGGCAGTCCAACACAGGGCGCGGGCCATCGGGTCCTTGACTTTGTCGAGCGAAGTCCGGACGGTTTCTTCCGAGGCTTCGTCCAGCCGGACCTTGGCATAGCTAAGATCGTCATCATTGACCAAGAGCAGCGCCGGGCGCGGTTTCCCTGCCAATTCACCCACAAGAGTGCTCGGACCGGTTACGTCCATCTCGATGCTTTCCCGGCGGATGAGGTGTCCGGCGGTGTCGGGATCGTACAAGCCCAGGCGCATCCGATGGGGACGGAGTTCCTGCTTTCCGGTCAGGGGGTCAATGGCATCCTGGCGGAGGGTCACTGCGCCCATCAAGCCGCCATCCTCAACGATTTCCGCTGTCAACGTTGAGATGCCCGCCGTCTGGAGCCACTGCCTGGCCCAGACGGCAAGGTCCCTTCCGGAGGCGGCGCCAAGGGCTTGCAGAAGATCTTCCAGGGAGGTGTTGCCGAATTCGTGACTCCGGAAATACTGGCGTGAGCCCTCGATGAACGCCTCGAATCCCACATAGGACACCAACTGCTTCAGGACCGACGCGCCCTTGGCATAAGTGATGCCGTCGAAGTTTTGTTTGGCAGCTTCAAGGTCGGGAATGTCCGCCACGATGGGGTGGGTCGTGGGCAATTGATCCTGTACGTAGGCCCAGGCCTTGCGTTTGTTGGCGAAGTTCACCCACGCCGTATCCCAGTCAGTAGCGCGGTCCACCCCGAGGGTTCCCATGTAGTCGGCAAACGATTCCTTGAGCCACAAGTCGTCCCACCACGTCATGGTGACAAGGTCGCCGAACCACATATGGGCCATCTCGTGCATGAGCGTATTGGCGCGGCCCTGGTATTGGGCGTCGGTGGCCCGCGAAGCGTAGACGTACTTTTCGGTGAAAGTCACCAGTCCGGGATTTTCCATGGCGCCAAGGTTGTACTCCGGCACGAACGCTTGATCGTATTTCCCCCACGGATAGGGGTAATCGAAGAGTTCGTTGAAGAACTCCAAGCCGTTCTTCGTCAGCCTGAACAGTTCGTCGGCATCGAACGAGTCCGAGAGTGATGCGCGGCAGTAAAGGGCCAGCGGCACCTCAAGGTTGGTGCCGTCGTCGAACGTTTTGCCCCAGTGGTCCACCGCCTTGAAGTACGGCCCCGCGAGGATGGTGGTGATGTAGGTGGACATCCGCTTGGTGGTGGCGAAGTCCCACCGCTGCGCTTGGGCGTCGCCAGGGACAGGGGAGCGCGATACCTCATGTCCGTTGGAGGCCACTTCCCAGCCGGACGGCGCGATGACATGGAAGGTGAATTCAGCCTTGAGGTCGGGCTGCTCAAAGTTGGCGAAAACGCGACGACTATCGGCCGGTTCGTACTGCGTGTAGAGGTAGCACCGGCCGTCGGCGGGGTCCACGAAACGATGCATTCCCTCGCCGGACCTGCTGTACAGCGCGGTTCCGCTCACCGTCACCTCGTTCTCAGCGGCGAGGCCTTCAAGGACGATCCGGTCACGGTCAACCACCCTTGTGACATCCAACGGGACGCCATTGAGGACAACGCTGTCCACGCCGCCGCTGATGAAGTCCAGGAAAGTGGCCGACCCGGGCTCGGCCGAGAAGAGGATGGTGCTGGTGCTGGGGTATCCGGCGACTGCGGGATCTGCCGCGTCGCGGACATCAAGCGTGACGTCGTAGCTTTGGGTGGTAATCAGGGCTGAACGGATGGCAGCTTCGTCGCGGGAAAGATTGTGATTCGACACACAGCTATCTAATCATGATCCACGCGGCGCACAGGCCGAGTGTGGCGATCAGCAGCCAGGAGCCCAAAGCAACGATCATCGCACGGCCGCCCGTATGGATCAGGGTACGCACGCGTACGGCCGAACCCAGGCCGAACAAGGCTGTTGCCAGCAGGATGTCCTGGAGGGCCGCTGCAGCTTCAAGCACCGCGGGTCCCGCCCAGCCCATGGTCCGGATCCCCACCATGGCGATGAAACCAAGGACAAACAGCGGGATGATGGGCGGAAACTTCCCGTCGGCGTCCGCTTGGTTGGCGCGCCGACGCACGTGGAGAAGCCGCTGCTGGAGCCCCGCCGCTGCCGCAATGGGCGCGAGCAGGACCACCCGTGTCAGTTTGACGACGACGGCGACCGCCAGTGCCGCTGGACCGGCGGTTTGCGCTGTGGCGACCACCTGGCCTACGTCGTGGACGGACGCGCCGGTCCACGCCCCGAACTGTTCAGGTTCCAGGCCGAGCGGGTGCATCAGGAGCGGCAGGACGCCGATCGCCAAGGTCCCGCACAGCGTCACCAGGGCGACCGGAAGGACCGTGTCCTGATGCTTGATCCGACGCACAGCAGCCATGGCTCCAATGGCGGACGCGCCACAAATGGAAAACCCCGTGGCGATCAGGAGGGCGGCCTCGCCGGGAAGGCGCAGCACGCGGGCGAGCCCATAGGTCCCGGCGAGGCTCAGCAGCACCACGCCCGTAATCAGGAGCAGCGCCAACCAGCCCAGCCCCAGAACGTCACCCATGCTGACCTTCAACCCCAACAGGACGATCCCGGCACGCATCAAGTGCTTCCCGCCGAAGTCCAGCCCGGGACGGGCACGCCCCGCAGCCCACACGGCAGTCCCCGGTATATTTGCTGAGAGGAGCCCCAAAGCCACAGCAAGCGTCATGGCCGGAATGGCCGGGATGAGCGCATGGATGGTGAAGGCAAGCCCCGTCGCGGCGATGCTGAGGACCACCCCCGGCCCCAGCCGTCTGAGCTGGGGCACATAACTGTTGAAGGGCATGCGTCAACCCTGCCGGATGAGGGCACGGATTGGCGAACCGGGCTACCTGCGAAACTGCGACACAATCAGTGCGAAATGCGCTCGACCCAAAAAGGTGATTGTCTAATTCCCATGTCTGACCTCTTCCAGGATTACTCAGAGGCCGCTGCACGCAGCGGTGCCTACGACGAGATGTTTGCCCCGGGCCACGTGGCCCGAAGATCCTACGGTCAGGTTGCCGGCGCCCTGCGGGAACTTTCCCTGGCGGATGTCACGGCCCGCGCTGACTCCATGGCGCGTACCTTCCTGGACCGGGGCGTCACGTTCGACTACGCGGGGGAGGAACGGCCATTCCCCCTGGACATCGTTCCCAGGGTCATTCCCTCGGACGAATGGGATGTCCTGGAACGCGGCGTCGCCCAGCGGGTCAAGGCACTCGAGGCTTTCCTCAACGACGTCTACGGGCGGATGGCGGTTGTCACGGACGGGGTGATCCCGCGCCAGTTGGTGACGACGAGCGCGCACTTCCACCGCGCCGTCCATGGTTTCGAACCGTCAGGCGGCGTGCGCGTCCATGTTTCCGGGATCGACGTCGTCCGCGATGCGGCCGGCACGTTCCGGGTACTTGAGGACAATGTCCGGGTTCCCTCCGGGGTGAGCTACGTGTTGGAGAACAGGCGGGCCATGGCAAAGGGCCTGCCCGAAGCATTCGGCCAGCAGCACATCCGGCCAGTGGAAGAATACCCCCGCCGGCTACTGTCTGCGTTGCGCAAGACCGCGCCCGCGGGCGTGGACGACCCCACGGTCGTCGTCCTGACCCCTGGCGTCTTCAACAGCGCATACTTTGAGCACACCCTCCTCGCCGGGCTCATGGGCGTGGAACTGGTGGAAGGACGCGACCTCATCTGCCGCGGCAACCGCGTCTACATGCGGACCACGGCCGGAGAACAGCGAGTCGATGTCATCTACAAGCGCATCGACGACGACTTCCTGGACCCCCTGCAGTTCCGCTCCGATTCCATGCTCGGTTGCCCCGGGCTCGTCAATGCGGCCCGAGCCGGGGGAGTGACCATTGCGAACGCCGTCGGCAACGGTGTCGCAGACGACAAGCTCGTGTACAGTTACGTGCCTGACCTCATCCGGTACTACCTTCACGAAGAGCCGATCATCGCCAACGTGGACACCTTCCGGCTCGAAGAAAAGGAGGCCAGGGAACACGTCCTGGACCGACTGGAGGAACTGGTGGTCAAGCCCGTGGATGGCTCCGGGGGCAAGGGCCTCGTCATTGGTCCGGACGCGTCCAAGGAGGAGCTCGATGCCTTGCGCAAGCGCGTGATTGCCGATCCCCGGGGTTGGATCGCCCAGCCCGTGCTGCAACTCTCCACGGTGCCCACGCTTTCCGGTGACAAATTCGGTCCCCGGCACGTGGACCTTCGGCCCTTTGCCGTCAACGACGGCGACGACGTGTGGGTCCTTCCGGGCGGACTCACGCGTGTGGCGCTCAAGGAAGGCTCACTCATCGTGAATTCGAGCCAGGGTGGCGGCTCCAAGGACACATGGGTGGTGGCTAACTCGCCGCAAATGCCGGCGGAAGTCATCCCGCGCCAGTCAGTAACCGTTCGTGAGCAGGTCTCCGTGTGGCCTGTGGAAAGCAATTGGCGGGACCGCCAGTCGGAGCAGCAGCAGTGAACCGGGAAACCCCCCATGCACCACGTAAAGGAGGCACAGTCCAATGCTGAGCCGTATTGCCGAGTCACTTTTCTGGATCGGACGCTATGTAGAGCGTGCGGACGGCACCGCAAGAATCCTGGACGTGCACCTGGAACGCTTGAACCACTTGCCTTTGGAGGAACAGCGCAGCGTCGCCCGGGAACTCCTCGCCGTCATGGGCGCGAAACCCCAGAATGAAGAGTTCGGCCTGCCCGAACTGCTGCATGCCCTGGCCTATGACAAGCAGAGCGCGTCATCGATCGCAGGATCCTTGGGCGCTGCCCGCGAAAATGCCCGCAGGGCACGGGAGACAGTCTCGCAGTCGCTTTGGGAGAGCTTGAACACCACCTATTACGGACTCAACCAGCACCGCAAGGACGTTGTGGGAACGTACAGGTTCTGCAACTGGGTGCTTGAGCGGACGGCGATGGTGAGGGGCCTGGCCGATACCACGGTGAGCCACGATGAGAGCTGGTTGTTCATGGTGCTTGGACGCTCGCTGGAGCGCGCAGACATGACGGCCCGCATGCTGTCCACGCGCGACGTCCAGTCCGCCGGGATGTCCTGGGTCAACATGCTGCGCTGTGCCGGGGCCTACGAGTCTTTCATCCGCACCCGGCGGGCAGCTTTCGGCGATCAGCACGCGGCAGAGTTCCTCCTCCTGGACCGGTTGTTTCCGCGGTCCATCGTGTACGCCCTCCGCGACGCGGATGAGTGCTTGGCCAAACTGGATCCGTCAGCACAGCGCGTCGGCTTCATCAACGATGCCCGTCGCATAGTGGGGCAGGCGCGGACCTTCCTTGAGTTCCACCGTACGGACGACCTCATGTCGGAACTGCCTGAGCACATGGAACGGGTGCAGAAGGCAGTAACCCAGGCGTCCGACGCAATTTCCCGTAAGTACTTCAATCAGGCCGATGAGCATGCCTGGGTGGGAGAAGTTTCATGACCCGGCTGAGCATCGTCCACAAAACGGCATACAAATACAACCGCCGCGTGACATTGTCCTACAACGAGGCCAGGATGACTCCGCTGACAGATGGACAGCAGGTTGTGCTCGAGTCCTCCTTGAAGGTGTCGCCCAACCAGGCTTCCGTCAGCACCTACAGGGACTATTGGGGCACCCGTGTCACTGCCTTCGACATGCAGATGCCCCACGAGAACCTCGAGGTCCTTGCTACGGCCACCGTCGAGGTCCACCGCGTGGAACGTGTAGCCAGCGAGGACGACATCGTCGGATGGGATGTGCTGTCCTCAGGGAAGGTCCAGGACGAATTCAGCGACTGGTTGCCGCAATCCCGTCTCAGCGGGCCCGGAGACGAAGTCCTTGGCATTGTCCCGGGGGTCGTCGACGGCAGGAACCCGCACGAGGCAGCGCTGGCAGTCTTCTCGTGGATGGCCGGCGAGATGACCTACATGAAAGGCACCACCGGCGTCACCACCAATGCCGAGCAAGCGTGGACGCAGCGGCAAGGCGTCTGCCAGGATCTTGCCCATCTCGCGATCGGCTCATTGAGGAGTTGTGGCATCCCTGCGCGCTACGTGTCGGGTTACATTCACCCCAGGTCCTCGGCGGATGTCGGAGAAACTGTAGCTGGCCAGTCGCATGCATGGTTGGAGTGGTGGGACGGTGAGTGGCGTAGCTGGGACCCCACCAACCACAAGCCGGCCGGGGACTACCACGTGACTGTGGCGCGGGGACGGGACTACCGGGACGTCCCGCCGTTGAAGGGTATCCTTTCAGGCGGCGGTGGTTCAGGACTGTCCGTATCGGTGGAAATCACCCGGCTCGCGTAGGAGCCTAAAAGACCAATGGCCCTTTGGAGTTTTCCAAAGGGCCATTGCTGTGAGCCGCGCCGATTTACCAGGGGGAGGGCTTGTAGTCCTTCAGGAAGACGCCATACTGATCCTCGCCCCGTTCGCCCATGACGATGGGGTCGTATACACGCGCGGCGCCGTCCACCAGGTCCAGTGGCGCGTGGAAGCCTTCTTCCATGAGGCGAACCTTGGTGTAGTGGGGGCGTTCGTCCGTGATCCAGCCGGTATCCACAGCGGTCATCAGGATGCCATCGGATTCCAGCATTTCCTGCGCGCTGGTCCGGGTCATCATGTTCAATGCCGCCTTTGCCATATTGGTGTGGGGGTGGCCCGGTCCCTTGTATGCTCGGGAGAACTGGCCCTCCATGGCCGAGACGTTCACGATGTACTTACGGCGCGCAGTGGACCGCTTCATCGCTTCACGCAACCGGCTGACCAGCAGGAAGGGAGCGGTGACGTTGCAGAGCTGCACTTCGAGCATTTCGAGGGGATCCACCTCGTCCACCACTTGAGTCCAGCTGTTGATCGTGGCCAGGTCCGGCACGAGCCCACCGGCGTCGATCGCCGTACCGGCTTCGATCCTGGCCAGGGAAGCCGAGCCGGTGGAGAGCGCCAACGAGGTGATCGCATCGCCTGCAAGGACAGGATGCTCCGTGACGCTGCTCGCCAAGGCCAGGGGATGCTTGTCGTGCGCGTGGCCGAAAGTGACGAGCTCTGGACCGCCGTTGCCTGCTTGCAACGCGGGCGGCAGCGGCTCGTCCTCGGCATCTACCAAAGGCTTGTAGGCGTTACCGGAGCGACGAACGGTTTGGGCGGCATTGTTGATGATGATATCCAGGGGACCGGCCTCGTTGAGGGAGTCTGTCAGGGCCATCACCTGGGCGGGGTCGCGGAGGTCTATGCCGACGATCCGCAGCCGGTGCAGCCACTCTGCAGAGTCTTCCATCGCGGCAAAGCGACGTGCCGCGTCCTTGGGGAACCGGGTAGTAATGGTGGTGTGCGCGCCATCCCTGAGGAGCCGGAGGGCGATGTACATGCCGATCTTTGCCCGGCCCCCGGTGAGCAATGCCCTTCGTCCTGTCAGGTCCGTCCGGGCGTCCCGCTTGCTGTGGCTGAACGCCGCACATTCCGGGCACAGCTGGTGGTAGAAGGCGTCCACCTGGGTGTAATGCTGCTTGCAAATGTAGCAGGGGCGTGAACGGATCAGGTGGCCGGCAATTTCTCCCGTTGCTGATGTGGCCAGCTTGTTGCCGCGCGTTTCATCATCGATACGGTCGGGAGCTGCAGTTGCGGTCAGCGCAATCACGGCTCGATCGGCTTCTGCGATCTGGTCACGTTTGGTGACCCGGCGATGCCGCTTGACTGCCTTGAACATCTTGCCCGTGGCACGGCGGACTGCGATGTAGTCCGGGTGCTCCTCGTCATAGACGTGGATCGTGGTCAGAACCTTGAGGCAGGCCTGGATCTCTTCAGGCGTCAGATCGGTGGAGCTCATTGACCTGATTTTACAGCCTTGGGAGCCTTGGGCCTGCCTCCGGTTCTGCTAGCGTCCGGCTCCTTGCGATGCTGTGTCGACCACCCGGGCCTGGATACCGGCGGCCACCTTCTCGGCAGAGTCGCGGATGGCGGGGTCGCCCTGGGTTGCTGCCTTGACTGCCTCCGGCAGGCTGCGGCGATACTCCGCGGACAACGCGAGTTCCGCTTCGTCCGGCTCGGGAACAACCTGCCCCTTGGCAAGGACGGTGATGCCGGATTCCGTGACCTTGTAGCCCCTGGCCTTGTCCAACGCCGGATCAAGGCCGATCGCGGCCCCTGCCGGAACCTTGACGTTCTTGTCCAGGATGGCGCGCTTGATCACGGCGCCTTCGCCGACGCGGACCTTGTCCATCAGCACGGAGTCCTGAACGCGGCTCCCGGATTCCACAAAGACGTCGTTCGACAGTACCGAGCCCTCAACGATGCCGCCGGAAATTACTACACCGCTGGCCACGATGGAATCGAGGGCTGTTCCAACGGTGTTGTTCTCGCCGCGCACGAACTTCGCGGGCGGGGAAATGCTCTGGCGCGTGTAGATAGGCCATTCCGAGTTATAGAGGTTGAAAATCGGGACCGGCGAAATGAGGTCTACGTGGGCGTCGTAGAAGGAGTCGATAGTACCCACGTCGCGCCAGTAGGTGCGGTCCCGCTCGGTAGCGCCCGGGATGTCGTTCAGGGTGAAGTCATAGACTCCGGCTTCGCCCTTGTCCACGAAGTAGGGAATGATGTCCCCGCCCATGTCGTGCTTGGTGTCCAAGCGCTCTGCGTCCACATGCAAAGCCTCCACAAGGGCGTCGGCATTGAACACATAGTTACCCATGGAGGCCAGGAATTGCGTGGGGTCGGCGGCCAGGCCGGGAGTGCTGGCAGGCTTTTCCACGAACGCTGCGATCTTTTGGGGATCGTTCTGGTCGACTTCGATCACGCCGAATTGGTTTGCCATGTTCAGGGGCTGGCGGACGGCTGCCACGGTCGCTTTGGCGCCGCTCGCAATGTGTTGCTCCACCATCTGCGAGAAGTCCATGCGGTACACGTGGTCGGCGCCGACGACTACTACGATGTCCGGGGCGTCGTCATGAATAAGGTTCAGCGATTGGTAGATGGCGTTGGCGCTGCCCAGGAACCAGCTCTTGCCGACGCGCTGTTGGGCGGGCACGGAGGCTACGTAGCGGCCCAACTGCGTGGACATCCGCCAGGTCTCGGAGATATGGCGGTCAAGGCTGTGCGATTTGTACTGCGTCAGGACCACGATTTTCAAATATCCCGAATTGACCAGATTCGATAGTGCAAAGTCAATAAGTCTATAGCCGCCGGCAAACGGAACGGCCGGTTTGGCCCTGTCCGCCGTCAACGGCATCAGGCGGTTGCCTTCCCCGCCTGCCAAAACGATCGCCAATACTTTCTTCAACGCCATGGTCATAGCTCCCCGTACGTCTTCGTAGCCCCCAAAAGTCCGATTTTCCGGACTCTTTCACACTAGAACACATAAGCCGGAACGACTACGTTGGGTAACGTGCGAATAGACATTGTGACTAAAGAATTCCCTCCGGAAATTTATGGCGGTGCCGGTGTCCACGTGGCCGAGCTCAGCCGCGTGCTGGCAAAGCACGTTGACCTTCACGTCCGGGCGTTCGGGGCGCCACGGGATGAGGACTACCATGGCGCCACGGTGGCGTCGTACGGTACTCCAGAGGACCTCGGTGACGTGAACGCCGCCATCCAGACCCTGGGTGTCGATCTGCGGATCGTTCCGGATATCGCGGGAGCGGACCTGGTCCACTCGCACACTTGGTACGCCAACATGGCCGGACACCTCGCTTCGCTTCTCCACGGCATTCCGCACGTGCTCAGCGCCCACAGCCTCGAGCCGCTGCGTCCGTGGAAGGCCGAGCAGCTCGGCGGCGGCTACGCACTGTCCTCGTGGGTCGAGAAGACTGCCTATGAAGCCGCGGCGGCCATCATCGCCGTCTCGGATGGAATGCGCCAGGACATCCTTCGCAGTTACCCGAACGTCGATCCCGCCAAGGTCCGCGTCGTTCATAACGGCATCGACGTGTCCCTGTGGGAGCGGGACGAGGAAGACGATGCCATCCGGGCCTTGGGCATTGATCCTGCCAAGCCCAGCGTGGTGTTCGTGGGCCGCAACACCCGCCAAAAAGGCGTTCCCTACTTGCTGCGCGCCGCGTCCAGCCTGCCCGAAGACGTACAACTGGTCCTGTGCCTCGGCGCTGCCGACACTCCCGAACTGGCAGCCGAAACAGCCCGCCTCATCGAGGATCTGCAGAGTAAGCGCGAGGGTGTGATCCTCATCGAGCGGATGCTTCCCCGCCGCGAACTCATCCAGGTACTGAGCCACGCCACGGCTTTCGCTTGCCCCTCCATTTACGAACCCCTGGGCATCGTCAATCTTGAAGCAATGGCATGCGGTGCCGCAGTGGTGGCCAGTGCAACCGGCGGCATCCCGGAGGTTGTCCAGCATGGCGAGACGGGGCTTCTGGTGCCGTTGGAGCAGGTCACCGATGGGACCGGCACCCCGCTTGACCCGGAGAAGTTCGTCAGCGACTTCGCCGCGGCTCTCAACGACGTGGTTGCCAACCCCGCCAGGGCGCGCGAGATGGGGGCCGCCGGGAGGCGGCGCGCCGAGGAGCACTTCTCCTGGGAGTCCATTACCCAAACAACACTCGAGGTCTACCGTTCGGTCCTTAACTAAACATTGAGCCCGGGATATCGTCCCGGTAGCAGTACCAACAACGACGGCGTCGCCCCCTTAGCGGGGACGGCGCCGTCGTTCTTGCAAGACTTCCGCAAGAATTCACCGCTTGGTCATCCGGTGCTGCTAGCGGGAGTTTGCAGCCTTCAACGCCAGCAAAGACTTCTCATCGGCCGGGGCGGAACCACTGGCACGTTGCTCACGGAAATGCTCCCGGGCTTCGTCCTGGCGTTTCGCTTCCGCCCCCGTGGCGATCGCCGCGCGAAGATGCTCCGGTCCATAGCCGAAAGCGTCCACCAAATGCAGGGCGTGGGGGCGGATCTTGACCAGCAAGCGGTTGATATAGGTGCCTACGGTTCGGCCGCGCTGCATGGAGAGGCGACCGTTCATGAGGTACCAGGACAGGTGCTTTTCGATGAGCGACAGCCCGAACAGGTCGCGCAGCCAGGTGAGAACCTGCTTGGTACCTTGGTCCGGAACCACCGCAAGGGCCTCCGTGAAGGCTTCCCATTGAAGAAGCTCCGCGTGTGCCTGAGCAGCTTCGATGAGTTCGTGCTGATGCTGGTTGAACAGCGCCGCTGCCTGGTGCTGGGGCAATTTATTGGCGCCCTTCAACGCCGCGCCTACCTCGGCAACCATGGACTGCACACGATCGGCAAGCAAGGTGCGCTGGCCTTCCTCGTCGCGCAATGCCAAAGCTGCCTTCTGCACTGACCCCGTATCCGCCACGAACTGCGCCACTTGGCGCAGACCTGTGCGGTGCAGGGCAACACCCGCAGCCTGGTCCACCACGTAGCGGGCCAGCACGCCGAAATCAGCGCTGCGGAATTCCTTGGCGTAGTCAGCCAGCAGTCTCTTGGCCACCAACTGAAGAAGCACGGTGTTGTCGCCCTCGAAGGTCACGTAGACATCCAGGTCTGAACGCAGCGAAGCGAAGCGGTTCTCGATCAGGAATCCTGCGCCGCCGCAGGCCTCCCGGCATTCCTGCAGGGTGTCCAAAGCGTGCCACGTGCTCAGCGGCTTAAGGGCGGCCGCGAGCGTCTCCAAGTCCTGGCGGTCGGCGTCGGTGTCATGCGCGCCGGAGAAAACGTCGTCGAATTTCTGCAGGAGTTGTTCGTGCGCAAAGCCGGCGGCGTAGGTGGTCGCAAGCCGCGTAAAGAGCCGGCGCTGATGGCGCTGGTAGTCCAGCAGCACCTCTTCGTCAGTGGCGGAGGAAGCGTTGAACTGGCGCCGCTCGGTAGCGTAGTGAATGGCAGTCTTCAGCGCTACCTTGCTCGCCGCGACGGCTGCCCCATCCAAGGAGACGCGCCCCTGGACCAAGGTTCCGAGCATGGTGAAGAAGCGGCGGCCCGGGCTCGGGATGGAGGACGAGTACGTGCCGTCCACCGCGACGTCGCCATAGCGGTTCAACAGGTTGGTGCGGGGGATGCGCACCTTGGTGAAATGCAGGCGGCCGTTGTCAATGCCGTTGAGTCCACCCTTGATTCCGTCGTCTTCACCGCCGATACCCGGCAGGAACTCTTTGGTTGCCGGATCACGAAGTTCCACGTAGAAGGCGTGGACGCCATGGTTCACGTTCCTGGTCACAAGTTGGGCGAACACCACGGCAGCCAAGCCGTCGTTTGCTGCATTGCCGATGTAGTCCTTCCATGCAGCCCGGAAAGGCGTATCGATAACGAACTCCTGGCTTGCTTCGTCGTACGTCGCGGTCGTGGCAATGCTGGCCACATCGGAACCGTGACCGGTTTCCGTCATCGCGAAGCAGCCGGGTATGTCCAAAGCCATGATTCCGGGGAGCCATTTATCGTGATGCTCCCGGGTCCCCAGGTGCATCACTGCGGAGCCAAAGAGTCCCCATTGAACGCCCGCCTTGATCTGGAGTGACGGGTCAGCCGTGACGAGTTCCTCGAAACCCGCGATGTTGCCGCCGTGATCGTCCGAACCGCCAAGCCTCGCGGGAAATGCGCGGTGCACGGCGTTGTTGTCCACCAGGAACTTCAATTGGCCGAAGACACGTTCGCGGTGTTGGGTATGGGTGAGTCCTTCAATCTTTTGCACCTCGGGACGTCCCGCCAGGCTACGGGCCTGATGCCGGACGCTTGCCCACTTTCCGAGGAGTTGTTCGCCGAGCGCAGCGACGTCGACCACCGGTTCGCCGCTGTTGCCTTGGAACCCGTTCTTGCCTGCCACGGCGTCATCGCGCCCGGCAGGTTGCCGGGCTGATGATGCCCGGTCCACTACTTCAGTCATGTTGTTTCCTTCGTTGGTTCCTACAACTGATGGGTCATTGCTGTCAGGTGGCGCCCTTGAGTGCGGGGGCTATGCCCAGGCAGAGCCAGTCTGTGATGTGTCCGGCCATGGTTGCCTGGTCCGGTTTTGACGACGACGCCGGGCTGCCCAGCCACATCTCACCGGCATTCCGGACCAGACCGATGGCGGCCGTAGGCCAGTAGTCGATCAAGGCCTCGTTATCGGCACCCAGGTATTGCCTCATGGGAGTAGCCAACATCTCGCTGATTTGCTCGAAGAAGTTGCCCAAAGCTCCGGAGGCTGCGAGGGCATCCTGGGCGGACGCTTCCCCTGGAGACAGCCGCGTAATGAATGCATAGACGTTGGGACTGGATTCGGCCATTTGAAGGTAGGCGGACACCATGGCGAACAACCCTTCCCTGGGCGTCTGTGCGAGCTGGGCTGCTTCCCGCATGCGACGCTGCATTTGCCCCAGCACCACCTCACCCATGGCCTGCTGAAGTCCGGCCTTGTCACCGAAGTAGCGGTAGTAGACGGATTTCGAAGTGCCGGCCGCGGTGGCGATGTCCTCCATCGAAGCATCGCTGCCGAGTGCATGAACAGCCTTCCGGGCCGCCTTGATGAGCTCCCTGCGCCGTTCTTCCCTGTGGTTTTGCCATCGCGCAGCACGCCCGTCAACCACCTCAACCGGGGCGCCGCCCGCAGCAGCGCCGGGAGCTGCGGAGTAATCAGGGAAACCCTTACTGGCAGTGTTCACGATACCCAGCGTATCAGGTACGCTGGGTATCAGTAACTGGCATTGACCAAAGGAGACAGCCATGGCTGCAGACATGACCAGCGTTGGCGGGCCGGCGAACGGCGCACGCCCGCTCCGCCCGGCAGTTATCGTGGGTGGCAACCGAATCCCCTTTGCCCGAACAGGGGGGGCCTACACCAAGTCCTCCAACCAGGACATGCTTACCGCAGCATTGGACGGGCTGATCGCCCGCTTCGGGCTCCAGGACGAACGGATCGGCGAAGTTGCGGCCGGTGCCGTACTCAAGCACTCCCGGGATTTCAACCTCACGAGGGAAGCCGTCCTGGGCTCGGCGTTGTCGCCCGAGACACCGGCCTACGACCTCCAGCAAGCATGCGCCACCGGACTGGAAACCGTCCTCGGGTTGTCCAACAAGATCAAATTGGGCCAGATCGAATCCGCCATCGCCGGGGGAGTCGATTCCGCCTCGGACGCACCCATCGCCGTCAGCGAGGGACTGCGCCAAATCCTGCTGGACTTGAACCGCGCCAAAACCCCGGTGCAAAGACTCCGGATCCTCAGCCGGATCCGTCCCAAGGATCTCGCCCCCGACGCCCCGAACACCGGTGAACCCCGGACCGGCCTGTCCATGGGAGAACATCAGGCAGTCACCACTGCCCAGTGGAACATTTCGCGCGAGGCACAGGACGAACTTGCCTTCAACAGCCACCGCAACCTGGCCGCTGCGTACGACCGGGGTTTCTTCGATGACCTCATGACGCCCTACCGCGGGCTTGGCCGGGACTCCAACCTCCGGGCTGACACGACGCTCGAGAAGCTCTCCACGTTGAAGCCCGTGTTCGGGAAGAACCTTGGAGGGGAGGCCACCATGACGGCAGGCAACTCCACCCCACTTACCGACGGGGCGTCCACGGTTCTGTTGTCCAGCGAGGAGTGGGCTGATACCCACGGCCTGCCCAAGCTTGCCACGGTCCTCGACGGCGAGGCGGCCGCTGTTGATTTCGTCCATGGCAAGGATGGCCTCCTTATGGCCCCGGTTTTCGCCGTACCCCGTCTGCTTTCCCGCCATGGGCTGACGTTCGAAGACATTGACTACTTCGAAATCCATGAGGCTTTCGCCGGCACTGTGCTCAGCACCCTGGCAGCATGGGAAGACGAAGAGTTTGGGCGGACAAGGCTCGGACTTGACGGTGCGCTGGGCAAGGTCGATCGGGCAAAACTCAACGTCAACGGATCGTCGTTGGCGGCGGGCCATCCCTTTGCCGCCACCGGTGGCCGGATCGTGGCCTCGTTGGCAAAGATGCTGCACGAGAGAGGCAGCGTGGACGGCCGGCCCGCGCGCGGCCTCATCTCGGTATGCGCTGCCGGCGGGCAGGGCGTGGTTGCCATTCTGGAAGCGGCTTAGGGGAGTCATGACAGACAAGTACATCGACCTTGTGAGCCAGGGCCTGGGGAAGAACGTGGCCAAGAAGCTCGGCCTTCCCCAGCCTGTTGTGCTTCGGCGCCATCAGCCCGGCGCACCACTCGTCGAGGGCCCTGTCCTGGTTAACGGAGACAGCGTCGGCGCCGACGACCTCGCCACGACGCTTTTGGGCTGGGGCCTGGATGTCCGCCGAAACGCGCTTCCCAAGGAGAAGCTCGGTGCCATCATCCTCGTCATGGATGCTGTCCAGCACCCCGAAGACCTGGGCAAGCCGGTGCTGACGGTGGGTGCATCGTTGCGGGACCTGGCTCCCAACGCCCGAATCATCACGGTGTCCAGGACTGCCCACTCGGCGTCGACGCCCGCTGCAGCGGCCGCGCGGCAGGGCATTGATGGACTACTGCGTTCCCTGGCCAAGGAGCTGCGGGCAGGTACTACCGGCAACGGCATCATTCTGTCGGAGGACCTGGCCACCACAAGTCCCTCCGTCCTGGGCTCACTGCGTTTCTTCCTCTCGGGCCGATCGGCATACGTGGACGGCCAGTTCCTGACGGTCACGGGCCCGTCCGGCAGCCTGCCGGCCGACTTCGACAAGCCCCTGGCCGGCAAAGTCGCCGTGGTCACAGGGGCGGCCAGGGGCATCGGCGCGTCTATTGCCCGGACGCTGCACCGCGACGGCGCGAAGGTTGTAGCCGTGGATATTCCTGCAGCGGGGGACCATTTGGCAGCAGTAGCCAACGAGGTCCACGGGACAGCGCTCCAGCTGGACATCAGCCGCGAAGATGCCGGGCAAAGGATCATAGGCCACGCAGTGGAACGCCACGGCAGGCTCGACATCGTGGTGCACAACGCGGGGATCACCCGGGACCGCCTGCTGGCGAACATGGATGAAGGCCGCTGGCAATCGGTCATTGCGGTCAATATCGCCGCACAGTTGAGGATCAACGAAGCTTTGCTGGCATCCGAACACTTCAAGGCGTCACCCCGGATCGTTTCGGTTGCTTCCACCAGCGGCATCGCCGGCAACAGGGGCCAGACGAACTACGGGGCATCCAAAGCGGCCGTGATCGGCATGGTCCGTTCCACAGCGCCGCTGATGGAACCGTGTGGCGGAACCATCAACGCCGTGGCTCCCGGGTTCATTGAAACGGAGATGACAGCGCGCATGCCGCTGGCCATCCGGGAAGCTGCCCGAAGGGCTAATACGCTCAGGCAGGGCGGCCAGCCGCAGGACGTGGCTGAAGCCATCGCTTTCCTTGCGAGCGACTCCGCCGGCGGCATCTCGGGCGAAGTCCTGCGCGTCTGCGGACAGCAATTGGTGGGAGCATGAGCCAACCCCAGCCGGTCATCCTCGGGGAACTGCCCTCACTGTCCAAGCTCTACGTCAATGCGGCCGCAACCGCTGCCCGGCGACGCGTCCTTGGTCCATCAACCGGTAAACAGAAGCTTCCGTCGGTCATCCATGAGGTTCGTGGGGTCCGGGCGGACGTGGGAAACCTGACTGCCTACCAGCACTTGGTAGGGGAGACGGCAAGCGATGTCCTTCCTGCCGGGTTCATCCACGCGTTGGCCTTTCCCGTTTCCATGAGCGTGATGAACCGTGATGACTTTCCCCTTCCTCTGCTTGGCATGATCCATCTCAAGAACCATGTAGAGCAGCGTGCACCCGTCCTGTTTACGGAGGCCCTCGATATCCGGTCCTGGACGGAAAACCTCTCGGGCCACCGTGCAGGCACGCAGGTGGACATCGTGGCAGAGGTCCGTTCGGGCAGCTCAACCGGGGACGTCCGGTGGCGGGGAGTTTCGACCTACCTCGCCAAAGGGGTCTTCCTGCCCGGTATCGACAAGGCGGGCGGCCCCAACGGCGCCGCCGGGTCCAAGGATTTTTCTCCGCCCGTTCCCACAGCACTGTGGAAACTGGGATTGGACACCGGCAGGAACTATGCCGCGGTGTCAGGCGATTTCAATCCGATCCACCTGAGTGTACTGTCCGCCAAAGCATTGGGTTTGCGCGGTTCGATTGCCCACGGCATGTACCTTGCTTCGCGGGCATTGGCTGATGTCGGTGCGGTCAAGTCCGATGCTTTCACCTGGGATGTGGCTTTCGAGGCGCCGGTGTTCCTCCCTGCACGGGTGGCGCTGGATATCGCCACCGTGCAAACGGACGACGGCGAGTGGGGGCGTTCGGATTACGTAGCGTGGAACCACCGCAGCGGCCGGCGACATTTCAGTGGAAGCGTGGCATCACTGGGCTAAGCAGCAAAATACGTCCAACAGGGCTCTCCCATGCTGTTGACCGGACAGCTATTCTCTTGGCAAGACCCGGAAATGAAGTGGACGGTGGACCTTGAACGACATCGGTTTGTGCGTTTCCACCTACAATCGTGTCGAGGACCTGAAGAGACTGCTGTCCAGCGCAGTGCGGCAAGTCCCGCCGATACCGATCCTTGTGTACGACGACGCGTCCACCGACGGCACCGCTGAAACAGTTCGGAAGCACTTTCCGGAGGTTCGCCTCATCGTTGGCCAGCGGAACGTTGGGCTCATTGCCGCCCGGAACATTTGCCTCCGGGAAGCGTCCACGCCTTTCGTGATCATCCTGGACGATGACGCCTACTTCACATCCGTCCACACAGCCCGACAGACGCTGGACGACTTCACGTCACCCGGCATCGCAGCAGTCGCCATCCCGTTCAAGGAGAACGGTTCCCTCATGCAGGGTGATACCTCCGGCCACTGCGTCGAGCTGGCGCGCAGCTTCATAGGTGCTGCGCATGCGCTGCGCCGGGATGCGGTCCTGGCCTGCGGCGGCTTGCGTGAATCCTACAGGTTCTACTGTGAGGAGTCGGATGTCTCCATCCGCCTGCTGGCAGAAGGCTACGTTGTCCGGCACGGCACGGCGGACCCTGTCGAACATTGCCCCAATCCTGACCGCGAACCCCTCAGGCGCCGACAAATGAGATGGCGAAGTGAGCTTCGGTTCAAGTGGTACCACTCTCCGGCGGTGTTGCTCGCCCCTGTGCTCATGGGTCACACGGGTCGTCTCATCATCCGCAGCAGGCAATTTGGTGGACTGAAGCAGTCGATCAGTCTCGGAGTCAACGCGTGGAGGGATGTTATGAACTCCACGGCCGAACGAAACGGTGTGGATCTTGAGGTGTATGCGTTGTGGAGACGGCTGGCGAGGACGCCCCGCCTGACCTTGGAGGGCGTTGAGGACAAGTTGGCGGTCCGTCGTGATCGCGAAAGGGTATCTCCCTGAGACGCACGACAAGTACTGCAACAATGTGACCAAAGTCCTAAAGGCTCTAACGGTCAGATCACAGAACAACCCGACAAACAGCCAAGGCCTGGAATCCGTGGATTCCAGGCCTTGGGTTCGTGCGCGGAGGGGGACTTGAACCCCCACCCCCTTTCGAGGACTAGCACCTCAAGCTAGCGCGTCTGCCATTCCGCCACCCGCGCAGGTGGTGTCCGGAGTACTTCGGCGCCTTCCGGCGCTTCGCTTTCCTCCGAAGCAGCGAGAAAAACTCTAACACGGTTCAAGGTGAACTTGAAAATCGTCACGGTGATGCCCGGGCGGCGGTTGCCCGCAGTGGACAGCCGCGGCGGTCCTCTCCACCGGTACCACCTCTGGTGGGTAGGCTGAGGAGAACGGTACGGGACAGTTGCGGGATCCGCACTGCGCGTCATCGGGACCTGCAGCCTAACCACGCGAGGAGAATTTCCATGTCCGACATACGCCCCGAAGACGAAGTTGTCAGGATCTGCCAGGAGCTTATCCGGATCGACTCGACCAACTTTGGCGATGGAACCGGCCCTGGTGAACGCGCTGCAGCGGAGTACACGGCAGGCCTCATTTCCGAAGTGGGCTTGGAAGCGGAAATCTTCGAATCTGCGCCGGGGCGGGCCAACGTCGTGACCCGCATGGCGGGGGAGGACCCGTCGGCAGACGCACTCGTGGTGCATGGCCACCTGGATGTGGTGCCCGCACTCAAGGACCAATGGACAGTGGACCCGTTCAGCGGCGAACTCAAAGACGGGTTGATCTGGGGGCGCGGCGCTGTGGATATGAAGGACATGGACGCCATGATCCTTTCCGTGATGCGGGACTTCGCCCGTTCCGGCCGTAAACCCAAAAGGGACATTATTTTCGCGTTCTTCGCGGATGAGGAGGCAGGCGGCACGTATGGCGCCCGGTATGCGATTGAGCACCGGCGCGAACTTTTCGACGGCGCCACCGAGGCAATTTCTGAGGTCGGTGGTTTCTCCGCCACAATAGGCGGCCAGCGCACCTACCTGCTGCAGACTGCAGAGAAGGGCCTTTCGTGGCTGCGGCTGGTAGCCCACGGCAGGGCGGGGCACGGCTCGCAAATCAACACGGACAACGCGATTACCCGCTTGGCCGCTGCTGTCACGAGGATCGGCGAACACAAGTGGCCGGTGGAGCTGACACCGACCACACGGCAATTCCTGGACGGCGTCACCGAGCTCACGGGAGTCGAGTTCGACGCCGACAACCCGGACATCCTCCTCAAGGAGCTTGGAACAGTAGCCCGGTTTGTGGGTGCGACCCTGCAGAACACCTCCAACCCGACGCTCCTGCGCTCCGGCTACAAGCACAACGTCATTCCGGAGTCGGCCGAGGCATTCGTGGATTGC
This sequence comes from Paenarthrobacter sp. NPDC089322, assembly GCF_040684895.1. NCBI lineage: Bacteria > Bacillati > Actinomycetota > Actinomycetes > Micrococcales > Micrococcaceae > Paenarthrobacter > Paenarthrobacter sp. NPDC089322. The sequence continues at coordinate 124,294 of NZ_JBFBGW010000002.1, forward strand.
AGGACTCTTCCCGGCCAGCAGGAACTCGTTTTCGAAACCATCAAAGAACTGGCCGGAGACGGCATCGAGCTCAGTTACGTCAACAAGGATGTCTCCTTGGAAGTTCCGTTTGCCGGAAACCTCGTGGACTCCATGATCGATGCCCTGCACTCGGAGGATCCCGGGGCCAAAGTGCTGCCCTACACGTTGTCCGGCGGCACGGATAACAAGTCCCTGAGCAAGATCGGCATTACCGGTTACGGTTTTGCCCCGCTGATGCTCCCGGACGAGCTCGACTTCACGGGAATGTTCCACGGCGTGGACGAACGCGTTCCGGCCGAATCGCTCCGGTTCGGCGCACGGGTCCTCAACAGGTTGCTGAGCAACTACTAGGAACAGGGCAGGAGAGATCCAGCATGAATACCGAGGAAATCCTTCCGGACGCGTTGCTGGAACGCCTGCGCGGCCGCGCTGCCGGTTATGACCGGAACAACCTGTTCTTTCACGAGGACCTGGAGGAACTTGCTGCGGCCGGTTACCTGAAGTTGTTCGTACCGGAGGTCGACGGCGGTCCGGGACTCGGTCTCGAAGCGGTGGCCGCGCTGCAGCAGCGCCTTGCCACGGCTGCGCCGGCCACAGCATTGGCTGTCAACATGCACCTGGTGTGGACCGGCGTCGCGCAGGTGATGGCCGCAAGGGGTGACAGCTCCCTCGACTTCGTGTTGAAGGAGGCCGGCCAGGGCGAAGTGTTCGCCTTCGGTATCTCGGAAGCGGGCAACGACTCGATGCTGTTTGACTCGGGCACGGTGGCTGAGCCCCTTCCCGACGGAAGCTATCGTTTCACCGGGAGGAAGATCTTCACGAGCCTTTCGCGCGGCTGGACCAGGCTGGGGACCTTCGGCAAGGATCCGGACGCCCGCGAGGGCGAGGGCGAGCTGGTGTTTGGGTTCATCCGGCGTGACGAACCCGGTCACGAAACCCTCAGCGACTGGGACACGCTTGGCATGAGGGCCAGTGCCTCGAACACCACGCTGCTGCACGGTGCGGTGGTCCCTTCGGAGCGGATCTTCCGCAAATTACCCGTTGGCCCCAACCAGGACCTCCTGATTTTTGCGATCTTCGCATGCTTTGAGACCTTGCTGGCGGCGGTCTACACAGGAGTGGCGGAGCGTGCCTTCAAGCTCGGCGTTGACAACGTGAAGCGCCGCGTCTCGGCCAAGCACGGAGGACGGAATTTTGCCCAGGACCCGGACATTCGCTGGAAGGTGGCTGACGCTGCCTTGGCCATGGACGGTATCCAGCCACAGATATCAATGATCGCCCGCGATATCGACAACGTCGTGGACCACGGTCCGCAATGGTTCCCAAAGCTCGTAGGGCTCAAATCCCGGGCCACGGAAAACGCGCGCTATGTGGTGGACCTGGCCATCCGCGTGACGGGCGGGTCAAGCTACTTCCGTGGTTCGGAGATGGAGCGGCTTTACCGGGATGTTCTCGCGGGAATCTTCCACCCCTCCAACGACGAATCGGCCCATAACACCGTGGCCAACGCCTGGCTGGGGCCGTTGGAAAGCTGAAGGCCGTTAGACGGTCCGCTGGATCGAGTACACCTTGCGCCGCAACCAGAAGCGTCTTCCTCCGCCCATGTAGAGCCGGCTGCGTTCCAGCTCCCACTTGCCGTACTCCGAATGCTCGGCAAGCCGTCGGCGGGCCTCCGGCAGGGAATCGTCAGGTCCAACCGTCAATACGAGGTATTCGTACTGACGTCCGTAGTCTCGTTGGCGCTCAACGGAGCCGCCCTGAAATTGTTCCTTCATCCCTCTCCATTTTCGTCCTTTTCCGGCTAACGTGAAGTCATGAGCATCGATCCGCGTGTCGCGCTGCAATCACTGACTGCTGCGCTCGAAGAGCACCTGGCCGCCGCTTCCGCCCGGCGTGGCGAAGGCGACCCTGCTGTTGAGGCGGCGTTCTTCGCCGTCGCCGATGCTTTCGAAGTCTATGAGGACGCGCTTTACGAATCGTATTCCGAGGTTACTCCGCTCCAGGTGTTTGACGAGGAGGAAGAGGACGACGAAGACGTCCTCGATGAAGACCTGGAAAGCCTGGAGGACTGACCTCGCAGTAGCCGGCCACCTCAGGTGGCCGGTTTTTTGTGCCGTTTTTCAGCAGGCTTTGTGCTGGCCAGGCCACTGGATTCCGGATTTCTTGCGTGCTGGGAGCAGCTTGAAACCACGTAGTCCTGCCTGGGCCAGCTAGGTACTCGCACGTAGGGGCATTGGGTAATCCTGCGCAAACTTGAGTACTGACTACTGGTGCGCCTCCTGACCGCCGCAGCTTCACTGGGTTGTAGGCAATGGCAGGTCTGCGAAGAAGGCTGACATGGTAAGAGTTCCAGTCTTGCGTATGGGCAAGGTGGCACCCAACGGTGCACACCAGCTACCCACAGGTGCAGCTTTCACCGGCACTCCTGCCATCACCGACGTCAATCCGCCGGTGTCTCCCTGGATTGACAAGTCCGTTGCTGCACAACGGACTGAAAAGGCGGGACTGGCGGCATTGGGGGCAGATGTCACCCTGAATCCCATGCCGCCAGTCACCCAATCTCTTGTTCCAACGATGACCGGTCGCAGATCCCGCCCGCGGCGCGGGGGCTCCAGCTGGACGCAGTTGCTCACCGGCGCCCTCTGCTTGGCGGATACCGCGCTGGTGGCTGTCGCTGTCCTCGCCGGCTTCATCCTTAACACTGACGGGCCCGTTGTTGCCCCTGGCGGCGCGGGCCAGGGGCAACACGTCATGATCGGGTGCGTGCTGGCAGTTGCTTGGATCGCAGCCTTGGAGGTTTACCGGAGCCGGGATCCGAAGGTCCTGGGCGTAGGTCCCGAAGAATACAAGCGTGTTCTTACTGCCAGCCTTCGGGTGTTCGGCTTCCTGGGCCTTGTCGCTGTGGTGTTCCGGCTCGAATCAGTCAGTTCCTTCGTCGTGGTGTCCCTGCCCCTGGGCGTGGTGGCACTCACGGGCAACCGTTGGATTTTCCGGCGCTGGCTGAACGGGCAAAAGTCACGCGGACGCTGCCTCTCACGCGCGATCGTGGTGGGGGAGCCGCAGGATGTCAGATATGTCGTCAAACAGATCAACCGCAAATCCGGGGCTGCGTACGACATTGTGGGTGCCTGCCTTCCCGGTGCCCGGCGGGGCGCCGTGCTCGTGGTGGACGACGCCCGGGTGCCTGTGCTGTCCTCCATTTACGGTATCGCCCATACGGTCCGGCAGACCGGTGCAAACGCAGTGATCGTTGCCGGCCCCGTGCCGGGCGGCAACCAGTTCATCCAGGAACTGGGCTGGCGTCTCGAGGAGGATGCCGCCGAACTGGTTTTGGCGGCCACGCTGACCAACGTGGCCGGCCCCCGTATCCACTGGCGTCCGGTGGAGGGCCTGCCGCTGATGCATGTGGACATTCCGCATTACTCGGGCGGAAAACACACCCTTAAACGGCTCATGGACATCTTTGTCTCCTCTGCCGCGTTGCTGGTGTTGGCGCCGATCCTGCTGGTCCTGGCCTTGATAGTCAGGCTTGACAGTCCTGGCCCTGTGCTGTTCAAGCAGGAAAGGATCGGGAAACAGGGAACCACCTTCCGGATGCTGAAATTCCGCTCCATGGTGGTCGATGCCGAAGCCCGCCTGGCCGAACTCACGGGGCAGGACGAAGGTGCAGGCGTGCTGTTCAAGATCCGGGGAGACCCGAGGATCACAGCCTGCGGGCGCTGGATGAGGAAGTACTCCCTGGACGAGTTGCCCCAATTCTGGAATGTGCTCGTAGGGAACATGAGCCTGGTTGGTCCCCGGCCGCCGCTTCTCCGCGAAGTCAGCGGGTACGAGCGCCACACGCACCGGCGGCTGCTCATCAAGCCCGGTATCACGGGACTTTGGCAAATCAACGGACGCTCCGACCTCCCGTGGGAAGAAGCAGTCCGGCTGGATCTTTACTACGTCGAAAACTGGTCAATAGCGGGGGATTTGATGATCATGTGGCGGACCTTCAAGGCGATGATCCAACCGTCAGGTGCCTATTGACCTCCGCAAAGCTCCAACCCAAAAAGAAGCCGAGCCATCCATCACAGAATCCGAGTGGAAAATGAGCATTGGAACCATCCCAACGAGCCACCTCAATGGCCACGGGCTGACGCAAAAGTTGAAAATCGCCGTGGTCGGAGCGGGTTACTGGGGTCCCAACCTCGCCAGGAACCTGAAAGCGAGCCCGGACTGGGAACTCGTGGCCATTTGCGACCTCGACGTCGAGCGCGGCCTTCGGCTGGCGGAAACGGTAGGCGGGGTCGCCGTCGTCGAGTCCTTGGACGAACTGTTGGACACCTACAACCTTGACGCGGTGGCCGTCGCAACGCCGGCCCATACGCATCACGGCGTAGTGATGACTGCGTTACGTGCCGGCAAGCACGTCCTGGTGGAAAAGCCTCTTGCGGACAGCCGTGCCAAGGGCCTGGAGATGGTGGAGGAAGCCAAGTCCAAGGGGTTGGTCCTCATGGCGGATCACACTTACTGCTTCACGCCGGCGGTCCTCAAGATCCAGGAGCTGGTTTCAACCGGAGCGCTGGGTGACATCCTGTACGTCGACTCCGTCCGCATCAACCTGGGCCTGGTCCAACCGGACGTCAATGTCTTTTGGGACCTCGCGCCGCATGACCTTTCCATCCTGGACTTCGTCCTTCCGGGCGGTCTGCACCCTACCGAGATCTCCGCCCACGGCGCCGACCCGCTGGGTACCGGCAGGGACTGTGTCGGGCACCTGACCTTTGGACTGCCGAACGACGCCATGGTCCACATCCACGTCAATTGGCTCAGCCCCACCAAGATCAGGCAAATGATCATCGGCGGGTCCAAGAGGACCCTGGTTTGGGACGACCTCAACCCGCAGCAGAGGTTGAGCGTCTATGACCGCGGTGTCAGCCTGGAACAGCAGCCAAGGTCCGCCGCGGACAGGAAGACGTCGGCTATTTCCTACCGGCTCGGCGATACGTGGTCGCCGGCGTTGCAGGAACGTGAACCGCTGGGCCAGGTGGTGGCCGAGCTGGCGGCATCCATCAGGAACCACACCATGCCGCGCACCAGCGGCGAATCGGGCCTCAGGGTCCTGTCCGTGCTTGAAGCCGTTACCCAAAGCCTGGGGACTGACGGGCAGTCAACCATCGTTGCAGGCAACGAGGTCACGCTCCAGGTTGCCCGGTGAACGCGCTGCTCGGTGCGAATGTGCTGGTCACCGGAGGCGCCGGAACCATCGGTTCCACACTCGTTGACCAACTGCTCGACGCCGGTGCGGGGCACGTTGACGTGCTGGACAACCTCGTGCGGGGACGCCGGGCAAACCTCGACGACGCGCAGCGCACCAACCGCCTGCGGCTCGTGGAGGGTGACCTTCGTGACCGGGACCTCGTTCACGACCTCGTCCGGGGCAAGGATTTGGTCTTCCACCAGGCTGCCATCCGGATTACGCAGTGCGCGGAAGAGCCCCGCTTGGCGCTTGAGGTCCTTGTGGACGGAACGTTCAACGTTTTTGAAGCAGCTGTGGAGCACCGGGTAGGCAAAGTCATCGCTGCGTCGAGCGCCTCCGTCTACGGCATGGCCGAAAGCTTCCCCACGAACGAAAACCACCACCACCACAACAATGACACTTTCTATGGTGCCGCCAAGTCATTCAACGAGGGCATGGCCAGGAGCTTCCGGGCCATGTCCGGACTGGATTACGTCCTGCTGCGCTACTTCAACGTCTACGGGCCACGAATGGACGTCCACGGCCTCTACACCGAGGTCCTGGTCCGCTGGATGGAGAGGATTGCCGATGGCCTGCCGCCTTTGATCTTCGGCAGCGGGCAGCAGACCATGGACTTTGTCCACACCGCGGATGTAGCCAGGGCAAACGTCCTGGCTGCAGCGAGTGACGTGAGGGAAGGCGTCTACAACATAGCCAGCGGGGTCGAAACCAGCTTGGCCGGACTCGCCGAGACCCTGTTGCGAGTGATGGGGTCGCCGCTGCACGTCGAACACGGACCGGAACGTGCCGTGAACGGGGTTGCCCGACGGTTGGCAGACACCGTCGCGGCCAGCCGGGACCTGGGCTTCGAAGCGGCAGTGGGGCTGGAAGACGGCCTCGCCACTTTGGTGTCGTGGTGGCGACCATTGCGCGAGGAGATCGCGGCAACGCGGTCCGTGCCCGGTTCCGAAGCACCGGTTGTGGGTGCACGATGACCACCTACGAAACCTCCGTAGCACGAATCGATGTCATGAAACCGTGGCTGGGCGCCGAAGAGGCCCAGGCCGTCGCCGAGGTCATAGCCTCCGGATGGGTAGCCCAAGGACCCAAAGTGAAGCAGTTCGAGGAAGCCTTCGCGCTGAAACAGGAGTCGGCCTTTGCCGTCGCCGTCTCCAGCTGCACCTCTGCCCTCCACCTCGCCCTGGAAGCCGCCGGGACAGGCGCCGGAGACGACGTGGTGGTTCCCTCGTTCTCCTTCATTGCAACAGCCAACGCCCCAAGCTACGTGGGCGCCCGTACGGTGTTCGCGGACGTTGACCGCATGACCGGTTGTGTCACCGCTGACACCATCGCAGCAGCGTTGACGCCGGCAACAAGGGCGGTCATTGTCGTAGATCAAGGAGGGGTGCCGGTAGACCTTGAGCCTATCCGGGCACTTTGCGATCCGCTCGGCATCACGGTGATCGAGGACGCGGCCTGCGCCATCGGTTCGCGGTACCGCGGACGGCCCGTAGGAGTCGGCGCTGACATAGCCGCGTGGTCCTTTCATCCTCGGAAGATCCTGACCACAGGCGAAGGCGGCATGCTCTCGACATCCCGCCGGGAGGTGGCAGACCGGGCGGGCCGGTTACGTGAACATGCCATGAGCGTCTCCGCCGCCGACCGGCATGCCAGCATCCTGGCACCGGCCGAAGAGTACCTCGAAGTCGGGTTCAATTACCGCATGACCGACCTTCAGGCCGCCGTCGGGATCGTTCAATTGGGCCGGCTGGAAACAGCGGTCCGGCGCCGCCGGGAACTGGCGGCCGGCTACGCCGAGGCTTTCGCGGGCGTGGAGGGCCTGCGCCTGGTGGCCGACCCGCACTACGGAACCGGAAACTACCAGTCGTGCTGGCTTGAGGTAGGACCGGCCTTCCCCTTGGGGAGGGACGCCCTGATGGCCCGATTGGCCGAAGACGGTATCTCGGCCAGACGGGGCATCATGGCCGCACACCGGCAACCCGCGTATGCAGGCAGGGACACCGGAGGTGCCGCACTGGAAGCGACCGAGTGGCTCACAGACCACACCTTGATCCTGCCCCTGTACCACCAACTCACGCTGAGCGATCAGCTCCGCGTCATCGATTCGGTACTCCGCGCGGCAGGAGAGCGAAAATGAGCGAACTCCTGCTGATAGCCGCCAGCGGGCTGGCCCGCGAAGTACTCGCCATGGTTCGCAACAGCGGACAGTACGACGTCATAGGGATCCTCGACGACGACGAGGACAAGCTGGGCCGGGTCGTTGACGGCGCCCACGTCCTGGGACCCATCCGCGATGCACTCACGTTCCCGCACGCCTTGCTTCTGGTCTGCATCGGGTCCGGAAGCGGACGGGAGAGCGTGGTCATGCGGCTGCGAACGCTGGGCCTCGCCGAAGACCGCTACGCCACCGCCGTGGATCCATCGGTTCACCCTCCGGAAGGATGCAGGGTTGGACTCGGAAGCATCATCCTGGCCAACGTCACCATGACCGCCTCCGTCACCGTCGGCAGCCACGTTGTGACAATGCCGGGAGTCACCCTCACCCACGACGACGTCGTCAGCGACTTCGCAACACTGGCCGCCGGCGTCTCCCTCGGCGGCAACGTCCACATCGGACGGGCCGCCTACCTGGGCATGAACGCCAGCATCCGCGAGCGCCGCTCCGTCGGAGCAGGAGCAACGATCGGCATGGGAGCTGCAGTCCTGGAAGACGTGCCCGAAGCCGAGACATGGGCTGGTGTGCCGGCGCGGGTTATCCGCCGCGGGTACTCGCCCGAACTGGAAGGCGTTCTGTGACCCTGAAGAGTTCTTCAGTGACGCGACGAACGCCCACGCCAACGCGGGCGTTCGTCATCAGCGTCCTGAACGCTCTGGTCACCCGCATCGGAACCATAGGAATAGGCATCGCCCTCGCCCGGTTGCTCGGACCCGAGCAATTCGGAACCTACGCCATCGCGTTCGTGGCGTTGATGGCAGTGCTGAGTTTCAACGAACTCGGTGTCAGCCTTGCCATTGTCCGCTGGCCGGGGGACCCCAAAGAAATCGCCGCCACGGTAACGACCATCTCCACGGCGTGCAGTCTGCTTCTGTTCGCGATCTCCTACGCTGCGGCTCCCTACTTCACAGCAGCAATGGGAAACGAGCAGGCAACAGACGTCGTCCGCGTCCTCGCTGCCTGCATCGTGCTGAACGGCCTGGTCTCAACTCCCGCCGCCCTGCTGCAGCGAAACTTCCGGCAGGGCCAACGCATGGTGATCGACCAGGTCAATGTATGGCTGGGCGCGGGAGCCTCCCTGCTGCTGGTCATCCTCGGCATGGGTGCCATGAGCCTCGCCGTCGGCCGAGTGGCCGCGAGCCTCGTCTCGGGCATCCTGTTCCTCATCTACTCACCCTTGCCTTACCGTTTCGGATTCTCCCCGTCCTCCGCGAGGCAACTGCTTCTCTTCGGTTTGCCGTTGGCCGGCGCCAGCATGGTGGTCTTCGCTGTGGGGTACCTGGACCAGCTCACCGTGGGAAAAATGCTTGGGCCGGTTGCGCTGGGATTCTACGTCCTGGCCCTCAACATGGCGGGGTGGCCCTCCAGCCTCGTGTCCCAACCACTCAGAAGCGTCGCGCCGGCCGCGTTCGCCCGGTTGCAGGACGCGCCCGCGCAAATGCGGACAGTCATGGCGTCCGTTGTTGGAGTCATGGGGTCGGCGATGATGCCTGTATCTGCAGTGCTGGCTGCCGGCGCCGTACCCGTCGTCACCCTCCTCTACGGCGAGGAATGGTCACCCGCGGCAGTCGTCCTTGCCTGGCTGGCCCCCGTCGCCGTCTTCAAAGTCCTTCACGAGCTCATCTACGACTTCCTCGTTGTCCTCAAGAAATCCGTTTCCATCCTGGGCGTCCAGGTCCTGTCGCTGCTGGTCCTGTTCCCGGCGCTGCTCTTCGGCGCGAACATCGCCGGACTCACCGGACTCGCAGCCGCCCCCTTGGTGGTGGCCGCGGCAGTGACGACACCGTTGTACTTGAAGGCGCTCGCAGGAGCCGGTATGCCACTTGGTGCACTCCTCTTGCCGCTGGGGGCACCGCTTGCCATCTCCGTTGCAGCCGGTGCAGTGACCTTTCTCGTTGCATCGTCGATCGCGGATCCCCTCCTGGCGGTAGGCGCGTGCCTTGTGGTCGGCTTGCCGGCCATCGCGGCATCGATCGTGCTGCGGCTAGGGGACATCAAGCTCCTGCGCCGCATCACCCATGGACAAGAGGTCCCCGCATGAAAATCCTCGTGTACCCACATGACCTCCGCATCGGTGGCAGCCAGCTTAATGCCATCGAACTGGGAGCCGCGGTGCGGGATCTTGGCCACCACGTCATCGTTTTTGGCCAACCAGGCCCCCTGATGCACAAGGTGCGGGAACTGGACCTGGAATTCGTGGCGGCCCCTACGCCACGGAAGCGTCCCTCACCTTCTGTCTGCCGGGCGCTACGCCAACTGGCCCACGACAGGGGCATTGACGTCCTCCATGGTTACGAGTGGCCGCCCGCGTTGGAATGCCTCCTGGCATCACGGGTGATGCCGGGCACCATCAGCGTTGCAACCGTCATGTCCATGGCCGTTGCCCCGTTCATCCCCAAATCGATGCCGCTGCTCGTGGGCACCGAACAGATACTCCAGGTCGAGAAGGCCTATGGCCGCCGACGGCTGGGTCTGCTGGAACCTCCCGTAGACACCTTCGCCAACCACGCCGCAGCGATTGACGTGCCCGGCGAATTTCGGGAACGCTTCGGTTTGACTGACGGAGCGTTGACCGTCGTTTGCGTCTCGCGACTGGCCCGGGAGCTCAAACTGGAGGGAATACTGTCGGCGATGGACGCCGTCGCAAAATTGGCCCTCCACAAGGATGTCCGGCTGGTCGTCGTGGGCGATGGACCCGGAATGGGCCAAGCGCTTGAGCGGGCCGCAGCCATCAACAACAGGCTCCAACGGTCCGTTGTTGTCCTGACCGGTGAAATTCCGGATCCCCGGCCGGCGTACGCCGCGGCCGACGTCGTCGTGGGCATGGGCAGTTCCGCGCTGCGCGGAATGTCATTCGGCAAACCGCTGATCGTCCAAGGGGAATCCGGATACTGGGAGCTGTTGACCGCCGAAACCCTGGGGGAATTCCTATGGCAGGGGTGGTACGGCCTTGGCAAGGGAGCCGCGACCGGCACCCAACGGCTGGTTTCCATCCTCGGACCGTTGCTCACCAGCAAGACCGAACGGGAGCGGTTGGGCGCATTTGGACGCGCCGTGGTTGAAGACAGGTTCTCTCTGAGCAATGCCGCGAGGGTTCAGGTCAGTTTCTACCAAAACTTGCTGCACGACGGCGGCTGGACGTCTTCATCGTTCGTCGCCGAAACAGCAGGGGCCCTCAGATACGCCGCCTATGTGGGCCGGCGCCGGTATAACAAGCATTTCGGCAGCAACACCGCCGACGACTTCAATGCGGTGCCCGTGGCAGCACAGGCCACTGCCGCTGCCCGTGGACGGAGTCTTTGATGGACACGATCATCTACATGTCAGGAACCCGTTGGGACAGCCTCCCGGGAACCGACAAGATGCTGGCCAGGTCCCTCTCCCGCAGCAACAACGTCCTGTGGGTAGATCATCCGGTTCCCCTCCATGGCTATGCCGACGTCCGTTGCCACCTCCTACGCAGCCTCCGCGGAGCGCCGGAGGACGTGGAACCCGACATCGCCCGGCTCCGCGTTCCAGCGCTGCCAGGCGTCAGCAAGCCAGTGGTCCGGCACTCAACAGATGCCGTGGTGCGGCGTTGCATCGATGCGGCAATCCGCAGGGCGGACAGCCGCATCGCAGGGATCGTGAACGCCTCGCCGATCATGCTGTTCCCATCACAACCGGGCGGCACACGCCTCCTTCACCTGACCGATGACTGGTTGGCCGGGGCGAGCCTCATGGGCTTCGCCCCGTCCCACCTGCTGCAAGTGCTGCAAGCGAACATCCGCTCCGCGGACGTCATCTCCGCCGTTTCCGAAGGACTCGCCGCCAAGATCTCGAAACTCTCCGGAAGGCCCGTGGAAGTCCTGCCCAACGGCTGCGGCCCCGCAGCGGCACCAAACGGCACAGAACGCCGTCCCGTAGTTGCCTTGGTTGGCCAGCTCACCCGACGTTTGGACCTTGACATGCTGGAATCTGTGGCGGAGACCAACGTGCCGCTTCTCGTCATCGGGCCGCGGGCCGACGAGGACCCGGCATTCCGGTCACGGCTGGACGCAATATTGACCCGGCCAAACGTGGATTGGCGCGGCCTCACCCCGCAAGATGAGGTCACACGGTTACTGCACACAGTAGCGGTCGGTATCACGCCATATGCCGACACAGAGTTCAACAGGTCCAGCTTTCCCCTCAAGACCCTTGAATATCTTTCCGCGGGGCTTCGGGTAGTAGCCACGGACTTGCCATCCACCCGGTGGATCGACTCCCCGGCCATCGCCCGCGCAACGTCACCCGCCATGTTCACGCGGCACGTCCTCGAGGCCCTCCACCAACCCATGTCCCCGGAACTTCGGCACGATGTCCGGGCCGTCGCCAGCGCCCACAGCTGGGATGCCAGGGCAACCACAATCGAGCGTTTCCTCTCCGGGGAAGACCAAAACCGGAACAGGCGCGGCGCCGCAACGGATCTACTCCCGCCCGGCGACGCAACAACCGACCGGTCCGCCGCCGTCGACCACGTCCTCCTGACCCGCTTCAACCTTCCCTCAAAAGGCTTCGAAAGCTTGATCCGCGCAAAAGACGGATGGCTTCGGGAACGGGTGGAACTCTTCGAGAAGTACTGCGTCCCTTCCGTCCGGGCCCAAACAGAAAAGGCATTCCACTGGATCGTCTACTTTGATCCGGAAAGCCCCGAATGGTTGACCAAACGAATCCACACCCTCAACACGGACGGCATCTTCACCCCAGTATTCCGCGCCGAGGTCTCCACTGACGAGCTCCTTGAGGACATCGCGCACGTTACCGGCAGGCGCTCGCCGGAACTGCTGACCTCCAATGTCGATAACGACGACGGCTTGGCGGTCGATTTTGTGGCGCGCGTCCAAGCCGCTGACTGCGAGCAGCTTCCCACCGCGATCTACCTGGCTTCAGGACTGGTCAAGGAAGGTCCCTCGGTCTACCTGCGACGCGACCACCGGAACGCCTTCTGTTCAGTAAGGTCCGTGTGGTCCGCTCCCGCCACGTGCTGGTCCGCCTGGCATGACCAGCTCGGCAAGGCCATGGCGATCAAGGACATCGATGGACCCCCGGCTTGGTTGCAGAGTGTCCACGGTTCCAATGTCAGCAACAGGGTTCGCGGACGGCTGGTTTCCCCGCGGCCCTTTGTCCGCCGGTTTCCCGGGCTGCTTGACGACGCCGGCAGCGTCACGAGCATCGACCTTGTGCGCGATGCCCTTTTCCGACGCCCCTCCCGCATGCTCCGGGACACTCTCAGGAGTGCAGTCAAAGCGGCCATCGTCCGGCTGCTCGGGCCTGCGGGAATTGACAAGGTGAAAGTACTTCTGAGGAACACCCGGCGGGAGAATACACGATGCAAATAAAATCAATATTGAAAAGCCTCGCGCGGAGATGGTACTTAGTGGTGCTCGGCCTTCTTATGACGCTTGCCCTTTGTCTCCAGGTCCAACAGAACGCACCGGAGAAATACAAAGCACAAGCTAGCCTCGTGATCATGCCGTCGAGCAACAGTGTCGGGCCCGAAGGAAATCCATACCTCAACCTCGGTGGCATGGGTGAAGCACTCGACATCCTGACCCGGCGACTCTCATCCGAAGAAATCCGCGGCAGGATCATGGCCGGTTTCTCCGACGCGACCTACACTGCCGAGACCGACCGTAATACGAGCGGCGCCATCCTGCTCATCACGGCCACCTCGTCCAACCCGGACGAATCAGTGGCTGTCATGCGGGCGGTCATGGCACAGGCTCCTGTCTCCTTGACCGGCATGCAGGAAGCCCTCAACGTCCCGGAAGAGTCGAGGATTTCCACCATGACCCTCCTGGCTGATAGCCGGGCGGTCCCGGAGGCGAAAGCACGTACCCAACTCCTTCTCGTCTCGGGAGCCGGAGGTGTTGGTCTTACACTGGTTGCGAGCGTCCTGCTCGATGGACTGCTGAGGGCTCGCAGGGAGCGAGCCGGTACCGGAACGTCCGGCACGTCCAAAAGGCGTCGACGCAGCATCGGGAACGCTGCGGACGCCGGCCACCCGGGTTCGGACAGGGTTCCTGCACTGGCCGGTTCCGCGGCCACGTCTTCGATGAAGGAGGGCTCCGCACGGACTCGGACGGCCCGCATCATGAGCCGGTCCACCCCCCAAGTGTCCCTGTCCAATGAAGTGACGCCGCCGGTCCCGTTGACGCAACGGCCCTCGTGACCATGACCTCCCATACAGTTCTCCGGATTCTGCGAAGGCGGTGGTATGCCGCCGTTGCAGTCCTGCTGCTGGGTTTGGCCGGGCTGGGCGTCATACGCTCCCTGGAACCGGTGTATTGGGCGCAGGTGGAAGTTTCGTTCGTGGCGGGGAACAGCGACCCTGCCTACTGGATTCCAGGCGGAGATATTGCCGCGCTCGTGCCCTTCGCCGCGTTGGTGGAGAGACGCGTCAATGATGACTCTGATTCGGTCAATCTCGTCATGTCGCGTGGCACCCTCCACGGAGCCGGCGTCAAGCAAGGGTTCTCCGTGACTCTTCCCAACGCCGGAGGGCAATGGACCAAGAGTTTCAGCCGACCGGTCCTGGTGGTGCAAGTGGTCGATTCCAGCGCAGAACGGGTCAACCAAGTCCTCGCGGGAGTCATTGAACGGATCAATGACGAAACTGCCACCCTGCAGGAGGAAGGCAACGTCCGCTCCAGCCTGATCTCGACCGTGACCACGCCATCGAGTCCGGAGATCATTTTCGGCGGCGGAACCCAAACCGACCGGCTCAAGGGTGCCGGCGCTTGGCTCTTCCTGACGGGAGCGGCCGCCGTGGCGGTCTGTGTAGCCCTGGACAACCTCCTGGCTTCCCGCCGCCGCCTCAGTGAAGCGACGGTGGTGTAGGAGCATGCGGGAACTGTCGAGAACCCCCGGAATGGGGGAACAAACGGTAAACCGGGACGGCCAGTCCCCGGAGCGTTCGGACGTGGTTACCTTCGCCACGGTCTTCCTCGTCGTGACGTGTGCCGTTCCTTCCCACCTGACAGTTGCCGCCTTGGGCACCGTGGGGCGCTTAACCACACTGTGGGCGCTGCTTGCCCTGATGTGGTGGATTTTGTATCAGGTGAACCGCACCACCCCCGAAGCGGTGGGGCGCCGCCCCGTACGCCTCGCCCTGGCACTCTTCCTTGGAGTCGCTGTCGCAAGTTACGCCATCGCCATGCTGCAGGGCTTGCCCGAGAAAGAGTCCAGCCCCGCCGACGGCGGACTCATCCGGCTGCTGGCATGGGCAGGAATACTCCTCCTCATCCACGACGGCGTAAAAAACCGCCGTGGATTGTTCGCGATCATGCGCAGAGTGGTGCTCGTGGGTACATTTACGGCAGTCCTTGGCTTGCTCCAGTTTGCCACCGGCGCGTCGCTCATCGACTGGATTTCCATCCCGGGGTTGTCACCGAGCGCCGAACTCGCCAACATCGACGTCAGGGGCGGCTTCATCCGGGCCGCAGGTATGGCCGCCCATCCACTGGAGTACGGTGTTGTCCTGTCCAGCTCCTTTCCCATGGCCCTGACCTTGGCTATCACCGACACCGGGAGGAATCTCCTCCTCCGATGGCTGCCAGTGGGCGCCATCGCGGTCGCCTCAGTGATGTCCGTCTCCAGGTCCGCATTGATCGCCGTTGCGATAGCCTTTATATTCTTGGTTCCCGCCTGGAGCCGGACGATACGGCGCCGGGCCTACGTGGCGCTCGTCGGCATGCTCGGAGTGATCTACCTCGTCACGCCCGGGATGCTCGGGACCCTTAGGGGGCTCTTCACAGTTGGCGCGGACGACACCAGCATCACCTCCAGGACGAACGGCTACTCCACAGCGTTCGGCATGGTGGAAAACAACCCCATCTTCGGGCGCGGTTTTGGAACCTTCCTGCCCGAGTACGTCATCGTGGACAACCAGTACCTGGGGCTCCTTGTAGAACTTGGAATAGTCGGCTTGTGCATGTTTGTGATCTTGATAGTCGCCGGACTTGCGTGCGCTTGGCGTGCCCGACGCAACGCCAAGGGAGACGAGCTGCGTCAGGCCAGCCAGGCCGTCCTGGCATCCCTGACGGCAGTTGCCGTAACTTTCGCCTTCTTCGACGGACTCTCATTCCCGATGGCGGCGGCGATGCTGTTCTTCATGCTGGGCATGGCCGGTGCCGTGTGGAGGATCGTGCAGGATGAGCTCGGGGGAGATGCCCCCGCCGACTCGCGGCTCTTCCCTGCAAACAAGCTAATGGAGCATGTCTTCCGACGTGCAAAGAAGGGCGCGTGATGTTTCCAACGGAGCGGGGAACCAGCGGCGGGGAACCCGGCAGCACAGCGCCGAGGATCCTTCTCGTCAAAACCCGCGGACGTTCGACCGTTACACGTGAGGAGCGCCGCCGCATGGAGCTCTCCGGAGCCGGGCCGCGGAGCTTGCTCTTCGAGGAAACGCTAAATTGCGATGTCCTTGACGAGAACGCACTTGAGCAGGTCACAGGATTGAGGTCCCGGCTCTACAAGCGCCTACCGTCGTTCGCGGCACAAGCCTTGGAAGCCACCCGCCTCAGCCCCTCCTACGACGTGGTCATCACCTGGTCGGAGCGCCACTCTGTGGCGCTTGCGGCCCTGTTCGCTATCCTTCGCGTCAAGACGCCGCACCTGGCGCTCATGTTTTGGTTGTCGAAACCGGCCGTCCGTTGGCCCTTGAAGTTCGTCCGCGCCGGAATCGACAGAATCGTGACGTGGAGTTCGATCCAGCAGGGCGTTGCCGTCAACCACATCGGCTTCAAACCGGAGGACGTCGTCCTCGTTCGGCATCCCGTCGACTTACAGTTCTTCGCCCCGAAGCCATCCCGGCACAGCATCATCTTTTCGGCCGGATCAACGCAAAGGGATTTCCCGACTTTCGCCAAGGCAGTCGCCGACCTGGACGTTCCGGTCCGGATAGCTGCCTCGTTGGTTGTCGCCCTGAACGGGTACAAGATCATCACGACCGACGTGCGCGAAGAGACAGGCTGGCCCCGGAACTGTGAAGTCCGGTCCCACAGTCCGCTCGAGCTCCGCGAATCGTATGCCGCCGCAAAAGTCGTGGTGGTCCCTCTGCTGCCGACAGACATCGACGCGGGGGTGAACGTGATCCTTGAGGCCATGGCCATGGGAAGACCGGTTGTTGCGTCCCGGACCGCAGGCCAGGTGGACGTCATCAAGGACTCGGTCAACGGCGTGTTCGTTCCACCCGGGGACGCGACAGCACTGAAGGAATGCATCGCGTCCCTCCTGGCCGACCCGGAGTCGGCCGAAGAGATGGGTCGTCGGGGACGCGCCTATGTTGAGCAATATCACCGCCTGGAAGACTTCATCGACAAAGTCCACGCCAATGCCGTCGAGCTGTCGCAGGCACCGGCCAAACGAGGTTTCCGGGCCGGACGGAGCAGCGTCGCCGCGGAGACCAGCTAGCCCCTGCTGCTCTCATCGCGTTCCCAGGAACCTGCGCCAAGGTATGCCCGCCTGGCTCCACGGCGACCGAGAACGGCGAAGACCATGTAGACAAGGGCATCGAGTGCGCTCACGGGGCCACGGGTGGCGTGCATCAGCTGCACCAACGTCAGCACGGAGGAAGGCATGCTCGACGCCGCCGGCGAAGCGGCAGGCCCTATGGCAGCTCTGTGCTCCGCGTTACCGCGGTAGCCCCGCCGCAGGACAGCGAGCAGGTCACCCGCTGTACGGGGCGTCCTGACCACCACGGGTTCGGTCGCCAAGACGGCTTTCTCGTCGGGCTGGAACAACTGGTCCACGTGCAGGTCGTCGCCGGTCAGAGCTGGAAATTCACCAAGTCTGGCATGCCCGTGGAAGCTCAGACCGTACGCTCCGGCACCCCAGAGCCCCTGCGCATTGCCGGGAATCCGGTTTCGAGCCCTGTAGTAGGACCTGACGATCCGCGATGCGCCGCTGGTGTCGTAGCGGAAGGCGGGCCTTGCGGCCAGGAGCGGGCCCGCCTTAAGGGCCAAGAAAACATCGCGCAACGCGAGGGGGCTGAGCTCAATGTCCGCATCCAGGTAGAGTCGGGGCCACCGGTCCGTAGCCCTGTCCGCCGCGTTCAAGGCAGCAATTTTGGAGGCGACGGGCACTGTGAGGACCTTCACGCCGGAGTACCGGGAAGCAATGGACTCGGTGTCGTCGGTGCAGCCATTGCACGCGACGATGACATCAACCGTGCCGGTTTCGATGACTGGCTTGAGGCTGTCGAGCGCGCGGGCGATGACCGTGGCCTCGTTATGCGCCGGAATAATGACAGCCCCTGAAAGCAGACCCACCTCCGGAAAAACTTTCTGCGTGGCGTGCGGGAGAGCACTCCAACGCCGTCGATCCATCACAGCCGCTGCGGCTTCCCGATGGCCGGGCTTGCTTAGCCGTGCCACTTCGGCGGCGCACACGGCAGCCCTGAAGAGCCAGGCCCGGCCACGCGGCTGGTGCTTCGCTGCGTAGCGAACCCGGTTCACGGACAGGAGCGCAGTCAATTGTGGAGACGTTCCCGAGCCGCCGCGTTCATGCCACATCCTTGCCCTGGGCTCGAACCACACCGGGTGTCCGGCTTGCCGTGCCCGACGGCAAAAATCGGTCTCTTCCGAATACAGGAAAAACTGCTCATCCCAATCACCCACTGTCGAGGCAGTGTGTTCGCTGATCAGCAACGCCGCCCCGGTAGCCCAGTCGACGGTATGCGGGTACCTGTAGCTCTCATCGTCGAAGTCCATTTCGGAGAGCCAACCCGGCCTTCCAGGAAGACGGCTGCCAAACGCCGCATCCCCCAAAGCCCGTGTCACGCTGGGCTCACGCCGTAAAGAGGGGTAGATGCTGCCGTCATAGTCAAGCAATGCAGGGACCACCACTCCCGCTCCGGAATCGCGCATCCTTCGCCTCATTGCTGCCACCGCGCCGCTCTCAAGCCGCAAATCAGGATTCAGCACGAGGTAGGCGCCGGCCTTGCCGGCAGCCCTCATCCCTGCATTGATCCCGCCCGCGTAGCCGAGGTTTCCACCGGTGCTCACCGCAATAACGTCCGCGTGGTTCGCCAGCTCCGCCAACGTCCGGTCATCGGGGGAGTTATCAGCCACGACGACTTTCATCGTCTGGTCGGCGGTTTCGCGCCTCAGGCTTGAGATCAGGGGACCGACGTCGTCGGAATTGTTATAGGTCACAACGACGACGGCGACGTCGGCGTCCGCTGATGCCGGCAGGAACGGGTGGACCTGGCGATTGGGAGGGCTCGTTGGTACGTCCCCGGGATCCGCCTCCTGTGAATCCCCATAAGTGCTTCCGGCAACCCCAACGTCCGGCACCATTGAAACGGAGCTGTCCCTACGCAACCGCAGATAGGCCTCGGGGCCGTCCACCAGGTATCGGCGGGCGAGCCTTCGAGGTTCGAGCATGAGCCGCCAAGCCCACTCCAACCCGTGGCTTTGGATCCATCGGGGCGCCCGCCGTACGTGTCCGGCAAGAAAATCCACCACTGCACCAAATGCCAGCAGCACCTTCGCTCCAGTCCGGTGTCCGTATGTGCTGATCCACAATTCCTGCCGGGGCTTGCCAAAGCCCACCACGAGGATGTCCGGCGCAGCTTCCGCTATCCGCGCCGCAAGTTCCAACGACGCCCGCTCATCGCTGATGACAGCGCGCTCCGGAGCCCACCATCCAACAACCTGGAGGTTTGGGCGGTCCAACGCGAACCTGTCACGGATCAATTCCTGGGCGCGCTCAGAACCGCCAAGGAAGCCCACTGTGAGGCCGTGACGCTCGGCCTCATCCAGGAGCGGTTGCACGAGGTCGCTTCCCGCCAAGCGCGGCCATTGCCGTCCGGTAAGCCGGGCTGCCTGGGCCACCAGCGGGGCTCCGTCAACCAACGTTAACCACTCAACGGAGGTATGCGCTTCCATGGCGCCGTTCCATCGGCCTCCTGCACCAAAGTGAAGGATGTGGTCGAGATTTGCCGAACAGACGCCCAACGGGGGCGAGTCCGCGTCACCGGCGCGGGCCGTTATTTCCTGCAGCGCATCCTGGAATTCCATCAGCTTCACCGGGACACCGCCCAAGCCCACCCATTGTCGGGCACGTGCTGATACAGGGGCAGGGACGGTCCAGGACGGCATAATCCGTGGTTGCAGCATTCTCGGCTCCAGGTTCCGGGTTTCAAGCGCATGACATGGCCATGTTCTGTGGTCCAAACTGCTGCACTGCCTGGACCACAGCAGGCCGGACAGCGTGCGCCGACCGACCGGTTCTCTTGAATTGTCTCCCTGGCCACCTCTTGGAGGCTGCCGTAGGACAACTGTAGGACCATCTGCCGATGTGCGCCAGAGCCGGAACAAGGCCGGCATCGGGTATTGCATGATGGCTCCTGCCGGGGGAGGATGCCCTGTGTCGGCACAGGCGGGTAACCCGGACCTCATAAGGATGGCAATGGGCAGCGAGATCACAGACTGTTTGGACGGTTCTGCAACACACTTTGTGCTTACCCGCTTCAATGTCCGCAGTTTTTACCATAAAGCGGAGCCCACCGATGCTTGGCTGCAGGAACGCGTCCGTCTATTCAAGGACTACTGCATTCCGGGCTTTCGACACCAGACCGAAAATCGGTTTACCTGGCTGGTCTTCTTCGATTCCCTCAGCCCAACCTGGCTGCGCGAGGAAATTGACGGGCTCGCTGAGGACACTTTTCACCCCGTTTACGTGGATGGGCCATTTTCGCAAGAGTTTTTGAGCGAGACGATAGGACGTCTTTGTTCTACCCCCTACGTCATCACCACGAGGGTGGACAACGACGACGCGGTTGCAAATGATTTCATTGAGACGATACAAGGATGCTTTGAAAGCCAGGAAGCAGCCTTCATAAACCTTGTGAACGGCGCGCAATACGCCGAACGAAAACTATATTTGCGCCCATACACCATGAATCCCTTTTCAAGCTTGATCGAGAGGTCGGCAGACAATCGTCCCGCAACGGTTTTCGTCGAACACCACTACCGCATCGACGCCCACGCTCCCGTGCTGAACGTCCGCACCAAACACCCCATGTGGCTGCAGGTCATCCACGGAGGAAACGTCCTCAATGAGGTGGTCGGCCTCCGGACCAGTGCCGGCGCCGTCGCCCCGCATTTTTCCGTGCAACTCGATGTCGACGATAGTCTCCCCGCCCGCATCTACGATCAAATCCTTGGGACGGCCAGGATTCTCCTCCGGCTCCTTCGTAAGCCTTCCCGGCTGAAGGACCTGGCGAAGACCTTGGTCGCACGACGGGCGCGGACCTCCTCCTAGCTCGGAGTTTCAGATAGCACATACGCTTCCAACCGCGAATGCGCCGGGGGCGGGCTGAATCCTGTGTCCTTGATTTTCGACAGGTCCAGGACACTGCTCCTTGGACGCGGAGCGGTCCCGGGTTTTGCGTACTCGGCTGTGCTGATGGGCGAGACTTTCCCGGGGTCGGCCCCGCACAGGCGGTACACGTCCTGCGCGATGGCCGCCCACGTCTGGGGTTCACCCTCATTGCTGATGTTGTACGTGCCATAGGGTGAATTGCCGGTCAGAAGGTGACGAATTCCCGCGGCAATGTCCGACGCGAACGTCAAACGACCCCACTGGTCATCAACCACAGCGGGCGTGGCACCCTGCGCAGCAAGTGCCGCCATGGTTCGCACAAAGTTACGCCCGGCTCCCACAACCCAACTGCTCCGCACGATGTAGTGGCGCGGGACTGCGGCAACTGCCGCGTCTCCGGCAGCCTTCGTCTGGCCGTAGACGCCAAGTGGACTCGGGGCCTCCTCCTCCTGGTGGACCGGCGCAGTGCCATCGAACACGTAGTCACTGGACACATGCACCAGAGTCAAAGAATGTTCGACGGCGGTTCTCGCCAGGCGGGCGACCGCGCCTGCGTTGATGCGCCAGGCCGCCGCGCGACCTTCCGCCGTCTCCGCCGCGTCCACAGCGGTGAAAGCTGCGGCGTTGATGATGGCGGAGTACTTACGCCACTCTGTACTGCGGTACGGCTCTTCGGCCGTGATATCGAAGTCCGCCCTACCTGCAAAGTCCACCGTGGGGTCGCCCTGGAACTCTTGCCGCAGCGCCCGTCCGAGTTGCCCGTCCGCTCCCAGCACCAGTGTCCGGCGGGCCTGCATGGGCGTCACATCGGATAAGGCCGGATGCCCGCGGTCCTGCGGCGAAAGGATGGCTCGATCCAAAGGTATCGGCCACGGCACAGCCACATCATGGTCACCGACGTTCAAAAAGGTGTACTCCGCCTGCGCGTCCAGGCTCCAATGGTCGTTGACCAGGTAGGTGTAGGCAGTGCCGTCTTCAAGTGTCTGAAACGCATTTCCCACGCCGCGGGGAACAAACACAGCATCCTCCGGCGTCATCTCTGCATGGAACAGCGTCCCGAACGTGGGACCGTCGCGGAGGTCAACCCAAGCGCCGAAAATGCGGCCGGATGCCAAGGAGACGAACTTATCCCACGGCTCAGCATGGATGCCCCGGGTGGTACCGCGCAGGGAGTTGAAGGAGATGTTGTTCTGCACCGGACCGAAATCCGGCACCCCCAAGGCCATCATCTTGCTCCGGTGCCAATTCTCCTTGAACCAGCCCCGATCGTCTCCGTGAACCGGTAACTCCAGCAGGACCAGCCCGGGAATGGGAGTGGTTTTGGTCTTTAACCCGCGGGCTTGTTCCATTGCTAGTGGCCCTGTCCGACGTACTTGCTTTCGGTCGCAGCCTTATGCGGCCGCCACCAATCTTCGTTCTCCCGATACCACTGAACAGTGTCCGCCAGACCCGCATCGAAATCACCAAACCGGGGCACCCACCCGAGCTCTTCGCGCAGCTTACTGGAGTCGATTGCATAGCGGAGGTCGTGGCCGGGCCGATCCGTCACGAGGTCGTAGTCTTCCGGCCCCCTTCCCATGAGGATGAGCAGCTTCTCCACGACCTCCCGGTTGGAGCGCTCTCCGTCGGCGCCAATCAGGTAGGTTTCTCCAATGCGACCATCCAGAAGGATTGTGGCCACCGCCGATGAGTGATCCTCCACATGGATCCAGTCCCGGACGTTGCGACCCTCACCATAGAGCCGGGGCCTGTTGCCGTCCAGCAGATTGGTGATTTGCCTCGGGATGAACTTCTCGACGTGCTGGTAAGGGCCGTAGTTGTTCGAGCAATTGCTGATGGTCGCCTTGAGCCCGAAGGACCGAACCCACGCGCGTACCAGCATGTCGGATCCGGCCTTTGTAGCAGAGTACGGACTCGTGGGACGGTAGACAGAGTCCTCCGTGAACCGCCGGGGGTCGTCGAGGGACAGATCGCCATAAACCTCATCGGTGGAGATGTGGTGGAAGCGCGTTCCGTGCTTCCGTGCAGCCTCGATGAGCGTGAAGGTTCCCACCACATTGGTGTCGACAAAGGGACGCGGCTCCTCCAACGAATTATCGTTATGGGATTCGGCTGCGAAGTGGACAACGGCGTCGACCCCGGCAGTCAGCGCTTCTACCAGCTCCGCATCACAGATATCTCCCCGGACGAATTCACAGCGTCCCGACGGCAACCCGGACAAGGATTCGAGGTTGCCGGCGTAAGTCAGTTTGTCCAGGACCGTGACATGAAGGCGTGTGTGCTCCATGATGTAGTGGACAAAGTTGCATCCGATGAATCCGGCCCCGCCGGTGACAAGGATTCTCTGCATGGCCATAGCGTAGCCGCGAATTGCGGCTGTGTGCAGCGGGAGGGACAACTAAATGCGCGGAATCGTCCTGGCGGGTGGCACCGGCTCCAGACTTCATCCGATTACGCTTGGAATCAGCAAGCAATTGGTGCCTGTATTCGACAAGCCCATGATTTATTATCCTTTGTGCACGCTGATGCTTGCGGGCATTAGGGACATTCTGGTAATAACTACTCCCACTGACGCACCCCAGTTCAAGAATTTGCTGGGGGACGGTTCCCAATTCGGGATTAACCTCAGCTACGCCCAGCAACCCACGCCCGACGGATTGGCCCAGGCATTCATTTTGGGAGAACGGCACATCGGCAACGGGAAGGTTGCGTTGATCCTCGGAGACAACATCTTCAACGGCCCCGGTATGGGCAACCAGTTCCGCAAATATGCCGACGTAGAGGGTGGAGCCATCTTTGGCTACTGGGTGAAGGATCCTTCAGCGTACGGCGTGGTGGAGTTTGACGAGGACGGCTTGGCCATCTCCATCGAGGAGAAACCGTTGCAGCCCAAGAGCAACTACGCCGTGCCCGGTTTGTACTTCTACGACAACGACGTCGTGTCCATGGCGAAGGACCTGGAGCCGTCCGCTCGCGGGGAACTGGAGATCACGGACATCAATCGCCAATACATGGAGCTTGGCAAGCTGCATGTACAGAAGTTTCCCCGTGGCACGGCGTGGCTGGATACCGGTACTTTCGGAGACCTGAATGACGCATCCAACTACGTCCGCACTACCGAGAACCGGCAGGGCCTGAAGATCGGCGCGCCTGAAGAGGTGGCGTGGCGCATGGGCTACCTGGATGATGACGAGTTACGCCGGCAGGCCGCAAAACTCTCGAAGAGCGGTTACGGCAATTATTTGCTGGACATCCTTGACAGGCGATAGAACGGGAACCGTGACGTTCAGCCCGAAGACGAAACGTCTTCGAGCGCCCGGGAAATTTCCGCAGGCAGAATGGTTAATTGTGCATCCAGCAATTCCTTGAGCTGGACTGCGTTCCGTGCACCGACGATGGCTGTTGCAACGCCCGGACGCGAGAGCAGCCAGCTCAGGGAGACGTCCAAGGGTGAACGGCCAAGCCCGCGGGCTGCCATGGCAACGGCCTCCACCACCCGGGAAGCATGCGCTTCCAGGTACGGCTCAACGTAGCCCGCCAAGCGGCCTTGGGCGGCGCGGGAATCGGCGGGAAGTTGTCCGCGGTATTTACCGCTGAGCACACCCCGGCCAAGCGGGGCCCAAGCCATCAAACCGAGTCCTGCGTCTTCAACGGCCGGAATGAGTTCGTTCTCGGCCTTGCGCTGCACCAGGGAGTACTCGGATTGATTGGCAACCAGGGTGAATCCCGCCACGGCCGCCGCCTTCGCAGTCTGCCATCCGTTGTAGTTCGAGATCCCCACGTACCGGGCGCGCCCGGAACGTTGGGCGAATTCCAGCGCCGAAAGAGTTTCCTCCAAGGGCACGTTTGCATCCCATTCATGGACGAACCAAATGTCGATGTAGTCCGTGCCGAGCCGCGCAAGGCTGGCGTCGAGCGCGGACAACAGCTCCCCCCGAGAGGCATTCACGCTGCGTCGAGATTCCGACGACGACACACCGGCTTTCGTGGAAATGACCACTTCGGAGCGGGCGACAACGTCGCCAAGCATCGATCCCAGCATGGCTTCCGCCTGGCCCTGGGCGTACGATGCGGCGGTGTCGATGACAGTGCCGCCTGCCCCCACGAATGCCTGGAGCAGCTCGGCGGCGTCCTGTTCGTCCGTCTCGTGGCCCCATGACATTGTGCCAAGGGACAAAGAGGAGACCCGGAACCCGCTGTTGCCGACATAGCGCTGCTGCATGCTGCTAGCTTACGGGGAGTTCCCGGTCTTCATGACGTAGGGTCTATTCACGTGAACTGGATAGAAGCAGCCTTGCTGGGCCTGGTGCAGGGCCTCACCGAATTCCTCCCGATCTCGTCAAGTGCGCATCTGCGGATCGTGGGCTCGTTCCTCCCGAACGCTGCCGACCCCGGAGCTGCCTTCACGGCCATCACCCAGTTGGGCACCGAGACCGCGGTCATCGTGTATTTCTGGCGGGACATCGTACGCATCATCGGCGCATGGTTCGGCTCCTTGACCGGGAAAGTCGAGAGGAACAATCCCGATGCCCGCATGGGATGGCTCGTGATCCTGGGCAGCCTCCCCATCATTGTTCTCGGCCTGTTGTTCCAGGACCAGATCGAGTCGGTCCTGCGGAGCATGTGGATCGTCGCCACAATGCTCATTGTGTTTGGCATGATCCTTGCCGTGGCAGACGCCATCGGCCGCCAAGAGCGGGATCTCACCCAGCTAAGCTACAAGCACGGCATCCTGTACGGCTTTGCCCAGGCGATGGCCTTGATTCCCGGGGTCTCCCGCTCCGGAGGCACGATCACAGCCGGCCTCCTCATGGGCTATACCCGCGAGGCCGCCGCACGCTATTCCTTCCTCCTGGCGATTCCGGCCGTCTTCGGCAGCGGCCTTTTCCAGCTTTACAAGACCGTTTCCAATGAGGGACTTGCCGGCCCCTATGGCCTGCCGGAAACCGCGCTGGCCACAGTCATCGCTTTCGTCGTGGGCTACATCATCATCGGCTGGTTCCTGAAGTTCGTTTCAACGCGCAGTTACCGGCTCTTCGTTTGGTACCGGATACTCCTCGGCCTGGCCTTGTATGTCCTGCTCGGTTTCAATGTGATCAGCCCCTAGCACTAAGGTTGACTCGTGAAATCGTGGACCTCCCGCCCTGTTCCTGACCTGCCCGGCAGCATGCCGGCACTTCGTCTTTATGACACGGCCCTCGGCCGCGTGATGGAAGTCGAGCAGCATGCGGAGCAATCAATGTATGTCTGCGGCATCACGCCGTACGACGCCACGCACATGGGCCACGCAGCCAGTTACGTCGCATTCGATCTCTTGAACCGCGCGTGGCGGGACGCCGGCGTCCGGGTGGACTATGTCCAGAACGTCACGGACATCGACGACCCCCTGCTTGAGCGTGCCACGGCCACGGGCGTGGACTGGCGTAAGCTGGCGCAGAGCCAGATCGAACTGTTCCACACAGACATGGACGCCTTGAACGTGGTGGCACCTGACCATTACATCGGGGCCGTGGAGTCCATACCGGACATTGTCCCCGCCATTGAGCGCCTCATCGCCGACGGCGTCGCCTACCGCGTGCCCGGTTCTGACGGCGAGCCGGACGGTGATGTCTACTACGACGTCGAAGCTGCAGGCAAGCGCTCTGACGCCACAGATGCCTGGACGCTGGGAGACGTTTCCCGACTGGGCGAAGCAGAGATGCTGGCCTTGTTTGCCGAACGCGGAGGCGACCCCGGCCGGCAGGGCAAGCGGCACCCCCTCGATCCTTTGCTGTGGCGGGTCGCCCGGGACGGTGAACCCAGCTGGCCTGGAGCGTCCCTCGGAGATGGCCGGCCCGGCTGGCACATTGAATGTACCGTCATTGCCCAGAAGTACTTGCCCGCGCCTTTCACCGTGCAAGGTGGAGGCTCGGACCTCGTCTTCCCCCACCACGAAATGGGAGCCGGCCACGCATACTCGCTGTCCGGAGTGCCTCTGGCAAGCCACTATGCGCATGCCGGAATGGTGGGCTTGGACGGCGAGAAGATGAGCAAGTCAAAGGGAAACCTGGTCCTTGTTTCCAAGCTCCGGGCAGCAGGAGAGGAACCGGCCGCGATTCGTCTGGCGATCCTGGCACACCACTACCGCTCGGACTGGTCCTGGACTGACGGGGAATTCGAAGCGGCCAAGGACCGGCTTGCCCGTTGGCGCAAAGCCTTGGAAGGTGCTCCCGCCGGTTCGGCGGCGCCGCTCCTGGCCTCCATGCGGCAAGAGTTGGCCGACGACCTCAACGCTCCGGCGGCCATTGCCGTCGTCGACCACTGGGCGAACGAAGCACTGAAGAACAACGGTGAGTCTTCCCCGGCGGACCGAACCGTGGTTCGTGACGCCGTCAACGCGTTGCTCGGCGTGGAGCTCTAACCCCAACAGCAAACCCGTTTCCAAACACCAACGGCCCCGACGAACAGTCAGGGCCGTTGGTGTTTGGTCCATCAACACAGCTGCGCTATGACCAGCCGGTCAGTCAGGGCCGTTCCTTGCCGCGTCGCTTCAGGTAGCGCTCGAATTCCCTGGCGATGGACTCGCCGGAAGCCTCCGGAAGGTCTGCCGTGTCTTTTGCCTCCTCCAATTGCCGCACATAGGCCGCAATCTCGGGGTCTTCCGTGGCGAGTTCATCCACACCCCGTTCCCAGGCTTCGGATTCTTCTGCCAGCGCCCTGCTGTCCACGGGTACCTGCAGCAGGTCTTCGATCCTGTGCAGGATGGCAAGCTGGGCCTTGGGGGAGGGGGGCTGGGCAACATAGTGGGGGACCGCCGCCCAAAGGGAAACCGTCGGCAGCCCCGCCAGCATCGCGAACTCCGCCAACACACCCACGATTCCCACCGGGCCCTCATACTGGGAGGCTTCCAGGTTGAGCCGTTCGCGAAGCCCGCTGTCCTCAGTGGTGGTGCTCACGGGAATGGGCCGGCTGTGCGGTACATCGGCGAGCAGCGCGCCCACCAGGATGACCGAGTCCACTTTCAGTGCTTCGGCATGTACCAGCAACTCCGTGGTGTAGGCACGCCAGCGGTAGGAAGGCTCCGTGCCGAGGACAAACACGACGTCCACGTTGCTCCCCGGAATGGCCGCCTTGTAGATCCGGGTCGAGGGCCACTTGACCTTCCTGGCCCCCGAGGAGGTGCGACGCACGGTTGGCCGGGTGAATTGGAAGTCGTAGTACTCCTCGGCGTCCACCGTGGCGACCTTCTTGCCGTCCCACAATTTGTTCAAATAATGCAGGGCATCACTCGCAGCCTCACCGGCGTCGTTCCATCCTTCAAAAGCGGCAATCATGACGGTGACGCGCTGGCCGTCCGCGGGTTCCTTGAGGAATCGCTCAGGCTCAGCGGCGATGTCCTGTCCTTCGGGGGTCCCGTCCACACTGTTCATCCATTCACCCTACGTCCAAGACCCTCGCGTATGCATGGCATTTCACGCGGAAGCGTGTCCCTCTTCGCCTACAGCGCAAGCACGGCAAGCCGGGCGTCTGCTTCCACGTAGACTTGAAGCCATGCATTCCTCACCCAGCCAGCCCCTTCTCAAAGCCGTGCTCTGGGACATGGATGGCACCCTTGTGGACACCGAGCCCTACTGGATAGCCGCAGAGCGGTCACTGGTGGAGGCCCATGGAGGCAATTGGTCGCACCAGCAGGCAATGCAACTTGTGGGACAATCTCTGCTCCACTCGGCTGCTGTCCTGCAGGCGGCGGGTGTCCGCCTCGAAGCCAGGGAGATCGTGGACACCCTTAGCGGCCAGGTGATTGAACAGATCCGCAAAGAGGTCCCGTGGCGTCCCGGCGCACGTGAACTGCTGGACGAACTCCACACGTCAGGCATCCCGTGCGCCCTGGTCACGATGTCGGAGGGTCCGATGGCCCGGGTGGTGGTGGAAAGCCTGCCCAAGCCCTACTTTGAATTCCTTGTCACGGGGGACACCGTCACCCACGGTAAGCCCCACCCGGAGGCGTACCTCACGGCCGTCGAGCGGCTCCGCCTCGAGGACCCGTCCTTGACGATCGACCACTGCGTTGCTTTGGAAGACTCCGTTCCGGGTGCTACGGCAGCCATCGCATCAGGAGTGGTCACAGTGGGCATCCCCCACCAGGTACCCCTTCCGGAACATCCTGGAATGGTCCTGTGGGACACCCTTGTGGGCCGATCTACAGCTGATGTTGACCGCTTGGTGTGTGATCGCTTCGCGGCCCGGCGCGCTTCCGGACGTACGGGGCAGGAAACCAGTGCCGGCCTGCTTGAAGGGGCCAACTAGGTGAGCAGTTCCTCCGCGCCTCATCATGCGGCCCCTAAGAGGGCAGGCATACCACTGGGGAAAATTGCCGGAATTCCCGTGTATCTGGCCTACTCATGGTTCATCATCGCGGGCTTCACCATCATCGCCTACGGTCCGGCCGTGCTCCACGACTTCCCCTACTTGGGTGGCTGGGCGTATTTCGTCGCATTCGCTTACGCCCTGCTGCTCGCTGTGTCGGTGCTGATCCACGAACTCGCCCACGCACTGAGCGCCAAGGCCTTCAACTGGCCCACAGAGAAGATAGTGCTCAATCTCTGGGGCGGCCATACGCAGTTCCAGAACTTCACCGCGTCTCCGGGGCGGGCAGTCGTGGTGGCCATGGCAGGTCCGGCGGCAAATTTCGTCCTGGCTGCAGCCTTGGCACCTTTCGTCCTGAGTCGCTCATTCGAGGGCGTTGCGGACATGCTTGCCAACATCCTCATGTGGGCAAACTTCCTCATCGGCATCTTCAACGTGCTCCCGGGAACGCCGCTCGACGGCGGAAGACTGGTGGAATCCGCGGTATGGAAAGCCACCGGCAGCCAGGACAAAGGAGCGATCGCCGCAGGCTGGTCGGGACGCCTCGTGGCCGTTGCCCTGTTCTTGTGGTTCGTCGTCCTGCCTTTGCTGAGGGGGGTACGCCTGGACATCACATTTACGCTCATCACCTTGCTGGTCTGCGGATTCCTCTGGATGGGCGCCTCAGGTTCCATCCGCCACGCACACTTCCGCAGCCGCCTTTACCTCGTGAGCGCATCAGGGCTCGCAGAACCCGCCGTGGGCCTTCCGAATGCGGCCTCCGTGGCGGATGTGGTGGCCATTGCCCCGTCGGGGAGTCCCGCCGTCGTGGTTTGTGGGCCGGACGGCAAGCCGCAAGGGCTTGTGGACCCGCGGGCGGCCGCCGCGGTACCTCATGAAGCACTGGCAACCACGCCGGTCACTGCGGTTTCCCATGCACTGGCGCCGGGGGCCTATGTCCCCGAATGGTCCAAGGGGCAGGAGTTGATCCAATACCTCGCCAAGCTGGAGGGCGGAGAATATGCCGTCGTGGACCACAACGGCACCGTCACCGGCCTGCTCCGCCAACAAGCTGTGGTGACGGCCATAACAGGCAAGGAAGCCCGGCGCGGCGGGCGCGCATGACACGCTTGCCGGTAGAGTTACCTGCCGGCCGTTAAAAAACAAAACCCATCCATTTTTGGCGCCTCAAAGGCAGCAACACATGGCGGCCCAGCCGCACAGGAGCGAGGAACACCACATGAGCAGCGAAACCGCCGCCCCCGAAGCAAGCGCAGGAGCTGACCATGCAGCCACTGCCGTCCAGCCTACGGGTGCCGCTCGTCGGCGGGGACCTTTCCGTGTAGGTGAGCGCGTGCAGCTTACTGACGAGCGCGGCCGCATGAACACCATTACGCTCGAGGTCGGCGGAGCCTTCCACACGCACCGCGGATTCCTGAACCACGACGAAATCATCGGCAAGGTGGACGGTTCGGTGGTCAGCAACAACATCGGACAGCAGTACCAGACACTGCGGCCGCTGCTCTCGGACTTCGTCCTCTCCATGCCCCGCGGTGCTGCTGTCGTTTACCCGAAGGATGCCGGCCAGATCGTCACCATGGCGGACATCTTCCCGGGCGCCCGGGTTGTTGAAGCGGGCGTGGGGTCAGGCGCGCTGTCTATTTCATTGCTCCGCGCGATCGGCGACGGTGGCTACCTTCACTCCTTCGAACGGCGTGAAGAGTTCGCGGACATTGCCCGCGGGAACGTGGAAACCATCTTCGGCGGGCCGCACCCGGCTTGGCAGATATCTCTCGGCGACTTCCAGGAAGAAGTGGTGAAGGCCGAGGAGCCCGGTTCCGTGGACCGTGTGGTGCTGGACATGCTGGCCCCTTGGGAGTGCCTTGATGCCGTCGCGACTGTGCTGGCACCGGGTGGCGTGTGGATCAACTACGTCGCCACCGTTACGCAGCTTTCGCGCACCGCTGAAGCCATCCGCGCCGACGGGCGTTTCACGGAACCCGACGCCTGGGAATCGATGGTCCGCGGTTGGCATCTTGAAGGACTCGCTGTCCGCCCCGACCACCGCATGGTCGCCCACACGGGCTTCCTGCTGGTCACGCGGCGCCTTGCTGACGGCGTGACGGGCATTTCCGTCAAGCGCCGGCCGTCCAAGACGGAATTCAGCGAAGAGGACCTGAACGCCTGGACACCGGGCGCGGTAGGCGAGCGTTCAGTTTCAGACAAGAAGCTTCGCCGGGCCGCCCGCGACGCCATCGCCGGCACCAACGTGCAGGACGACCCCTCGGTCACAAACTGACAAAGGTCACAATAGGGTCCGCATTCCGGATGTCACCAAGCACCCTGAGCTTTTCGGGACTAAGGTCTTGTTAAGCGCAGGAAGGGGCTGATGAATCGTGGATACGTCGAACAACGATATTGGACGGCCGACACCGGAGGAACCGGATACCGCAGCGGAAGAGGCAAGCAGGGGACTTGCTGCCATCCAGCCGCCGGACCCCTCAAGTGAACTGACAGTCGCCGAGCGGCAGATCAACATCCTTCGGGACAAGCTCCGCCACATTGACCGCCAGCTTGCTGCAGCTACCCAGAACAACAGCAAGCTTGTCAGCATGCTGGAAACGGCAAAGGCTGAAATCCTGCGCTTGAAGGGTGCCCTGGAGCAGGAAGGGCAGCCCCCGTACAGCTTCGGCACTGTAGTTCAGATCAACCCCCGCAGGCAGCCAACCCCGGGCAGCTCCGGGCAGGCGGCCACGGAAGAATCCGTCGATATCTTCAACGCGGGCCGGAAGATGCGTGTAGGTATCAGCCCCCTGGTCAACGTCAATCAACTCGCCGTGGGCCAGGAAGTCCTCCTGAACGAGGCGCTGTTGGTGGTTGCCGGTCTCGGCTACGAACGGGCAGGCGAACTTGTCACGCTCAAGGAACTGCTCGGCAGGGACCGCGCACTGGTGGTCGGCCGCGCCGACGAAGAACGCGTGGTCCGGCTCTCCGGGGCCCTCCAAAGCGTGCACTTGAAGGTGGGCGACGCTTTGTCGCTGGACTCCCGTACCGGCTATGCACTGGAGAAAGTTCCACGTGCCGAAGTGGAAAACCTGGTCCTGGAAGAAGTTCCGGACATCACGTACCAGGACATCGGCGGCCTCGGCCCCCAGATCGAGCAGATCCGCGACGCCGTGGAACTCCCGTTCCTGCACCCGGACCTCTACCGCGAACACGGGCTGAAGGCACCCAAGGGCATTCTTCTCTACGGTCCGCCCGGCTGCGGTAAGACCCTGATCGCCAAGGCCGTGGCCAACTCACTGGCAGCCCGCGCTGCTGAACGCGCAGGCAACACCGATCTCAAGAGCTACTTCCTCAACATCAAGGGGCCGGAGCTTTTGGACAAGTACGTCGGCGAGACCGAACGGCATATCCGGCTGATCTTCTCCCGCGCACGCGAAAAAGCCTCGGACGGCAGCCCCGTGGTGGTCTTCTTCGACGAGATGGATTCACTGTTCCGCACCCGCGGCACCGGAGTATCGTCCGACGTCGAGACCACAATCGTTCCCCAGCTGCTGAGCGAGATCGACGGCGTCGAACGGCTGGACAACGTCATCGTCATTGGTGCGTCCAACCGCGAGGACATGATCGATCCTGCCATCCTGCGGCCGGGCCGCTTGGATGTGAAAGTGAAGATCCAGCGCCCAGATGCCGAAGCCGCGGCAGACATCTTCGGGAAGTACATCACCACTGACCTTCCATTCCACGCCCAGGACCTGGCGGAATACGGGGGCGACGTACAGGCCACCGTGGACGCCATGATCCAGCGGACGGTTGAGGCGATGTACTCCACCGAGAAGTCCAACGAGTACCTTGAAGTGACCTATGCCAACGGCGATACCGAGATGTTGTACTTCAAGGATTTCAACTCCGGTGCCGTCGTCCAGAATGTGGTGGACCGGGCCAAGAAGTACGCCATCAAGGATCTGCTGACCAATCACCAAAAGGGCATTCGGATAGACCACCTCCTGAAGGCCGTGGTTGATGAGTTCCGTGAGCACGAGGACATGCCCAACACCACCAACCCGGACGACTGGGCACGGATTTCCGGCAAGAAAGGCGAACGGATCACCTACATCCGCACCATCGTTCAAGGCAAGGCCGGACAAGAGCCGGGCAAGTCGATCGAAACCACTGCCAACACGGGCCAGTACCTGTGACAGCCCGCGTGGAGGGTGCCCCCGGGGAATCGTTGCCGGCGGGCGGGGCCATGCGTGTCATGGGCTCCGAAACGGAGTACGGGATCCATGCCCCGTCGGCACCTGGCGCCAATGCAACCATGATGTCGGCACGGATCATCCAGGCCTATGCCACCGTCACGCGCCAGCGCGCCGCCGGCGGAGCGGAAACGCGCTGGGATTACACGGACGAAGAGCCGCTGCACGACGCCCGCGGCTGGACCGTTGACCGGGCCAGTGCCGATCCCAGTCAATTGACGGACCAGCCGCCGGTCCTCGACGCCGAGGCAGTCGCCTTGGCATATGGCCGCCAGGAGCTGGAACTCGACGGCGCGGACGAGTCCGGCTCGCTGCTCATGAACATGGTCCTCGGGAACGGCGCACGCCTCTACGTCGATCACGCGCACCCGGAGTACTCCAGCCCCGAAGTCACCAACCCCCGGGATGCCGTTGCCTGGGATGCGGCAGGGGATCTGGTTGCCCTTGCAACCGTCAGGAAGGTGGCGGCAGACACCAGCCTTCCCCCGATCAACCTCTATAAGAACAACACGGACAACAAGGCAGTGTCCTACGGTTCCCACGAGAATTACCTCATGCCGCGGTCAGTGCCGTTCGGGGACATCATCAGGGGACTGACACCGTTCTTCGTCGCCCGGCAAGTCACCTGCGGCGCCGGCCGGGTGGGGATCGGGCAGGACAGCTCCACCCCCGGATACCAGATCAGCCAGCGCGCGGACTTTTTCGAGGCCGAGGTTGGACTGGAAACCACCATCAGGCGTCCCATCATCAACACCAGGGACGAGCCCCATGCGACCGCCGACAAGTATCGCCGCCTCCACGTCATCATCGGCGACGCCAACCTCAGCCAGGTTTCCAACTACCTGAAGTTCGGAACCACAGCCATGGTGCTGAGCCTCATCGAAGCAGGGCAGGCGCCGAGGATCGAAGTCCATGAGCCTGTCCAGGCGCTTCAGGCTGTCAGCCATGACACCACCCTCACCGCGACAGTCCGCCTTCTGGACGGGCGCCGCGTCACTGCCTTGGATATCCAGTGGATGTATTTCGAGGCCGCGGCAAAACTCGCCCAGGAAGCCGGTGTTGCGGACTCCGTGACGGGCGACGGGCACACGCACGGCGTCCTGGAACGTTGGGAGGCCACCCTGTCGGCGCTGGGCAAAGACCCCGCGTCCGCAGCATCTTCCGTGGAGTGGGTGGCAAAAAAGTCCCTCCTCGAGGGCTACCGTAACCGCGACTCGTTGTCCTGGGATGATGCCCGGCTTGGACTGGTGGACCTCCAATGGTCGGATATCCGTCCGGAGAAGGGGCTCTACTACAGGCTGCTGTCACGGGACCGGATGACACGGATCGTCGACGACGCCGACATCACCAGGGCGGTCGGCGAACCGCCATCGGACACCCGGGCATACTTTCGTGGACGCTGCGTTTCGAGCTTTGGCAAGGACGTGGTGGGGGCCAGTTGGGACTCCGTGATCTTCGACGTTCCCGGGCTCGGGAAACTCCAGCGCGTTCCCACCCGCGAACCTTTGCGTGGCACCCAGGCGCTCACCGGCGCGCTGTTTGACAGGCACCGGGAGGCAGGCACGTTCCTGGCAGAACTCCTGGGCCAGACGCCCCCGCCTCCCAAGAGCTGACCGTCCCCGGCACAACGAAATTGGTGGACTGGGAAAGCCGGGCGGAGCGGCCCGTAGCGTGGCAATATGGCAGTAGGAAGTCCCCAAACTCAGGGGGCTGACAGTAGGGAGAAAGAAAATGGCAGGTCAGGAGCAACAGCAACCGCAGTCACGGGATACCGAGACTGAAGTCGACGTCCCCGAGGCCCCGCCGGCAGCGCCCGAGGCCCAGGCTTCGGACGCGACGCAAGGCGTGGACGATCTCCTCGACGAAATTGACGGCGTTCTCGAATCCAACGCCGAAGAGTTCGTCAGGGCCTTTGTCCAAAAGGGTGGCCAGTAAGCGGACCCGACACACGAGGTACTGCCCGGCCGGCGAGAGGCCGCCGGGCATCGGAATGCAGAGTCGAAGGAGTGCAGCAATGCAGGACCCGTCAACCGGCCCCCTGGCCACACAGGCAACGTCTTCGTTCACGGAGCATCTTCAACGCTCGCGTCCCGAACTCCTTCCTTTCAACCAAACACTGCCGGCAGGGACGGTACCGTCTGCGCCTCACGCCACCACGATCGTCGCCTTGACGTACGCCGGAGGTGTCCTGATGGCGGGGGACCGGCGGGCTACCATGGGCAACGTCATTGCAAGCCGCCATATAGAGAAGGTCTTTCCCGCGGACCAGTACTCGGTGTTGGGCATCGCCGGCACTGCCGGACTCGCAATCGACATCACGCGCCTGTTCCAGGTAGAGCTGGAGCACTACGAAAAGATTGAAGGAACACTTCTTAGCCTTGTCGGCAAGGCGAACCGTCTGGGTGCGATGATCCGGGGCAACCTGCCCATGGCGATGCAGGGCATGGCGGTCATCCCCTTGTTTGCAGGTTTCGACCACGTGTCCGCAACCGGACGCCTGTTCTCCTATGACGTGACGGGCGGCCGATACGAAGAGCAGGAACACCATTCGGTTGGATCGGGATCCGTCTTCGCACGCGGCGCATTGAAGAAACTCTGGCGCCCCAACCTGACAGAGGATGAAGCTGTGGCCGTGGCCGTCGAAGCCCTCTATGACGCCGCAGACGACGATTCGGCCACGGGTGGCCCTGATCCTGTCCGCCAACTCTGGCCGGTGGTCTACACGGTGAACCGCGCCGGTAATCGCCGTGTACCCGAACGCGACCTCGCCGGAATAGCCGGTGCCATCGTCGAATCGCGCGCCATCGCCGGACGGGAGGCCTGACATGACACAACAGTTCTATGTCTCGCCCGAACAGTTGATGAAGGATCGTGCGGACTTCGCACGGAAAGGCATCGCCCGCGGACGTTCCGTGGTGGTGATCAGCTGCGCTGACGGCATTGCCTTGATTGCGGAGAATCCTTCGCCGTCGCTTCACAAGATTGGTGAAATCTACGACAAAATCGCCTTCGCCGCAGTGGGGAAATACAACGAATTTGAAAGCCTCCGTCAAGCCGGTGTCCGGTACGCCGATGTCCGCGGCTACTCGTATGACCGTGAAGATGTGACTGCGCGCGGACTAGCCAGCGTCTATGCCCAGAGCCTCGGCGCCGTGTTCACGGCAGAGCAGAAGCCCTTCGAGGTGGAACTGGCCGTCGCGGAAGTGGGACTGACGCAGGCGCAGGACCACCTCTACCGGCTGACGTTCGACGGTTCCATCGCCGACGAAAACGGCTTTGTCGTGATGGGCGGGCTTGCCGATCAGATCTCGGATGTCGTCAGCGGGTCCTGGCAACCGGAGTTGGGCTTTGCCGACGCCATGCGCCTGGCGCTGCGGGGCCTGGCCACCGGTAAGGAAGAGGAATCCCTCATGGCAACTGCCGTGGAGGCCGCAGTCCTGGACCGCGCTTCGGAGAGCCACCGTGGTTCACGCAGGGCATTTCGTCGGTTGCGTTCAGAGGACATGAAACAGCTGCTCTCCGAGGAGGCCTGAAATGGACAAACGGATATTCGGGATCGAAACCGAATTCGGAATCTCGTACTCCAGTCCCGATTCGCGGCCCCTGGCACCGGAAGAAGTGGCTCGCTACCTTTTCCGCAAGGTGGTCAGCTGGGGGCGCTCCTCCAATGTCTTCCTGACCAACGGCTCCAGGCTCTACCTGGATGTTGGTTCGCATCCGGAATACGCCACGGCTGAATGTGACGACCTCGCCCAGTTGATCGCCCATGACAGGGCCGGCGAGCTGATCCTCGACGACCTCGTTGACGAGGCGCAGGCACGGCTGGCAGCGGAAGGCTTCAACGGTACCGTCTATCTGTTCAAGAACAACACCGACTCCGCGGGAAACTCGTACGGCAGCCACGAGAACTACCTCATTCCCCGTCGTGGAGAGTTCTCCCGGCTGGCAGAGATCCTTATCCCGTTCCTGGTGACCCGGCAACTCATTGCCGGAGCGGGGAAGGTCTTGAAGACACCGCACGGGGCAACCTTCGCCTTCTCACAGCGGGCCGACCACATCTGGGAGGGTGTTTCCTCGGCAACCACCAGGTCAAGGCCAATCATCAACACGCGCGACGAGCCCCACGCCGACGCCGAGTTCTACCGCCGCCTCCACGTCATCGTCGGCGACTCCAACATGTCCGAAACCACTGCACTTCTCAAAGTGGGCACTGTCGACCTCATCCTCCGCATGATCGAGGCGGGCGTCATCATGCGGGACATGCGCATGGAGAATCCAATCCGCAGCATCCGTGAGATCTCCCACGACCTTACGGGCCGTGCCTTGGTTCGGCTGGCCAATGGCAGGCAGCTTTCGGCCTTGGACATCCAGCGGGAATACCTCACAAAGGTCACGGAGTTCGTGGCGGCGAACGGGGCGCATAATGCACATGTGCCGCTCATCCTCGACTTGTGGAAGCGGACTCTCGACGCCATCGAAGGTGGAGACTACAGCAGCATCGACACCGAGGTGGACTGGGCGATCAAGAAGAAGCTGATGGATGGCTACATGCAGAGGCACGACCTCAGCCTCGACTCGCCGCGCATCGCCCAGTTGGACCTTACTTACCATGACATCTCGCGGCAGCGTGGACTGTTCTTCCTGCTGCAGTCGCGGGGCGCGGCCAAGCGCCTGGTGACCGAAACGGAGGTCAAGGATGCCGTGGATGCGCCGCCGCAGACAACGCGCGCCAAGCTTCGTGGTGACTTTGTCCGCCGCGCGCAGGAACTGGGCCGGGACTACACCGTGGACTGGGTCCATTTGAAGCTGAACGACCGCGCCCACCAGACCATCCTCTGCAAGGACCCCTTCCGGAGCGTCGATGAGCGCGTGGACGGGCTCCTTGACTCTATGAGCTGACTCCCAGCTTCACGGGCTATTCTGGATAGTGGCCTCTTTCCAAGGGGGCCACTTGCTTGGTTGCACGAAGTGCCGTTCCAAGCGTCCCTTGCCCCGACGAAAGTGTCTTTTTGTGCGCCGACTCCTAGCAATTCTTTTTCCTGTCCTGCTGCTCATCACCGCTTGTGGGGGAGGAAGCACCCCGGCAGCCGAGCCCACCAGCCAGTCATCGGGAGATGTTTCCAAGCTCGATTCCGTGAAAGTAACGGACAACGGCAATGACAAAGCTCCCGGCGTCGAATTCAGCAAGCCGCTCACTGTAGCCGAGCCCACCATCAAGGTGGTCAGTGAAGGGGACGGCGAGCGGATCAAGGCAGGCCAGGTGGCCGAGCTGGCCTATGTTGCCGTAGACGGCAACGATGGCAAGACCCTTGAGGATGTGTATCAGAACGGACCCCAGCCGGTTGAGCTGAACGACAAACTCAAGGAAGGGAACGAGCTTATCTACAACGCCATTGTGGGCGCGAAGCTCGGTTCGCACGTGGCCTTCGCGGCCCCCGGCTCCGCCACGGGCACTGAGGCGGGGTCAACCCAACTCGTGATCTTCAAGCTCATCTCCGCCAAGGATCCTGCACCCGTGCTGGAGAAGCCGGAAGGCGAAACAGTGACGCCGCCGGCAGGATTGCCCACGGTCAAGGAAAACGATAAGGGTATTCCCGAGATCAACGTCGAAGGAGCTGCGGCACCCACGGAACTCATTGCGCAGGACCTGATCAAGGGCAACGGCGCAGCAGTCAAGGCGACGGATACGCTTACCGTCAACTATGTGGGCGTTAACCTGGTTGGCGGCACCAAGTTCGACTCCAGCTTCGACCGCGGTGAGACAGCGAGCTTCGCGCTCACCGGTGTCATCAAGGGGTGGACCCAGGGCTTGGAGGGCAAGACTGTCGGTTCGCGTGTCCTTCTCGTCATCCCCCAGGACCTCGCCTACGGCGAAGCCGGCCAGGGTGAAGCCAAGGGCGACCTCGTTTTCGTCGTCGACATCCTCGGCGTCAGCTAGCCAGCCCACATTTCCGGGCGCTGGCTTAAGCTGGTTCCTGACACCATTCGTCCCCAACCAAGGAGCATCCATGTCATTTGGTCAGCGCGACTACGACCGCACCAAGCCGGAAATCGACTTCCCTGAAGGCGACGTCCCCACCGAGCTCGTCATCACGGACCTCATTGAGGGCACCGGCGCCGAGGCCAAGGCCGGCGACACCGTCTCAACGCACTACGTTGGCGTCGCCTGGTCCACGGGCGAAGAATTTGATGCTTCGTGGGGCCGCGGCGCTCCGCTCGACTTCCGGGTGGGCGTCGGGCAGGTCATCCAGGGTTGGGACCAGGGCCTCCTCGGCATGAAGGTAGGCGGTCGCCGCCGTCTGGAGATCCCCTCCGAGCTCGCCTATGGCTCCCGTGGGGCCGGTGGAGCGATCAAGCCCAACGAAGCCCTTATCTTCGTCGTCGACCTCGTAGCCGTCCGCTAGGACAGAGCTTCCTGCAAGGCGCGTTGCCTTCCGGTTTGGCCGGAGGATGACGCGCCTTGCTGTTTTCCCCCGGGTCTTTAGTAACGTAGCAAGCGTGTCCGCATCCCGCACTGAACGCCTGCTGAACCTCCTACTGGCTTTGCTCAACACCAAGGTGGGGCTTTCCCGTGCCGTCCTGCGTGAAAAGGTCTATCACGGTTCCGCCGAGAATGATGTCGCCTTCGGGCGGATGTTCGAACGCGACAAAGTGGACTTGAAGCAGTTTGGCTTCGATATCGAGACCTTGACGGACCCGGGTTTCGGCGGTGACGACCCCGCCTCCACCCGCTACCGCATCGGCAAGGACTCCAATGTGCTTCCCGACGTCAACCTGACTCCTGCGGAGTGCACGGTCCTGCTGCTTGCCGCGCAACTGTGGGAGCGCGCCGCACTGGGCACCGCCGCGGCCAACGCAGTGCGCAAGCTGCAGGCAGCCGGCGGGTTCGCCGATGTTGACCTGCCGGCCGGGGTCCAGCCAAGGATCAAGCCCGCCGGTCAGGCGTTCGACGACGTCGTCGCAGCCATGCATGCCAGGCATGCGGTCCGCTTCGGCTACCTTGCCGGAAGCACCGGCCGGGAAGAAACGCGCGAAGTCGAGCCTTGGGGCTTGGGCAGCCGCTTTGGGCAGTGGTACCTCGTAGGGCTGGACCGGGGGAGGGCTGCCAAGAGGATTTTCAGGCTCTCCCGCATGACAACTGCGGTCACCGCGGTGCCGGGAAGTGTGTTCGAAACACCGGCAGGCTTTAATGCCCGGGAAGAGCTGGACTCGCTCAATGAGCTACCACTGCAGCGAGCCGTCCTGGAGGTCGACGCAGGGCGTTTGCTGGCCTTGCGGAAGCGCGCCGTTGCCGGAGGCACGGGCACGCCGTCGGCGGAGACCTCCAACCGCGACCGCATCGTTGTGGAATTCCGCGACCCTGAGCAACTCGCAGAGGAGTTGGCTTCTTATGGGCCGCATGTTCAGGTGACGGAACCCGCCGAGCTGCGTGCCGCCGTCGTACGCCGGCTGAAAGGTGCGGCAGAGTTCAACGGCCAGCCGCCGATTCCTGTGCAATTTCCGGAGGCAGGCCGCGCGCCGCGGTCCAGGAAGCGCACCTCCGAGGACCAACTGGCCCGGATGCTTCAACTGGTGCCCTTCCTTGTCCACCACCAGGGTCTCCACATTCAGCAAGTTGCTGACCACTTTGGCGTCACTCGAAAGGCGCTGATCGATGACCTCAAGATTCTTATATGTTCCGGCCTGCCGGAGGGATACCCGGACGACCTCCTGGATATCCAATGGGAGAACGACCATGTGTACATCACTGAGCACCTGGACCTGAACCGCCCTGTACGCTTCAGCGAGGACGAAGCTGCAGCCCTGTTGACCGGACTTGCCATGCTCGGCGACCTCCCGGCACTGGCAGGCATGGCCGGCGACGAATCGGGGAACGCCCTGGAGTCGGTCACCATCAAGCTGACAGGTGCCGCAGGGCAGGCCGGCCGCCTGGCCGGGGCGGTCGCGGGACAATCCGTGGCGCCGGAGCAATCGAAGGCCTTCGGCACCATCACCCAGGCCATCAGGGACGGCCGGCAGCTTCGGCTGAGGTACTTGTCTCCCCAACGCGATGAGGTGACGGAGCGCGACGTGGATCCCCTTCGCCTCTTCTCGTTGGACAACACGTGGTATTTCGAGGCCTACTGCCACAGCAAGACCGGGCTTCGGAATTTCCGACTGGACCGGGTGGAGTCCTTGGGGCCGAATGGTCGCCCGGTCGCCGTCGCCGCTCCTGCCGGTGAGGACTTTCCGGCGCGGCTGTTCACGCCGAGTGACGACGACGTCCAGGTGGTGCTGGAACTCACCAGACAGGGGGCTGGCCTGGCGGACGATTACTACGCCGAGCGCACGGCGCCTCTGCCGGGCGGTGGCCTGCTGGCGGAGGTGCGGTTCGGCAATGCTGATTGGCTCCCGATGTTCGTTTCCCAACATGGAGGTGCAGTGCGGATCATTGATCCGGAGGAACTCCGCCACGCAGCACATGAGTGGCTTGAGGCTGCGTTGGCGCCTTATGGCGGACATTCAGCGTCGGACACTGCGACTGGCTAGACTACTCAGATGCCTTGGTGGTTTTGGGTCCTGTTGTGGATCGCGCTCATAGCCCTTTCGCTCCTCCTGCATGTGACGCTTGGATACCGGCTGTTCAGAAAGTTCATGGCAACTGTTCATGATCTGGGCGACGCCGGGAAACGTTTCAGCAACTTTGCTCCAGGGGGAGAAACCTCCGACGTTGAAGCTCCGGTAAACACGGCGGAACCCGGTTCTGCGATTTTTGCCTCGCCGGAACAGATGCGTCATGATTACCTGACGGCCAAAGCCTTCCGCCAGGAAGTTCGTCGCCAGAAGCGCGTCCAGCGCAAAGCCGAGCGGGGACAACCCCAATCCCTGCACGACATAGAATTCAGATAGACGTAGGATGTATCCAAAAGGAAAGGACCTCCCCACATGAGGCTCGAAGGCTGGCATCTCATCATCATCATCGTCCTGGCCCTGGTGCTGTTCGCCGCACCAAAGCTGCCTTCCATGGCGCGCAGCATCGGTCAGTCAATGCGTATCTTCAAATCCGAAGTCCGTGAAATGAAGAAGGACGGAGCGTCCGAGTCCAAGGACACCTCCGCAGCTTCCGACGCCGTCGAAGGCAAGGTCGTGGACCACCCGGACGTGAAGGCCAAGAACAACGGCGAAACCGACGTTCCGCCCTCCAACCGCGTCTAAGAAGAAGTGGTACAGACGAAGGGGCGCAAAGCCAACCCCGAAGCCCGGATGGCGCTCCTTGACCATCTGAAGGAGTTGAAGAACCGGCTCTTCAAGGCTGCCATCGGCATCATTTTGGGTACGGTGGTGGGCTTCATTGTCTACCAGCCCCTCCTGGAGGCCTTGATCAAACCGATCAAGGACCTCAATGAGAAAGAAGGCCGGGCGGCAACACTGAATTTTGACGGTGTTGCCAGTTCCTTCGACCTCATGGTGCAGGTCTCGGTTTTTCTCGGAATCATCATTTCCAGCCCTGTCTGGATCTATCAGTTGTGGGCTTTCATCGTGCCCGGCCTGCACAAGAAGGAACGCCGGTTGGCCCTTTCCTTCGTCGCGGCCGCGGTTCCGCTGTTCGTCGGTGGCGTGCTGCTGGCCTGGCTGGTGCTGCCAAACGCCGTCCGGGTACTGACTGACTTCACCCCTGTGGGCGGTTCAAACTTCATCAGCGCCGAAATCTACCTGGCATTCGTCCTACGCCTACTGCTGGCCTTTGGAATCGCGTTCCTGGTGCCCGTGGTGCTCGTTGGGTTGAACCTTGCCGGAATCATCAAAGGCAAGCAGCTCATCAAGAGCTGGCGTATCACGATCTTCCTGGTCTGCCTTTTTGCTGCGATGGCAGCCCCCGGCGCGGACGCCATGAGCATGTTTTACCTTGCCGCACCAATGCTGCTCCTGTTCTTCGCGGCCATTGGCTTATGTGTCCTGAATGACCGCAGGCGGGAACGCCGCGCCATCAAGCGGGCCGCTGAGACCGAAGCCACGGCCGATATCGCCACCCCGGCCTCGGATCTGGAGAATCTGTAGACTCCAGCGCACTAGGCTTGATGCATGTCCACCATTTCCGGGTCTCCATCACCATCAGAGCGCTACCAGGCGGCCACACAACGGGCCGCTGAGGCCAGGACCTATCTGGGCGCCTTTGCCCGCTCCTTGGATTTTGAACTGGACGATTTCCAGAGCGAGGCCTGCCGCTCGCTCCAGGAGGGCCGGGGTGTCCTCGTCGCAGCACCCACAGGTGCAGGCAAAACGATCGTTGGCGAATTCGCCATCTACCTCGCCTTGGAGCGGGGCCTGAAGGCTTTCTACACCACGCCCATCAAAGCTCTCAGCAACCAGAAGTTCTCGGAACTCGCTGCCAAGTATGGCGCCGCGAAAGTTGGCCTGCTGACCGGCGACACCACCATCAACGGTGAGGCGCCCGTCGTTGTGATGACCACGGAAGTCCTGCGAAACATGCTGTATGCAGACTCCGAAACCCTCGACGACCTCGGTTTCGTCGTGATGGACGAGGTCCACTACCTCGCAGACCGCTTCCGCGGTGCGGTATGGGAAGAAGTCATCATCCATTTGCCCAGCGAAGTGCAGGTCGCTTCGCTGAGTGCCACAGTGTCCAACGCAGAAGAGTTTGGCGCCTGGCTGGACACCGTACGGGGTGATACGGATGTCATTGTTTCCGAGCATCGCCCGGTTCCGCTGTGGCAGCACGTCATGGTGGGCCGCGAAATCGTGGACCTCTTCGCCGGGGACACCACGTTCGACCAGATCGCTCCCGTTGTACCGGACACCGAAGTACCTGACCTCAGCGACACCGACGACGCCTCGGACGAGGCTGTCCTCCCGGCAGCCTCACGTAGAACCCTTGCCAAGCGTTCCACAGGCCCGGTGGCCCGCCAGGCGGTAACCGGCCCGGAGTTCGAGGTCAATCCGGATCTGCTGGCCATGGCCCGCTCTGAAAGCCGCATGAACATCAACAGCAGGTTCGGCCACGGCGGCAGGAGTCGCCGCCGCCAGGACCGCAACCGCGATGACCGCCACAACACCGAGCAACGCAGCCCCGTACGGAAGGCAAGCCGTCCCCATGTGATTGAAAGCCTCAACCGCCAGGGTTTGCTGCCCGCCATCACGTTCATTTTTTCGCGGGCGGGTTGTGATGCTGCCGTTGCCCAGTGCGCCGCCTCGGGTCTGTGGCTGACCACCGAACGTGAACAGCTCATCATCGCCCAGCGGGTGGATGAAGCAAGCCACGAGATACCGGCCGACGATCTTGACGTCCTGGGATTCTGGGGCTGGCGCGACGGCCTCATCAGGGGCTTTGCAGCACATCATGCCGGCATGCTGCCCACGTTCAAGGAAGTGGTGGAGAAACTTTTCGCCGATGGACTCGTTAAGGCAGTCTTCGCCACGGAAACCCTTGCCCTCGGCGTCAACATGCCGGCACGT
Organism: Paenarthrobacter sp. NPDC089322; assembly: GCF_040684895.1. Lineage (NCBI taxonomy): Bacteria > Bacillati > Actinomycetota > Actinomycetes > Micrococcales > Micrococcaceae > Paenarthrobacter > Paenarthrobacter sp. NPDC089322. The sequence continues at coordinate 169,160 of NZ_JBFBGW010000002.1, forward strand.
TGCGTGGTTCTCGAAAAGCTCGAGAAGTTCAACGGCGAGGCCCATGTCAACATCACTGCGGGGGAGTACACCCAGCTCACGGGTCGGGCCGGGCGCCGTGGCATCGACGTCGAGGGGCATGCCGTGGTCTTGTGGCAGCCAGGAACTGATCCGGCAGCAGTCGCGGGTCTGGCTTCGCGTCGAACCTACCCCCTGAACTCGAGTTTCCGGCCAACCTACAACATGAGCATCAACCTGATTGCCCAGTTCGGCCGGGCGCGTGCCCGTGAAATCCTGGAGTCGTCGTTTGCGCAGTTCCAGGCGGACCGTTCCGTCGTTGGCCTTGCCCGGCAGGTTCGTGGACGGGAAGAATCCCTGGCCGGCTACGCCAAGTCGATGGAATGCCACCTGGGTGACTTCACCGAGTATGCACGGTTGCGTCGGGAGCTTGGCGATACCGAGCAGTTCGCTGCCCGCGACCACCAGCGCGCACGCAAGTCGAGGGTCGCGGATTCACTCACGCGCCTTCTTCCCGGCGATGTCATCAGTGTGTCCGGCGGCAGGCTTGCGGGCTACGCCGTCGTGCTTGATTCCGACGCCAACGCGCGCGAGCCGAGGCCTTCCGTCCTCACCGCCGATAGCCAACTTCGCCGCATCGGCGTGCACGATGTCGATGCGCCGGTTTCCCCCGTAACGCGGATCCGGATTCCCAAGTCTTTTAACGCGAAGGTTCCCAAGTCCCGACGCGATCTGGCTTCATCCATGCGCCACGCCGTCAGCGACGACGTTCCCAAGGCCCGCCGCCATAGCCGGCACGAGGACTTCGGTCTGGGATCGCGCATGCCTGACCAGGAGAAGAAGATCACCGAGCTTCGGAGGGCGCTCCGGGCCCATCCATGCCACGGCTGCAGTGAACGCGAAGATCACGCCCGATGGGCAGAGCGCTGGTGGAAGCTCCGTAAGGAAACCGACGGCTTGGTGCGCCAGATCCAAGGCAGGACGAATACCATCGCCAAGACATTCGACAGGGTCTGCGATGTGCTCTCCGCGTATGGTTACCTGGAATCGAACGACGACGGCCGCGTCACCATCAGTGCCGACGGCCAGCGACTCCGTCGCATTTACGGGGAGAAGGACCTGCTGATTTCACAGTCCATCCGTCGCGGCGCCATCAACGACCTCGACGCAGCGGAGCTGGCCTCCCTGGCGAGCACGCTGGTTTACCAAGCGAAGCGTGAGGACCGGGGGTTGCGGCCCAGAATGCCTTCCGTCGCGCTGGAGTCTGCCGTTGATATCGTCGTGCGTGAATGGTCCCGGCTGGAGGACACCGAAGAACAGAACAGGCTCCCCTTGACCGGCGAGCCCGAGCTTGGCCTCGTGTGGCCCATGTACAAGTGGGCCAGGGGCCGTCATCTGCAGGATGTCCTCAACGGGACCGACCTCGCGGCCGGCGATTTTGTCCGGTGGGCAAAGCAGGTAGTGGACCTCTTGGACCAACTTGCCAAGATTCCGCAGCTGGATCCGCGTTTGGCCAGGATCTGCCGGGAATCCATCGACTTGGTCCGCCGCGGAGTCGTGGCGTATTCCACCGTCGCCTGACCCTTAAGACTGATATCACGCTCAGGAGCGCTAACGCATGAACAAGACAGGCCTTCCGGCCGAGCAGACCGGCGGAGGCAGGGAACGTAAAGTCACCCTGTACCGGAACGGTTCCATCTATACGGCGGCGGATCCTTTCGCCACGGCAATGGTGGTGGATGGGGACACCGTGGCCTGGGTTGGTTCAGAGCAGGCCGCCGCCTCCATCGCAGATGATTCCATGGAGGTCATCGATCTCCGGGGTGCCCTCCTTGCACCGGGTTTCGTCGACTCGCATATGCACCTCACGGAGACGGGCATCGCCCTCGCGGGGCTTCAGTTGGGCGGTACCCGGTCTGCCCGGGAATTGCTCGACGCCGTTGCTGCCGCCGGCGGAGCAGGAACAGTGGTTGGCCATGGCTGGGACGAGACAACGTGGCAGGATCCCACCCTTCCTTCGCCCGAGGAGCTCGACCGCGCTTCGGGTGGACGGCCGGTCTATCTCTCCCGCATCGACGTCCATTCGGCTCTCGTTTCGGCCTCGCTTGCCCGTTCGGCGCGGCTTGAGGAACTGGACGGATATACGGGGAGCGCTCAGGTGGTAAGGGCAGCTCACACTGCCGCCCGGTTGGCAGCCAGGAGTTTTACTGACGCCGAACGGATCGGCTACCAGGAGCATGCCCTTCGCCATGCAGCGTCCAACGGGTATGTGGCGTTGGCCGAAATGTCCGCCCCGCATATTTGCGGACCTGAGGACCTCCGCATGGCGATGTCGTGGAACAAGCAGGCCGGAACTCCCTTGGTGCTTCCGTATTGGGGCGAGCTGGCATCCTCGGAACAGCATGCGCGCTCGATTCTTGAGGGTTTCGGACCCGGTGTCCTTGGCCTTGCCGGGGACCTCAACATTGACGGTTCCATAGGGTCGAGGACGGCGGCCCTGAGTGCAGATTATGCCGACGCGCCCGGCCAGCGTGGCAGCTTGTATCTCTCGGTTGACGAGGCGGCCAACCACCTTGCGGCGTGCTCGTTGCTGGGCGTGCAGGCCGGATTCCACATCATAGGTGACGCCGGACTCTCAGCGGCCCTGGACGCCGTGGATGCTGCGGCAGCGGAGGTGGGGGAGCAGCGGATCCGGGCGGCGGGCCATCGTTTTGAACACGTGGAACTCGCCGACCCGGCCTCGGTGGAGAGGCTTGCGAGGTACTCCATCACCGTCAGCGCCCAACCGGGATTTGATGCCGCTTGGGGTGGCCCGGGTGGCCTCTATGAGAAGCGACTGGGGGACCGCCGCTATTCCATGAATCTTTTTGCATCGTTCTACTCAAGCGGCGTCCCGATCGCCTTTGGTAGCGACAGCCCGGTGACCCCCCTTAGTCCTTGGTCCAGCGTTCGCGCCTGTCTGGAGCACAGCAACCCTGCTCAGCGCATTTCGGCACGCGCTGCCTTCCTGGGACATACGCGTGCCGGCTGGCGGGCCAGTAAGCACCGGAACCCGTTGATGGGCCAGCTTGTCCCCGGTGCCCCTGCCAGCTTTGCTGTGTGGGAAGTCGAGGAACTCATGGTCCAGGTGGCCGATAGCCGCGTTCAGTCGTGGAGCACGGACCCCCGGGCCCGTACGCCGCTGCTTCCGGCGCTGGACACGGGCAGCGACCCGGTGTGCCTGCAGACCGTGAGGGAAGGCCACGAGCTCTTTGCCCATGAGTCCCTGCGCGTCTAACCGGCTGTGATCCCGTTAATTCAGACCCACGGATTGCCGCCTGAACTGGGAAGACGCGCGAACGCGCAGGTCACGAGGCGGTTGACAGCTTTTGTAAAGTCCGTAGCATTGAGGCTCAACGGATCGTCGCGGCCCGGGCTCGGGGCGTGATTGTCCTGGCCGCCGCCGGGAATGGTCGCGGTGGCGGTACGCGAGTGGGCAGGTCCATAAGGCCCCGGAAAACGGTTCGTTCGGCACACTGACTGCCCGGACGGCACTGGTCCCGGGCTTATGGACCTGCCACAACGCTTCCCCCCAGCTGTGTCCCGGACCACACGTGCCCTGAGGAGCGCCCGGGGTCGCCCTATAATGGAGAGTTGCGCCAGAAAGCCAGCCTCCGCTGCTGGTCCGGCACACTGACCGCTCCATCAAGGAAAGGCCTCTTCTTGCGTGTCCTGACGATCATCCCAACCTACAACGAGCTGGAATCGCTCCCCAAGACGCTGGGTCGGCTGCGCGCAGCAGTTCCCCACTCGGACGTACTTGTGGTTGATGACAACAGCCCGGACGGCACGGGACAGCTTGCCGACGGTATCGCAGCCGAGGACAGCCAGGTGCATGTACTGCACCGCAAGGGCAAAGAAGGCCTCGGCGCAGCCTACATAGCAGGCTTCAAATGGGGCCTGGCTGCTGGTTACGACGTCCTCGTCGAGATGGATGCTGACGGTTCCCACCAGCCCGAGCAGTTGCCCCTCCTGTTGGACGCCGTCAAAGACGGCGCCGACCTTGCCATGGGCTCACGTTGGGTGCCGGGTGGCAGTGTCGTCAACTGGCCGTTGTACCGCCAGGCCATCTCCCGAATCGGCAGCACCTACGCCCGCATCATGCTGGGCGTGAAGATCAAGGACGTCACCGGCGGTTACCGTGCGTTCCGCCGCAGCACGCTCGAGGCCCTGAAACTCGATGAGGTCGAGTCGGTTGGTTACGGCTTCCAGGTAGACCTGGCGTGGCGCGTGGCCAAGTTGGGGCTTCGGATCGAAGAACGGCCCATAACTTTCGTAGAGCGCGAACTCGGGGCATCGAAGATGAGCGGCAACATTGTGGTGGAAGCCATGATCAACGTGACTAAGTGGGGTCTCGCTGCCCGCTGGGCGAAGCTCACGGGCAAGCAACCGTCGATGGCCAGGTAGCCAGTTCAGCCGCGGCCAAATACTGATTAACGTCAAAGCCGGGCCGGTTCCCTGAGGAGCCGGCCCGGCTTTGACGTTCGGGCTTGCGACTACGCGGAGCGGCGCTCTCCGCGGCGCTCACGAAGGATGTTCAAGCGGTCCTCGAGGATCTGCTCCAGCTCAGGAAGCGTGCGGCGTTCCAGCAGCATGTCCCAGTGCGTACGGACTGCTTTCTCGTTGGCGTCCACCGGTCGTTCGCCGTCCACGAGCAGGGCTTCCTTGCCGGTCTTGGAGACCCAGACAGGAGGAATCTCGGCCTCGGCGGAGAAGGTCACGAAGACTTGCTCTCCATCCTCACAGCGGTACTCGACCCGCTGGCGCGGTGCCGGTTCAACGCCGGATTCGGTTTCCATGCTCTGGGCGCCAAGACGCATACCCCGCAGGCTGCGATCGCTCATGATTACTCCCTCTGTCTGTTCGCGGAGCCTGAACTCCGCGCTAGCCGTAAGCCGTCTTCACGTTCCTTACGGACTACTTCTGCACACCTTGCATCACTTATTGCAACGCCCGGCCAAGCCTTAATGTTCCATCCACACTGAACCAGCCGGACAAATACTCTATTATACGCCGATGACCGGCCACTCCTCAAAAGTGCTTCCAATGCAGCGAGCGGCCAGCCGCAATGGCTGACCGCTCGCTGATCCTACGCTGCTGATCCCACGGACCTGGCTACTCCAGGGGCTTGGCATGCTCCCCGGGTGCTGCAGGGGACGAGGCGCCGGCTGTTTCCTTTCCTGCGAAGAGCCCGGCGACCGAAGAGTCACCGTTGGTGCCTCCCAGTGCACCACCGATACCCTTCAGCGCTTCACCCACCTCGCTGGGAATGATCCAGAGCTTGTTGGAGCTGCCTTCGGCAAGCTTGGGGAGGGTTTGCAGGTACTGGTAGGCAAGGAGCTTCTGGTCCGGGTTGCCCTTATGGATTGCATCGAACACCTTCTGGATGGCCTGAGCCTCACCGTCGGCCCTGAGGATGGCCGCTTTGGCGTCGCCTTCTGCGGCCAGGATGGCTGCCTGCCGTTGGCCCTCGGCCGTCAGGATCTGCGACTGCTTGGTACCTTCAGCCGTCAAGATCGCCGCGCGACGGTCACGCTCTGCGCGCATCTGCTTTTCCATCGAGTCCTGGATGGAGTGGGGCGGATCGATCGCTTTCAGTTCAACGCGCGAGACACGTATGCCCCACCGACCCGTCGCCTCATCCAGGACGCCACGCAGCTGGCCGTTGATCTGATCACGGGATGTCAGGGCCTCTTCCAGGTTGAGCCCACCCACCACGTTGCGAAGCGTGGTGGTGGTCAGTTGCTCTACAGCCTGGATGTAGTTGGCGATTTCATAGGTGGCTGCCCGTGGATCAGTCACCTGGAAGTAGACGACCGTATCGATGGAGACCACCAGGTTGTCTTCGGTGATCACGGGCTGCGGAGGAAAAGACACCACTTGTTCACGGAGGTCGAGCAGCGGCAGGAGCCGGTCCACGAATGGAATCAGGATGGTGAGTCCCGGGTTGAGCGTCCGCTGGTACTTGCCGAGGCGTTCAACGACGCCGGCACGCGCCTGCGGGATGATCCTCACCGACCGGACCAACACGATGATCACAAAAATAACGAGAACAATCAGCACAATTGCTGCCGCTGTTCCTCCCAAGCCGTCCATACATCTCCTTCGTTCCCCAATTGCGTGGTTGATACGGCGAGCCGGCTGCTGCCAGGCAACCCGGCGGCGTCGGCAAAATATCCGGTGGTTCTAGCGCGGGCTGTTTTCGGCAGGCGAGGCGACTACCGCCGTCGCGCCGTCAATCCTGGTGACCTGGACGGTAGCGCCGGCGTCCAGCACACCGGCGGTGCTGCGGGCGCTCCACACATCCCCGCCGATCTTGACGAGCCCGCTTGTCCCACTGACAGGTTCAATGACGATGGCCGACTGGCCGATCAGGCGGTCAACGTTGGTTCGCTGTTCCACCGGGCCTTTGCGCAGGTGTTTCAGGGCGACAGGCCGGACGAAAGCAATCATCAAGAGTGAAACGACGCTGAAGATGACGATTTGCAGCCAGAAGTCAGCGCCGGCGAAGTCTGCTATCAGTCCAGCCAGGGCTCCGCCGCCAAGCATGATGAAGAAGAGGTCGAGGGTCAGCATCTCCACCACCGCGAACGCGAGGAATACAGTGAGCCAGAGAGCCCACCAATTATCGCCGAGCCATTCAAACATCGTTCCCCCTTGGTCCCCGACCCCCATGAGGGTCGCAGTCGCTGTTCCTCCATCCTAGCCCGGGTTTAAGCCCACGTCAGGCGGGGGAATCGCCCACTGAAAAGAGGCTCACCTCGAATTTGGCAGTGGCGGAAACCATGCCCTCGACGCTCGCTATTGCCGACCGTTCATCCGGATCAAGATGGTGTCCCGCGGGTCCCATGTATGCGAGGTCAGCCATTTCAACCCCAGTGAGCTGCAACGGTATGTCCAGGCTCAGTCTGTCTTCCCCGCGGAACAGCCCGCTGAGGGAGTCCGCCAGTCTGTCTGCCTTACCCTCTTCGATGCCGAGCATACGCGTCCTGTGTGCAATCTCAGCCAAGTGCCCTGGCCTTGGTGTGACGATAATCAGCCTGCCGCCCGGGCGGAGGACCCGGGCGAACTCGGCGGGGTTGCGTGGCGCGAACACCACCATGACCACATCTACTGCGTTGTCTGCGATGGGCAGGGGCCGCCAGATGTCCCAGACGAGGTTGGCCGCCTGCGGGTTGAGCCGGGCCGCGCGCCTCAGTGCGTATTTGGAGATGTCCAGCCCGATTGCTGCAGCGGGAGCCGTGGCGAGAACTTCGTGCAGGTAGTAGCCCGTCCCCGTGCCCGCGTCGAGGACCAATGGGTTCCGGTCACGGAGTCCTTCCGATGCGTAACCGGCGACCGCATCTGCCAAGGCCGCATAGTGTCCGGCCTCAAGGAATCTTTGGCGGGCAGCAACCATTTCCGCCGAATCAGCTTCGAATTCGGTGCCCTTGCCGGTAAGCATGTTGAAGTATCCCTGCTTCGCTGCGTCAAATGCATGCCCCGATTCGCAGCGCAACGCCCTTTGCAAAGTGTCCCCGGGCTGGAATTTGCCCTTGCAGACTGGACAACGGAGGGCGGCAACGGCGTGGGACAACATGGCCTCAATCCTACGGCGGACCGGAGTGTCAGGTGCCTGCTGCCGGGGCCGGCAGCTAGGCTCACCAAGGTGAAACCCGAGCAATTGCCCTTGCTGAATTCCGTGTCCGCCCCTGCCATCCACCCGGACGGCACCAAAGCCGTAGTGGCCGTCACCAGGCCGGACTTTGATGCCGACTCCTACGTTGGTCAGCTCTGGAGCGTTCCCTTGGACACCACAAAGCATCCGAGGCGAATTACCCGCGGTTTCAGGGATACCTCGCCCGCCTTCTCACCTGATGGCCTGGTTCTGGCCTTCCTGCGGTGCGACCCCGACGGCAAACCACAACTATTCGTCGTAGAGGCAGCCGGCGGCGAGCCGCAACGGATCACTGACCAGCATGCGGGAGTGGGCACCTTCACGTGGGCACACGATTCCCACCGGATTGTTTTTACTTCCAGGGTCCCGGAACCTGGCCGCTATGGAACAGTCGACGGCGTCACTTCCGGCAGCGAGGACGCCCGGTTTATCGCCGTGAACCAGTACCGACTGAACGGAATCGGGTACCTTGCAGATCAACGTCAACAGCTTTTCATAGTTGACGTTCCGGAGCTGGGCGGCGAGCCTGCTGTGATTCCGCGTGGCCGCGCGGCCCACGAAAAACCGCAGGAGAAAGTCTCCGGTGTCCCTAAAGCCAGGCAGGTCACTTTTGGCGACGCTGACCACGAAGCCCCGGTGTTCTCGGCCGATGGTTCCCACGTCTATTTTGTCGGCGCCCTCCATGATCGCCGCGACGACGACCTCGTTACCTCCATCTACAGGGTGGCTGTGACCGGGGGCGACCCTGAAGCAGTGCATCCGGCCGGCGCAGGCCTGCAGACCGTAACGGGCGTCAGGCAATCGGCCAACGGAGAGTGGCTCTTCTTTTCCGCGCAGGACCTGGGTGCCAGTGGGCGGGATTTCGTGGCACGGAATGCCGTGCTCTATGCCATGCCGTCCGCCGGGGGAGATGCCGTGGCGCTGACCGACGTCGAACACTTGGACATTTCAGGTCCTTTGGAGCCGAGCGGACCGGACAGCGTCCTTGTCCTCAACACGGCATTGGGAAGTGTGGAACTCCTTGATGTCACAGCAAGCGGCAGCATCACACCACTCGTGCACGGACCTAGGGTTGTCACGGGGGCTACCGTGGCAGCCAACGGTGAGATCGCGGTGAGCTACCTTGATGCTTCAACAGCCGGGGACGTGGCCTCTTTGGAGCGCGGAGAACTTCGCCTCCTGACAGACTTCTCTGCTGCGTTGCGAAACAACTCGCGGGTAGCTGAACCGTTGGATTTCCATGCGGAATCCGGAGACGGACACCTTGTCCATGGATGGGTGGTGCTACCCGACGGGCCCGGGCCGCACCCTGTGCTGCTGGCCATCCACGGCGGACCCTTCTCCCAGTACACCGGGGCCTTCTTCGACGAAGCCCAGGTTTACGCAGCCGCGGGGTATGCCGTGGTGATGTGTAATCCACGAGGCTCGGCGGGTTACGGCCAGGCCCATGGTCGTGCCATTAAGGAGCGCATGGGCACGGTGGACATGCAGGACGTCACCGCTTTCCTCGAGTCAGCGTTGTCCACCTTCACGACCTTGGACAAGGAAAACCTGGGCATCATGGGCGGCTCCTACGGCGGTTTTCTCACAGCCTGGATCATTGCCCACGATCATCGTTTCAACGGCGCAATTGTTGAACGAGGCTTCCTGGATCCTGTCAGCTTCAGCGGGTCCTCGGACATCGGCTGGTTCTTCGGAGGCGAGTACACCGGAGGGACACCGGCGCAGCTGGAAGCGCAAAGCCCCATGGCGGTGGCAACTGAGGTGAAGACTCCGACACTGGTGATCCACAGCGAGAACGATCTGCGCTGTCCCATCGAGCAAGGACAGCGCTACTACGCAACCCTTAAGGACAACGGGGCGGAAACCGCCCTTCTTGTTTTTCCCGGCGAAGACCACGAGCTGTCGCGTTCCGGGACACCGCATCACCGCAAACAGCGCTTCGAGCACATTCTCGGCTGGTGGGCGCGGCATCTGCCCTCCTTCCTGAACCGTGTGGAGGACTGAGGCGCCTTAAGGCGTTAGGGTCAGCAAAGAAATCCAAGTGTTCGCCGTGCCTCGGCAATGTCGGGCTGGGCCCAACGGGCAGCGTGCTCGCCGTTGCTGGATAGCGACCGCATCTCGGCCCGGTCCAGATACAGGGTTCCGTGAAGATGGTCCGTCTCGTGCTGGACAATTCGTGCCTGCCATCCGGAGAACCATTCCTCCACTGCCCGGCCCTCTGGATCCGTATAGTTCAGTTCGACGTTACGGAGCCTTGTGACAACTGCCTGGTAGCCGACGACTGACAGGCACCCTTCATAGAAGGACGCCGTTTCGCTGCCCAGAGGTCTGTAGGTGGGGTTGAGCACTGCCATGAACTCCAGCGGTTCCCGATGCCGCTCGGCGGCCGAGGCTGGATCCAGCTCGTACTTGTCCTCAAGGACGGCAAGCTGCAACGGGACGCCAAGCTGTGGAGCGGCCAATCCGACTCCCGGCGCGGCATGCATGACAACCCGCATGAGCTCGATGAACGCTTCCAATTCGGAGGCATCAAGCTGGCCGTCGTATTCGGCGGCGCGTTGCCTGAGGACGGGATGACCGGCCTGGACGATTGGCGGCAGCTCTTCGGCCTCGAGCAGGCGCCGAACGGAGTCCCGGATCCGGACGGGAGTGAAATCTGTGGCCGGACCGGCAAAGTCTGCGTGCGGGTGCTGCGTCATGCCATGAGCCTATCGCCAAGCTTGACCTTGGTGCCGCGAACGCCCGCCGGCGGTGGGTTAGGCTCGTCGGATGAGTGATGCCAACCCGCTGGACCTTGTCCTGTCGTTTGTCCGTACCGTTGAAGCCGGTGGTGGTGCGAATGACATCAGTCCCTTCCTTGCTCCGGACTTCACGCTCACTGAGTGGCCCCATGCCCTCTCGAAAACGGGTTCCATTAGGACCCTGCAGGAGACCTTGACGGGCGCCGACCACAGTAAGAGCATCGTCGCCGACCAGCGCTTTGAGGTGGTCCGCAGCACCTGCGAGGGCGACCGCGTTGTTCTTGAGATGAACTGGTCAGCGACTTTGCTTTTGGATCTTCCCCACTGGGACGCCGGGGACACGATCCGTGCACGGAGCACCGCTGTCTTCCAATTGCGCGATGGACTGATCGTCAGCCAGGACACGTACGACTGCTACTACACGCTTCCTGAGGGTACGGTCATGAGCTAGCGCATGGTGAAGCGCTTCTCCACAAAATCCGAGACCGACGTCGCCTTCAGGACGTGAGTGAAAAGATCGTTCCGGAGGGACATGAGAACCGGCGGCAACGGTCTTCCCAAGGCCATGTTCAACCCGGCTTGCAGCGACGCCCGCGACGCTGCCGTGCGTCGGTTCTTCTCGAATGCCCGAAGCTCCCGTCCGACGCACCGGCCCTTCAGGTACCCGTCGATAAGGGGTACCAGGGCGGCCGCATCCAGCCACCCCAGGTTCATGCCTTGGCCCCCGATGGGGCTGATCTCATGGGCCGCATCGCCGAGGAGAACCGTCCTACCGTGGATCATGCGGCCCGCCAACCTGGACCGCACGCTAAAAGAGCTCAACATCGTGTTGCTGTGCGCATCCAGCACCTCACCGGTCCTGGCCCCTACCAGCGCAGCCAAACCAGCCGCCGTCGAGCCTTTGTCCGGTGCGCCTAGCCGGGCGACCCACCGGCGCACACCCCCGGGAAGGGGGAAAGACTCAACGATTCCGTCGGGTTCGAGGTACAGGATGGCATCCCTGCCGTGTCTCGTCGAGTCCGTGAAGTCTCCCATGAGATAGCTGTCGGGATAGCTCCGGGCCGGAAGGCAGGGGAGAAGCTGACGTCGGATCATCGAGTGGGCACCATCAGCCGCCACCAGTAGCCGGCAGCCCAAGGCGATTTCTTCCGAAGGTGAGCTGGCCGCGACCCTCACGCTGACGCCGTCGTCGTCGAATCCCTGAACGTCTGCCCCGCGGACGATGCTGTCCGGGTCGAGCGCCAGTACCGCCTGCTCAAGGACGTGCTCAGTCACCGGCTGCGGCACGGCAAGGATGAAGGGAAACTCCGCATCCCCGTGGAACGGCAGCTCTGCCACTTTCCGGCCCCGGCTGTACGCGACGCCCTTCCGGATACGCACGCCAGCCTGCATCAGAGGCTCCGCCAGGCCAGCCCTATGGAGTTCCTTCAGCGCGGGGGGATGGATACCGATTGCCCGCGTGTTGTCGCTCCGGCCTTGGCGGCGTTCCAGAATGCGTATCCTGTGTCCACGGCGCAAGAGGAGTACCCCCATGAAGAGCCCCACGGGGCCGGCGCCCACAATCACCACGTCAGTCATGGTGATCCCGCGCCGATGCACCCTCCCCGTAGGCGAGCAGGTGATGCCACGGCCCGTTGGCCTCCACCCTCCAGCCGGGCGGAGCAAGCGCTTCAAGCTCCGAAGACGTGTAACTGCGTTTGATCGAGACCAGACCGTCCCCGCAAATGAAGGAGCCGATGCCCAAGGGCCAGAACCCTGCTTTGAAGAGCAGATAGGAGGCATTGCTTCTTTTGAGGTCATTGTGGAGGACCAGTCGCCTGCCCAAGCTTTCGGAGTCTCGCAATACGGCGGCAAGCCCCTCTGCGTCCAAATGGTGGAGTATGTGGTTGGATAACACGACGTCGAAGGCGCGCCCCTCGGCCACCATGTCACTGCTGTGGGCCTGCCGGTACGTGACCCCTTCCACTGCCGGGACGTTGGCCGCAAAAGTGTAGGCGCGTTCGTCCGGGTCGATGGCAGTCACCTCCAAGGTGAAACCGTCCTTCTTCGCCCACATAACCAGGCTGCGGGCAATGTCCCCACCGCCGCATCCGATGTCCAGCACCGACGCCGTGCCGCGGGACGCCAGCAAAGGCCGGAAGCGATTCCGGTACGTCTTGTGCCACCCCGACAGCAGCCGGTTCACCACAGGAAAGCGGGCGTAGCTGCGATTGAGCCGTTCACGGTCGCAATCCGGCCGGTCCATGTCCTCCACGGCGTGCAGGTCCCTCTCCTTGAGGGCGCCCCACGGACTCACAGCGCAGGGGAGACCAAAGTAAACAGGCCAGTCTCCACGGTCAGACCGGGGCCGAAGGCCATGGAGCAGATGCGCTCTTCGCGTTCCACTGCGGCCCTGCCAAGCATGTACTTGAGGACGAAGAGAACAGTAGCGCTGCTCATGTTGCCATACTCCCTGAGAGTCTCGCGGGCTGGAACCAGTTGCTCTTGCGTAAGTTCAAGCTTGGACTCGACCTTGTCAAGGATGCTGCGCCCGCCGGGATGGATGGCCCAGTGTTCGATGTCCCGATAGGGCACTCCCGCCAAATCCGGCTCCTTGGCGAGCAACGGTTCGAGCGCACCCGTGATGTGCTCCTCGATGATGTGCGGCACATAGGAGCCCAGTACCATCTCGAAGCCCTCATCCCCGATGTTCCAAGCCATCGCTTCTTCACCGACAGGCGTCAGGACGGTTTCGAAGTGGTTAAGCCTGATCACAGGGTCCGGTCCTTCCGGTTCCCGCGCCGTCACGATTGCTGCGGCAGCGCCGTCGCCGAAGATGGCCGATCCCATGATGGTGTCGGGATCGTTGGACGTACGCACATGCAGCGAACAGAGTTCAACGCAGATCACCAGGACCACCGCCGCGGGATCTGCGAGGCAGAACTGTTTGGCGGCTTTGAGGGCAGGGAACGCGGCGTAGCAGCCCATGAAGCCCAGGTGGTATCGCTGCACGGCAGGATTCAGCCCCAACGCGCGGACCACCTTGTAGTCAGGGCCGGGGTTGAAAAAGCCCGTGCACGACACTGTGACCACATGGGTGATCTCGTCCAAGTCGATGTCGGGCACACGGGCTATGGCTGCTTTACCCGCCTCGATGAAGAGCTTCGTCGCTTCTGTGGCGAAGATCTCATTACGTGTCTTTGTGCTGGGGCTCAGCACCAAATTGCTCTTCGGATCGAAGAAGCGCGGGTTTTCCGGGTGGGCGTCAAGGCTGAGTTCCTCAACGGCGGTGTAGCGGGTGTCGATGGCTGCGGAGTCAAAACAGGTGGATACCAGGCGGGATCCGAGGCGGGTCAGGCCCGGCTGGGCGGCGAAGACGTCACGTGCCTGCGACTGCACGAGGATGGTTGGCGGAACTGCGGTTTCAAGGGACCTCATGTATACCGGCATGCTTCATTCTTAGTGAGTCTGCCGCGTAAGACAATGGCCCGGTTCGGTCGCGGTCCTTGTGCCTGAGTCTTTCCTGCCGGTTGTGGGGCTGCCCGTTAGTGTGGTCGGAGACCGTTGCCGCATCGGCGACGACGAACGAGAATCGAACCTACTGACCGAGGCCGGCCAGTACGAACCAGGCGACGCCGACGGGGGACTGTTGGGCAGCGCCGCCTAACAGATGGAGAGATCATGAGCATTGCCGCGAGCACGGACACGCAGTCGTCTGCGTCGCATGTCGCCGACACCCACGACCTCATCCGGGTTCAGGGTGCCCGTGAGAACAACCTGAAGGACATCAATATCGAGATCCCCAAGCGCCGCCTGACGGTGTTTACCGGTGTCTCGGGTTCAGGGAAGAGCTCGCTGGTGTTCGGTACCATCGCTGCCGAGTCGCAACGAATGATCAACGAGACCTACAGCGCTTTCGTTCAAGGCTTCATGCCGTCATTGTCACGACCTGACGTGGACATGCTGGAGGGCCTCACCACGGCAATCATCGTTGACCAGGAACGGATGGGTTCGAACCCGCGCTCCACAGTGGGAACCGCTACAGACGCAAACGCCATGCTCCGGATCCTCTTCAGCCGGCTGGGGCAACCCCACATCGGTTCGCCCAACGCCTACTCGTTCAACGTACCCACCGTGAAGGCCAGCGGTGCCATCACCGTGGACCGCGGCGAGGGCAAGACCAAGACCGAGAAAGCGTCCTTCAACCGGCTCGGAGGCATGTGCTCCCGATGTGAAGGCATGGGGTCTGTGAGCGACTTCGATCTCACGGCGCTCTATGACGACAGCAAGTCCTTGAGCGAGGGCGCACTCACCATCCCGGGATACACCATGGATGGCTGGTATGGACGTATCTTCAGCGGCTCCGGTTTCTTCAATATGGACAAGCCCATTGCCAAGTTCACGAAGAAGGAACTCCACGACCTCCTGTACCGGGAACCGACCAAGATCAAAGTTGAAGGCATCAACCTTACCTACGAAGGCGTCATACCCAAGATCCAGAAGTCGATGCTCTCCAAGGACGTGGACGCGCTGCAACCGCACATCCGGGCCTTTGTGGAGCGGGCCATCACGTTCACGACGTGCCCGGAATGCGAGGGAACCCGCCTGAGCCCCGAAGCCCGCTCGTCCAAAATCAAGGGCAAAAGCATCGCGGACGTGTGCAAGATGCAGATCAGCGACCTTGCAGCGTGGATCCGCGAGCTCGACGAACCGTCAGTAGCTCCGTTGCTCAAAGGCCTGCAGCACCTGCTGGACTCCTTCGCGGAAATCGGCCTGGGCTATCTTTCCCTCGACCGGCCCGCAGGCACGCTGTCCGGGGGTGAGGCGCAGCGGACCAAGATGATCCGCCACCTCGGTTCGTCACTGACGGACGTAACTTACGTCTTTGATGAACCGACCATTGGCCTGCATCCCCATGACATCGAACGGATGAACCAGCTGCTCCAACAACTGCGGGACAAGGGCAATACAGTGCTGGTGGTTGAGCACAAGCCGGAAACCATCGCCATTGCCGATCACGTGGTTGACCTCGGCCCGGGCGCGGGTACCGGCGGCGGTACCGTCTGTTTTGAAGGTGACTTGGACGGCCTGCGGGAGAGCAACACCATCACCGGGCGCCACCTCGACGACCGTGCGTCCATCAAGAAGACCGTCCGTGCAGCTTCCGGCCATTTGGAAGTCCGTGGCGCCTCCACCAATAACCTGCAGAACGTGGATGTCGACATTCCCCTTGGCGTGCTGTGCACCCTCACAGGCGTCGCCGGTTCGGGCAAAAGCTCCTTGATCCACGGTTCTGTGGCAAAGCGTGAGGGCGTTCTGGTCATCGACCAAGGAGCCATCCGCGGCTCCCGGCGCAGCAATCCGGCGACGTACACGGGCCTCCTGGAGCCGATCCGCAAGGCGTTTGCGAAGGCCAACGGCGTGAAGCCGGCCCTGTTCAGCTCCAACTCAGAGGGAGCGTGTCCCACGTGTAACGGAGCGGGTGTCATCTACACCGACCTGGGCGTGATGGCTACCGTGGAGTCAACGTGCGAGGAATGTGAAGGCAAGCGTTTCCAGGCTTCCGTTCTGGAGTACAGGCTGGGGGGCCGCAATATTGCAGACGTGCTTGCAATGTCTGTCAACGAAGCCGAAGAGTTCTTCGGTGGTGGCGAGGCCCGCACCCCGGCAGCACACAAGATCCTTGACCGCTTGGCCGACGTCGGGCTCGGCTACCTGACGCTCGGCCAGCCGCTCACCACGCTGTCCGGCGGCGAACGCCAAAGGCTCAAGCTGGCCACGCAGATGTCGGAAAAGGGCGATATCTACATCCTGGACGAACCAACTACCGGGCTGCACCTCGCCGACGTGCAAAACCTCCTGGGGATGCTGGACCGCCTGGTCGACTCCGGAAAGTCGGTCATCGTGATCGAACACCACCAGGCAGTAATGGCGCACTCGGACTGGATTATCGATCTCGGCCCGGGAGCGGGTCACGACGGCGGCAGGATCGTCTTTTCCGGAACGCCGGCTGACCTTGTGGCTGACCGGGCGACGCTGACGGGCAAGCACCTGGCGGCGTACGTCGGGGCTTGAGCTTGAGGCGGCCATTTCGATGGTCGCCTCAAGAGTGTTCCCAGCAGTGTCGCCGCACAGCGATTCCCATATGCCTTGGTGACGATCCTTGGCCTCGCTAGGTCGTAACACCTAGTGTGGCCTGAAAACAGGCCAAACTCTCGCGAAATACGGAGCCGTACGCAATGGGAGCTGAAGTAATCTTGCCCTAGTCCTTGACTAGCAGCAGTGATATACCACACACTTACTCTTGATTTATGGACTATTTATAGACCTTTAAGAGTAGGGGATTGCATGTTCAGTTCTTCTTCAGGACAGCGCGTTGCGGGAGTCACCGGCCTCAGGAAGGCAGGCCCCAGGTGTCAATACTTCCGTTTTGCTACGGCAGTGGCGGTGGTGACGGCACTCTTGGCCACCACCTCGTGCGCCACCTCCGCTGCAAACAACGCCGGAACAACAGCCGCATGCCGCACCCTGGAGGCACAACTGCCGTGGCCAGAAGGAGTCCGGGAACAATTACAGAAGACGATTGACGCCCACAGCAGCTGCACGGGAACAGCGCGCGGCGACAAACCCCCGGCAGCGATCTTCGACTGGGACAACACGGTGGTGAAGAACGACATCGGCTATGGAACAAACTTCTGGATGCTGCGAAACGACAAGGTCCTGCAACCGGCCAACAAGGACTGGAAAAGCACAAGCCGCTACCTGACGGAGGCGGCAGCGAAGGCCTTGACAACGGCATGCGGTACCGAGACACCCGCAGGCCAACCGCTAAAGACCAGCAGCAACGTGGACTGCGCGGACGAAATCCTCGCCATTCTCGACGAAAAAACCCGCTCTGGCGAACCGGCCTTTGAAGGCCTCAACGCGCGGCGCCTTAATGGCGCCTACGCTTGGGGTACCGCCTTATCAGCCGGCTATTCCGAAGAGCAGCTCGGCCACTTCGCACTGGCAATGAAGCAGGAAAACCTTTCGGCAGCAGAAGGCAGCACGCAAACAGTTGGAAGTCAGCAGGTGGACGGATACATCCGGATCTATCCACAGATCAAGGACCTCATCGGAACCCTTCAGGCACACGGGATCGAAACGTGGGTGGTGTCCGCCTCGCCTGAGCCAGTCGTCAAGGCGTGGGCAGGGGACGTCGGTATCGACGCGAAGCACGTTGTGGGCGTCCGCAGCGTTTATGAGAACGGCATCCAGACCACCCACCTGAAAGGCTGCGGGGGAGTACCTGACGGAGAAGATTCCGTCATGACTTACATTGAAGGAAAACGATGCTGGGCCAACCAGGAGATCTTCGGCGTCGCGGGGCCTTCCGCATTTGAGCAGCTGCCCGCCGAACGCCGCCAAATCCTGGCAGCCGGCGACTCAGGTACGGACGTGACGTTCGTGGCCGACGCTACAGAAGCCAGGCTGGTTGTGAACCGGAATAATGCCGAAATTATGTGCCGCGCCTACGACAATGAAGGGGGCAACTGGCTCATCACTCCCATGTTCATCGACCCCAAACCACAGCGTAGCGAGCCATATGCATGCGCCACGGAGGCCTACACCAATCCGGACAACAGCAAGGGACCCGTGAAACGCGAGGACGGCAGTATCATTCCGGACCAAATGGATCGAGTCCACTGAAGAAGCGTTCTCGCAGCGACTCCCGCTCCCGCGGGCCCTGCATGGGCACGGCTGGTGGCCTCATTTCTCCACCAGCCGTGCCGGTCCAAGGCGGCCCGCCAAGCATTATGTCAAGTAGCTGGACCGTTCGGGCCGGGCGGAAGGTCAACGTCAGCATAGTGTCCGTAGGCCGCGATCCGCTTATTCGTTTGAATCGACCATCAGGCGCAGGAAACCTTCAGGCAAAAGCGACCCAAGCGCAACACCCAAGCGCAAACCCGGCTGATGGACGAGAACGTTGGTTCCGTCGATGTTGAACCGATCCGCGGGATCGTCGGATTCGTTTGCTGGGACGGGAGTTCTCGCAGCTACTTCTAACCCCGTACTTTAACTGGCATGCACGGGTATTCGTGAGCCGGGAGTAGACGAATCGGAGGGCGATAGGTCCGTCGGCGCGTGTCTGCCGAGCATCAGTCCTTCGGAGGGTGCCGTCCGCCTTATCGTTACATCGTGAGATTCATAAGAACGCGTCGAAGCCACGTTGCCCGTCGGGCGCCCCGTGCAGACACCTTCAGATCCCGGGACTTAGTCGAGGTTCTTCGGACGGGTTTAGGACCTTGGCTGAAGGAAGAGGGGTTCAAGCGACTGGGCAGCAATGCCTGGACTCGGCCGTGGGGCGATGATCACCTCATCGTTGCCGTCCAGTGTGGCCAAAGCGGTTGGGATCCCCGCGCAGGCAACCGATTCATAGTCGAGTTCGAGCGCTCAAAGACACCCGAACGCGCAACCGGCTTCAAGCGTGCTCGGGTTTGGCAGCTCCTCGATGAAGTTGGCCGGCGAGAAGCGCTCCAGATCAACAGCCAAGTCGCCGTCACGTTGCCGACACCAGATGAGCAGTTCCTTTTCCAACTTCCTCCTGATGTGCGAGAGCACTACCTTCGATCGTTTGCAGCAACGTCCGCAAGAGTCGACTCAAGCGATGTTTGGTTCGCATACTACGACGAGCATGACGCGTCGATCTGGACGGAGTTTCTCGGCCGCGTCTTGGGACCGGCCCTTCATGAGTTCCTCGATCGTCCGGCACCGTAATCGCTCCGCCGGTCACGGTCTCCCGTGGTCCGCGACTCGTGAGCGGCCGCTATGTAGCGAGCGTATGTGGCGGCTGAGTCTGTTGCGTGGCGTTCGATGGTTGTGGGGGAGTAGCCGAGGGTTTCGGCGATGATGGCCACGGGTGCGAGTTTGGTGAGTTCGTGGAGTGTTCCGAGACGTGCGGCGCGGGTGCTGAAGAGTTTGCTGAGGCGGGTTGTGAGGTGTCCTGGGTGGATGTGGCGTCCGGGTGATGCTCCTCGGAACACCCATTTGGTGTTGGGGTGCGCGGCGGTCAGTTCGTGGCCTGGGTTTGCGGCGAGCTCCCGCCATGGCTGCGCTAGGGGGTCTGGCAGTGCGATCTGGATGGTCCCGAGCTGGATGGTGACTAGGTCGTCGGTGACGGTGACGTCGTCCCAGGTGAGGCGTGCAATGTTTTCGGCTTGTTGTCCGAAGACGAGGATGAGGATGGCGGCGGCGCGGTCGCGGGTTTCCAGTTCTTTGGTGTGGATGACTTGTTGGAGTGCTTGGTCTTGTCCAGCTTTGGGGAGTCGTGGGCTGGTGCCGCGGCGGTGTGGAATGATGGTGAGCCCAGCTGGGGCGGCTTTGGTTTTGATGGCCCATTTGAGGAAGCGCTCAGCGATGCGCCTGGTTGTGGGCCCTTCGGCTTGCCAGACGTCCAGGTGGGCCTGTTGCAGGCCGGGCAGTTTGATGTCATGACTGGTGAGCCAGTTCAGGAAGTCGATGGCGACGGTGACTTCCTGCTTGGCACGAAGAAAAGTGCCGCGGGTGACTTCTTCCATGTGGTTCATGCGCCGTTGGTGGTGCCAGCGGATGTAGCGGCGGATCACGTCAAGGTTCTGGGGGTCGCTGACGCGGTTCATGGTTTGGGTGGCCCAGCTGTCGTAGCGGGTCAGGAAAGCATTTCGTTGGGGGAGCACCCCGTGTTCGATGAGGAGCCCCCGGACGTATTCGCGGGTGCGTGAGTCGGGTAGTTCGTCGAAGGTTTCGTGGCTGATGGTGGGTGCGGTGGCGAGGTTTCGAAGGAAGTCTGTGACGTGCTTTTGTCGGATCCAGGTCATGCCGCTGTTGGCCCGTTTCATAGTCTTTAATGCCGCTGCCAGCGGGATCAGTTCCGTGGCCATGATTCCCGTGGCCGGGTTGGTCAGCAGGTCGTCCACGACGTCGCCGAGGATGCAGCCCCAGCAGCGCGCACCGGTATAGAGTTCGTCTTCGGCGCCGCAGCCCTGGCAGTCGATATTGAGCCGAACGCCCGAGCAGTTCCGGCATGCCGGCTGTCCATCGATGATTCCGGGCAGGATGCCGTCGTGGCCGCATTCGCAGACCCCGCGGGTGCGTTTTGCCTGCTGATAGCAGTAGCCGCAGACTCCGCCGTCGGGCCAACGCGCGACTGTTTGGTGGTGCTGGCCGCAGCGGCCGCAGGGGACCGGCCAGCGGGTGGGGTCCTCTGCTTTGCGTGGCCTACTCACCGTCTTCGGGAGCGACGAGCCGGACGCGTCGAGCGATGGGGTTTCCTGGTTGGATGCCGAGGTCTTCGCTGCGTTTCGGGGCGTTCGCTGTCGCTGCGGCGCGCATTTCCACGAAGGGTTCGAAAAGGTCGTTTGGTGTGCAGTCCAGGATGTCGCAGAGCGCGGCGAATGTCCTTGCCGGAATGCGCTCCGGTGTCGAGGTGACCAGCCTGTAGACCTGGCTTTCGGAAAGGTTGATGCCTCGGGATTTCAGCAGCGGCATCAATTCGGTGGTCTTCCAGAGGTTCTGCTTTGCCATCAGGGCTCGCAGGTTCCAGCGGTAGCCGATCCGGCGCTGTTCAGGCATCTGGGTCCTCCAAGTTCGCGATGCGGCGTGCAATCATCTGCTGCACTGTTTTCTGCTTGAAGTCCGACGATACCGAGGTATAGAGCCCGGTAGTCGATGCATAGGAGTGGCCAACCTGCGTCTGCACGAAGGCCGCGTCATAACCGGCTTCGATCAGGTGGGTCACGTAGGAATGCCTGAGGCAATGCAGGCCCAACTCCGGCGGCAGACCAACGGCATCCCGCGCGGCAGCGAACGCATCACCGAACGAGCCCAGGGACATCCGGGCGCCACGCTCGCTGGGCCACAACGCCGAGGATCGTTCAGCGGTCGGAAACTGTTGCCGCATGCCGCCGGCTGTCCAGGTCTTGAGCTGGTCCACGACCCAGTCGAACTCCGGAACGGTCAACACGGTCCGCCTTCTGGGTCCTGAGCCTGCCGTGCCCTTAGCGAATCGAACCTGGACCGCTCCGAACCGGCCGTAGTCACTGACGTGTGGGTTCGGGCCGAAGTCCTCCAGGTCCAGCATGGTCATTTCACGGCGGCGAAGCCCGTAGGCGTAGCAGACCTTGAACGCCACCGAGTCCCGGAACAGGGGCAGCCAGCGTTTGCTGCCGGCGGCATATTCCCTGTCAACAAGGTCATCGAGGTAGTCGAAAAGCCGCTGCAGTTCCGCCTTCGTGAACGAGCGCTTCTTCGCCGGGACAGCATCATCGGTGGTGTGCCGTGGCATGTTCCACTCGAAGCAGATCTGGCTCGGAATATCACCGAATGTCCGTTCACAGAACTCGCCCCAGCCATAGCCAGGATGCGTCAGGAATGAACAGAACATTGCTACGGCGTTGCTGTACGAGCGCAACGTCTTCAGGCTGATCGGCTTGTCGCCAGAACGCAGATCGGCCAGGAAATCATCGATGTCCGCGGGGCGCCATTGCCACGGAAATTCACCCGTGAACCGCTGAAAACGCTCCAGCAGCTGGCAACGCTGCTTGATGGTGTCCGTCGTGAGGCCACGGGCAAGCATCTGTGCCCGCCAGCCATCCAGCATGGCCGTAAAAACCCGTTCATCAGCACGGAACAGCCCAATGTCCGGATCCACCAGCATCCGCGGGACGAAACCCGGAACGGCACCACTCACAACGACCCCTAAACCATGGAAACATGCATTAGATGCAGGAAACCTACAGGCGCAAAGGATCCGGGCGCAAATTCAAGACCAAGCCGAGAACACTTTCTTCCTCGTCAATGCGTTCTGACCTGCGCAAACGTTGGATACGTCGCGGGACGGGAGTTCTCGCAGCTACTTCCACTCCCGTTGTTTAAACGCCGATAATCTACATTATGTAAAGTTGAACAGTGAGTATTGCATCTGATGCACGATGTCCGCAGGGACGCAGCTAGAAACGTGGTTAATGCTGAGGATGCAAGATCGTTCCCCCGGCCCCTGTGCCCCGCGCGCTATCCGCCCTGGCCTCCATGGCCGCTTTATGGTCAAGCAAGCCCACGTCGAGTGCCTGTGCCACGCCACGCGCTGGGGTGCCAATATCAGGGCACTTTTGGAATGGCAATCTCACGGGCTGGCATGACGGCGGCGTTGAGGACGGCGCGATCTCCTAGCGGCTGCTCGAGATCGACCGTGAACGGCGTGGCCGGGTTTCCCTGACAGGATGCCACCTGGGCAATTGCGGGCCGGACCCCGATCACGACCTCGACCGTGGACTCGGTTTCGATGAGATTTACGACTTCCACCCGCCCCTCGGCGTTCTGGCCGGAATTGCAGTCGGACTCCGTGACGAGCAATGCGAGGCGATCGGATTCAGGAACTGGCGGTGAAGCGGGATCAAGTGTGACTCCTCCGGCACGCAGTTCGCCGAGGTCGAGCGTCGGCGTACAGGTCGATGACTCAACTACAGCCCAGACCGGCTTGCCTGGTTCCGACATCATGGAGTGTGTGGAAATGACAATGTAGGTGTAATCGCGGACATCACCTTGGCCGCTATCTTGGGGAGCTGCGAGCTTATTCATGAGCATCACACGATCGCTGCTCTCCTGCGCAATCAGCCATGTGCCGGGGTTGAACTGTTCGACATTGAGCCCGCCGAGGGCAGGTGCGGCCTCCGGCGCAAGCTCGCTCGCTCGCCTCGGGTTCTCCAGCGCGTAAACCGGCACCTTGTTCCCCTGACACAGCACCACATCGGGTTTGTTGTACGTGGCCGCGGCACTGGCCGGGCTACCCGTCGACGGACCATGGGAGGCGCAGCCGCTCCCCAACAAGATCACGGTCCCGCAGACCGCCGGAAGTCGAACTACGGCTGTTGACAGGTTCCCCATGCCACCTAGGGTACGGCCTTCCATTGACACGGGTTCGCAATTGAGTGCCGTACAGGGATAGCGCAGCGAAGCTCCCCTGGCAATCTGCCCGCGGCCACGACGACGCACTGCGCTAAAATGGAGCGATCATGACCGGTGCACCAGCCCGTCTTCTGGCTTGGCTTGCTGTCCTCGCGGGCCTTGTTACCGGCTGCGTGCCCGAGGCCGGACGCGATAACTCCCCACCCACTCAGCCAGCCCCGGTCTCCTCCGTACCCGCACTCTCGTCCGGCGGCCCCTCTCCCACGCCCCTTGTGCCGGAGGTCCTGTCAGAGACTCCCGCGCCAACCCCTATCGCCGCTCCTCCCCCGGTCCCCCAGCCTTTTGCGCTCAATCTGTATCAAGAAGGCGACTTCGTGCCGCAGTACACGTTCGATTGGTGCGTTGCCGCGAGCATCCAGATCGCCCACAACCTCGTCGATGACACCGGAGGCGGAACGTGGGCGGATCGCGCTCAGCAGAACGAATTGTGGAACATGGCGCGGGCGCGGTCGTCCAACTCCTTCAACGGCGCCAATCCCCTCGGTTGGGCACAGGTGCTGACGGAGGTCGGAATGGGGCCTTACAGCGTCGTCAGCATCGCCGGCTACGAGGACGCGCTGCAAACTGCGGCTCGTGCCATCACTGAAACCGGACGCCCCGTGGGCCTGGTCATGTGGAGCGGCCGTCATGCGTGGGTGATGAGCGGCTTTGAGTCCCTGGGTGAGCCCGGCCAAGTCCCGGACTTCTCCGTTACAGGGGTCCGCGTACTGGATCCGCTGTATCCGCACGGCAGCGGACAATGGGGCCCTTCACCCGCGCCCAATAGCCTGCTTACTCCTGAACAACTGGCAACCCAGTTCGTCGTCCGTGAGCCGAGGCGTTGGAGCAGCGATCTTTCCGCCGGCTACCTGCTGGTGCTGCCGCGAAACACCTACTGATTCCCCAGAAACACAGGAGCGCCCCGTCCGGCAACGCCGGACGGGGCGCTCACAAACCGGTCTACTGCTGTGCTTGCTGGTCCCCGGCAATATTGACCAGCCACGCTATCCCGAACTTGTCGACGCACATCCCGAACGTATCGCCCCAGGGCGCGCTCTCGAGCGGCATGGTGACCGTACCGCCGTCGACGAGTTTGTCCCAATAGCCGCGCAGCTCGGCCTCGTCCGAGGAGTCCCCACTGAGCGACACGGACATGTTGTTTCCGGGGTTATAGTCCATCCCGTTGGGAGTGTCCGCAGCCATCAGCGTTAACCCATTGGGTGTCACGAGCATGGAATGCATCACTTTGTCGGCTTCGGCTGGATCCTGGCTTGCCTGATACTCGCCGAACGTACTGAGGCTGAGTTCGCCACCGAACACGGACTCATAAAAATTGATCGCGTCCCGGGCGTTGTCGCGGAACGAGATATACGGATTGAGGCGGGTGGTCATCTGTTCTCCTCATGGTTGTTTATCTTGTGCGCACGTCACCGTGCAGTACCTCCGGCGCCAAGCGGCGCCTGCCGCCGGACTTTCAGTCGCCGTCGTAAGCCTTTTGCAAGACGTTAATGTCCAACTTCCGCATCTTCAGCATCGCTTCCATCGCCCGCTGGGATCCTGCGGGATCGGGACCGTTGAGCAGTCGGGGCATGGCCGTAGGAACTATCTGCCAAGAGAGCCCGTACTTGTCCTTCAACCATCCGCACTGGCTCTCCTCTCCCCCTTCCAGGAGGGCGTTCCAATAGCGGTCCACTTCTTCCTGGTTGTTGCAGTTGACCACCAGTGAAACCGCCTCATTGAAAGTGAAGGCGGGGCCCCCGTTGAGAGCCAGGAATTGCGTGCCCTCAAGCGTGAAGTCAACGGTCAGGACGTTCCCGTCAGGTCCCTTCATCGACTCCCCAAGGGAAGAATCATCAAACGTCGACGTGTAAAACTCCGCAGCCTCGGCCGCTTGGCCGTCAAACCACAAACAGGTGGAAATCTTCTGCATACCGCAATCCCTCCAAGCTGGTCAGGAAACCGTCGTCCCCCGAATGAGGCTAGTCGCGCGGGTTCGCGCACACAACGCCCGACGGCGGTACACCCTCATGTGTTTTTCCAACCTTCGTTTGGGCTGCTTCGGGTGCCGTGCTAATCACCGGCAGCCAGGGTATGACTGACCAGACCTACCGTGTTCGAT
The DNA here is from genome assembly GCF_040684895.1 of Paenarthrobacter sp. NPDC089322. Taxonomy (NCBI): domain Bacteria; kingdom Bacillati; phylum Actinomycetota; class Actinomycetes; order Micrococcales; family Micrococcaceae; genus Paenarthrobacter; species Paenarthrobacter sp. NPDC089322. The sequence continues at coordinate 194,655 of NZ_JBFBGW010000002.1, forward strand.
TCGCTGTCTTCGATGAACGCCATCCATTCCTCGGAATTCGACGGCCCGAGTGTGTTGTCGTCATGGGTATAGATCAACTGAGGGTCTTGGACGATCTTGACGCCACGACTACGAAGTGCTGCGACCGTGCCATGAAGGTCGGCCACCTCGAAATACAGGAGTGACGAAGGCGCGCCCTTCTCGAGAAGAAGCCGCACGCCCCCGACATCGAAGAAGAGCAGGCCGGGAGGATCGAACAGCGCCGCGGGTTCGACATCAAAAAGTGCCGCGTAAAAAGCTGCCGCCCTTTTCAGATCGTCAGCATGCTGGGCTACCTGCACGAATCTCATGGCTTCCTCCTGGCCGATCCTCCGAGGGTCCTGCCAGAATAGTTGCCTTGAGGCCGCACCTTGGCAAGGGGCATGCGGCCCACAGAGTCAACTTCGCTTTCGGGAGTCTCCCACGGATACCCTCGAATCCATGCACACACCAACGAGAACCTGGATTCTTGCCGCCGTCGGAGACCTCGTCCTGATTCTTGTCTTCGCTGCCATCGGCCGCGACGCTCACGCTCGCGGAGACATCGTCACGGGTGCATTCGCCACGGCATGGCCCTTCCTGGTGGGCGGTGCGCTTGGCTGGATGATCGCCCGGGCTTGGCGGAAGCCCCTGGCCATCCGGCCGTCAGGCTTGCTGATTTGGTTGGCAGCCGTAGGCGTGGGCATGCTGCTCCGAGCAGTGACCGGACAAACAGTGGTTATCCCCTTTGTCATCGTTGCCCTGCTAAGCCTGGGAACTTTCCTGCTGGGCTTCCGCGTCGTGGCCGGCGCGACTCTCCGAACACTCGCCCAGCGGCAACGCCGGGACTGATCCGCTGAGGGACAGACCCGATGCACTACGCTGGAGAGCGTCCGCAACGATGCTTTTCCGGAAAGGCCCCACGTGATCACCGCATTCGTCCTGATCAAGACCGACGCCTCACGCATACCGGAGACTGCCGAGCAAATTTCGGCCATCCAGGGCATCAGTGAGGTTTACTCGGTTACCGGCGAATGGGACCTCATCGCCGTAGCAAGGGTCACGAAACACGAAGATCTGGCCGACGTCATCGCCGACCGCCTTTCCAAGGTTCCGTCGGTGGTGCACACAACCACCCACATCGCCTTCCGCGCTTACTCGCAGCATGATCTCGATGCTGCGTTTTCCCTCGGCTTCGAGTAAATCGCCCTAGGCTCTCGCTCCTTAGGGCCTCGCCTGCATGCAGGTTCCGGGGAGGCTCAGCCTTGGCTGAGCTCAACCCACTTGGCGAGCACCCCGGCGGCCTTGCCCGAATCCACCGACTCAGCAGCCCGTGCGAACGCAGAACGCATCCGATCCAGCAATGGACCTTCGGCCTGCAGGTCCGCTGCTACCAGCCCCGCCGCGGCATTCAAGAGCACCGCGTCGCGTACAGGTCCCGTTTTGCCGTCCAGGATCTCCCTGACAACCTCGGCGTTGGCGGCAGCGTCACCTCCACGCAGGTCCGCCACCGTGGAGGGGCTGATGCCAAGTTCCGTGGGCGAAAAGACCTGCTCGGCCACGGTACCGTTCCTGATTTCCCACACAGTCGAGGGACCTGTCGGGGTCAGTTCGTCCAATCCGTCGTCGCCACGGAAAACCAGGCCGCGGCTGCCTCGTCGTGCAAGCACCCCCGCCACCAGTGGAGCCATCCGTGCGTTGGCGACACCTACCGCCGAAGCCTGAACGTGTGCAGGGTTGGTCATGGGACCCAGGAAGTTGAACGCGGTGGGAACGGCCAACTCTCGGCGTGGAACTGCCGTGTGGCGGAACGAAGGATGGAAGACCTGGGCGAAGCAGAAGGTGATTCCTGCCTCTTCGGCGTTTCGGGCGACCTGTTCAATCGATAGGTCGAGCCGAACGCCCAGCGCTTCCAATACGTCAGCCGACCCGGAGGTCGACGACGCCGCGCGGTTGCCGTGCTTGACCACCTTTGCACCAGCACCGGCGGCAACGAGTGCAGCCATGGTAGAGATGTTGACGGTGTTGAGCCGGTCCCCGCCTGTTCCCACAATGTCCAGCTTCTGGCCGGAGATTGTGATGGGATTCGCGTTGTGGACCATGGCCTCCACAAGGCCGGCCAACTCTTCGACGGTTTCGCCCTTGGCGCGCAGAGCGACCAGGAATCCGGCTATCTGCGCCGGCGTCGCTTCGCCGGCCATGATCGTGTTCATGGCCCACTCGGTGTTGCTCACTGCAAGGTCGTCGCCGTTGATCAGTGCTGAGATGAGTCCAGGCCAGGTATTGCTGGCTGCAGGTGCCGATGCCGGAGAAGTCACCTCCTGATGCTATCGACCGAGCCGGGCCCATGACCAATGTGAACCGCACCGGGAACTTTTCCGCGCGATTTCGCGTCTTTGTAGAAAAAGTCTCCCGAATCGGTGGTTTGCATTGGGAACTCTGGACTTTTACAGACATAATGTCCTTGTGACATCTGCGACCCATGCCCCCAGTACCCCGGCGCACCCGACGCTGAACCGCCCCAACTTGGTTTCTGTTGGAACCGTAGTTTGGCTGTCCAGTGAGTTGATGTTCTTCGCCGGCCTCTTTGCCATGTACTTCACCCTGCGCTCCACATCCGGCGTGATGTGGGCTGAGGAGACGGCCAAGCTCAACTTCCCGTTTGCGCTCGTCAACACGATCGTCCTGGTTGCAAGTTCCTTCACTTGCCAGATGGGCGTCTTCGCTGCTGAGCGCCTCGAACCGCGCCGCACGGGCGGACCGCTGCAGGTGACCCGCTGGGGTATGAACGAATGGTTCATTCTCACCTTCATCATGGGTGCCTTCTTCGTCGCGGGCCAGACTACTGAGTACGCCATGCTCGTCTCCGAGCATGTCTCCCTCTCCTCCAACGCGTACGGCTCTGCGTTCTACATGACCACGGGCTTCCACGGCCTGCACGTCCTCGGCGGTTTGATCGCATTCCTCTTCATCATCGGCCGCGCCTTTGCGGCCAAGAAGTTCGGGCACTTTGAAGCAACGTCGGCGATCGTCACCTCGTACTACTGGCACTTCGTCGACGTTGTGTGGATTGGCCTCTTCCTGGTCATCTACGTCCTCAAGTAGCCCGGCTTTGACTCTTTTTCTACAAGAGGCAGAATTTCAAGAAGCGGCTCACGGAGCCGACGCAGGATCGAATAAAGGAACCACCACGTGAAGGCACTCTCGCAGAAGCGACGTCACCCACTGGCAGCCATTGCGCTGCTGCTGATGGGCCTCCTCCTCACTGGTGGGCTTTACGCCGTTGCCACATCTGTCAACCAGGCCAAGGCCGACACCACAAGCTACAGCGCCAGTGACGTAGAAGAAGGCGGCAAGCTCTTTGCCGCCAACTGCGCCACCTGCCATGGCATGGGTGCCAGCGGAACCCAGGACGGCCCCTCGCTGGTCGGCGTGGGTGCCGCAGCTGTTGACTTCCAGGTTGGCACCGGCCGTATGCCCATGCAGATGAATGGCCCGCAGGCACAGAAGAAGCCCGTCCAGTTCAACGAAGAGCAGACCACGCAGCTCTCCGCTTACGTTGCATCGCTCGGCGCAGGTCCGGCCATCCCGGAGGAACACCTTCTGGACGAAAAGGGGGACGCAGCCAACGGTGGCGAACTCTTCCGCGTCAACTGCGCCATGTGCCACAACGCCGCTGCTGCTGGTGGAGCCCTGACCCGCGGTAAGTTCGCTCCGGCGCTGGCCGATGTCACCGGCAAGCACATCTACGAAGCAATGGCTACCGGCCCGCAGAACATGCCTGTGTTCAGCGACTCCAACGTCACCCCCGAAGACAAGCGCGACATCATCACCTTCCTGAAGACCATCGAAGCAAACGGCTCCCCTGGCGGTGCTGACCTTGGATCGCTGGGTCCGGTTGCTGAAGGCCTGTTTGTCTGGGTAGCCGGTCTGGGCGTCATCATTGCCTTCACGATTTGGCTGACATCCCGCACTTCCTAGTCCGGGCGCTGCAAAAACTTCTGCTGCACGGTCAGCAGTTTGGAACTGAAAATTACTCGGCTCAGGCCGAGACAACGAGAGAAGGATGAGGCGAATTATGGGCAACCATAGTGACGGCAGTCCGAACCACTCGGGCACCGTAGCTACGGCTGGTCAGAATGAGGTGGAGAAGTTCCAGGATCCTGGTCTTCCTCCGCATCGTTTGCGCCTGGCTGACACGGACCCGGTAGCCGCAAAGCGAGCCGAGCGTCAGGTAGCCATTCTGTTTGGCACCTCCGTCATCGGCACGTTGGTCTTCCTGGTGGCTTACTTTGCCATCGATCTGGGTGGCGATGAGTCCACAATTGCAACCATCCGGACCCAGAACCTGCTTCTGGGCCTGGGTACCGCGTTCGCAATGCTCGGCATCGGTACCGGCATCGTGCACTGGGCCAAGGCCCTGATGCCCGATCACGAAGTCTCTGAAGAGCGCCATGCCATCCGCACCGAAGAAGACCGCCAGGCCGCTGTCCGCATCGTCGACGACATCGTCGAAGAGACCGGCATCAAGCGCCGCCCGCTGATCCGCAACACCCTTCTTGGTGCCGTTGCTTTGGCACCCCTCCCCGCGATCGCCATCTTTGGCGACCTGGGACCTCGTCCGGACGACAAGCTCGCACACACCATGTGGGCTCCTGAAGGCGGCAAGCTCAAGCGACTGACGCGCGACCCCGACGGCACGCCGATCAAGGCATCGGATGTCACCATCGGTTCGGCATTCCACGTCATCCCCGAGGGCCTGAACGAGCTCCACGAAGGAAAGCTGAACGAGAAGGCCAAGGCAGTAGTCCTGCTGATGCGTCTGGACCCGGACTCACTCAACCCTTCCGAGGGCCGCGAAAACTGGGGTTACAACGGCATCGTTGCCTACTCCAAGATCTGCACGCACGTTGGCTGCCCGGTTGCTCTGTACGAGCAGCAGACGCACCACCTTCTGTGCCCCTGCCACCAGTCCACGTTCGACCTCACGCAGGAATGCAAGGTCATCTTTGGACCGGCAAGCCGTCCGCTCCCCCAGCTGCCCATCGCAGTTGACGCCGAGGGCTACCTCGTCGCTACCAGCGACTTCAAAGAACCTGTAGGACCGAGTTACTGGGAGCGTGACGAGCATGAGCGCCTCATCAACAGCTGAAGCCCCCTTCGTAGCGAAGACCAAAGTTGGCCGTTTCACTGACTTCGTAGACCAGCGTGTAGGTGGCTCCGGCATCCTCCGCGAATTCGGCCGCAAAGTCTTCCCGGACCACTGGTCATTCATGTTCGGTGAGGTGGCGCTGTATTCCTTCGTCATCCTGCTGTTGTCAGGTACCTTCCTGACCTTCTTCTTCGATCCTTCGATGGCGGAAACCCACTACCAGGGTTCCTACACGCCGTTGTACAACGTCGAAATGTCCGTTGCCTACAGCTCGTCGTTGAACATCTCGTTCGATGTCCGCGGTGGCCTCTTCATGCGCCAGGTGCACCACTGGGCGGCTCTGCTGTTCGTGGCTTCCCTTGGCGTCCACATGCTGCGTGTCTTCTTCACGGGTGCTTTCCGCAAGCCCCGTGAAATGAACTGGGTAGTCGGCGGAGTGCTCCTCATCCTCGCGATGGCAGCAGGCTTTACCGGTTACTCCCTCCCCGATGATCTGCTGTCCGGCAACGGCCTCCGCATCATCGACGGTGTGATCAAGTCAATCCCGGTTGTTGGCACGTACATATCGTTCTTCCTCTTCGGCGGAGAGTTCCCCGGCACTGCCATCATTGGCCGCCTGTACGTCCTTCACATCCTTCTGGTTCCGGCCCTCATTCTGCTGATGATCGTTATCCACCTCTTCATGGTTGTCGTTCACAAGCACACCCAGTACCCCGGCCCGGGCCGCAACGACGGCAACGTCGTCGGCTACCCTCTTGGCCCTGTCTACGCTGCCAAGGCCGGCGGGTTCTTCTTCATCGTCTTCGGCGTGCTGGCCCTCATGGCAGCTGCCTTCACGATCAACCCGATCTGGAACTACGGCCCCTACGACCCCTCTCCTGTCTCTGCTGGTACCCAGCCTGACTGGTACATCGGCTTCGTTGACGGTGCCCTGCGTCTCATGCCGGGTGTCATCAACGACTTCCACTTCGAGTACGTCATCTTCGGCTACACGCTGACTCTTAACGTCCTGCTCCCGGCACTTGTGCCTGCAGGCATTATCTTCACTGTGTTGTTCATGTACCCGTGGATCGAACGCTGGATCACCAAGGACGACCGCGAGCACCACGTCCTCGACCGGCCGCGCAACGCTCCCACCCGTACTGCGATTGGTGTTGCAGGTTTCACCTGGTACTGCGTTATGTGGGCAGCTGCAGGTTCCGACCTCATCGCGACGCACTTCCACGTCTCACTGAATGACGTCACGTACTGGCTCCGCGCACTGTTCTTCGTCGGCCCGGTCATCGCATTCATCGTCACCAAGCGCATAGCCCTGGCTCTCCAGCGCAAGGACCGCGAGATTGCCCTGCACGGCCGTGAGACCGGTCGTATTGTCCGACTCCCCCACGGTGAGTTCATCGAAGTACACGCGCCCCTGGACGAGTACAAGCGCTACAAGCTCGTCGGATTCGAGTCGCCGGCTCCCCTGCCGGCAGTGCCGAACGAACACGGTGTGGTTACCCGTAAGGAAAAGCGCCGCGCGGCTCTTTCCAAGTGGTTCTTCGAGGACCGCGTTGCCCCCGCTACTCCGGCAGAGCTGGAAGCGGCACACGCCCACGGCCACCACGAGGCCATCGAGGCAGGCGAAGGTCAGAAGACCCTCAGCCACTAACGGCAGGTAATGCAAAAGCGGGGCCCGGTCCACATGGACCGGGCCCCGCTTTTGCATTTAAGCGATGTACGAAAGCACTAAAGCAGGACACCAATTGCTACTGCGTACGGTAACCGGAGGAATAGTTCCGGGTGGGGCGTACGCCTGGCCGCTGTAGCGGTACCCACAGCTTGTACCGATCGGCCCTGTAGTAGGAAACGGAGTAATCCACCATGGCGCGGGCTACGAAAGCGTGACGCTGAATCTTCAACAGCGGCGAGCCGACGTCCACGTTGAGAAGACGCGCGGTGGACGGAGAAGCTGCTGTAGCCTCGATCATGTCCTCACCCCATTCCATGACCAGGCCGAAACGTTCACTCAGGACGTTATACAGCGAAGTCGGTGGCGCCTCGTCCAGCAACCCGGGAACACGGTGGGCCGGAATGAAGTTCTCGTCCACGCTCATGGGCTCATTGTCGGCAAGGAGCAAGCGCCGGAAACGTACCAGCGGCGTACCTTCTTCCAGCTGCAGCTCACGCGCGAGGAAAGCGCTGGCAGCAATTTGCTCAAAACTGAGGACTTTGGCGGCCGGCACCATGCCTCGACGCTGCATTTCCTCGCTGTAGGACGTCAGCTTAACTTGGAGATCCAACTTCGGCTTCCTGACGAACGTGCCGAGACCCACCACCCTCTCGATGACTTCTTCACCCACCAAGGCATCGATGGCCTGCCGGACTGTCATGCGTGCAAGGCCAAATCGTATGGACAAGTCCCGCTCGGAGGGCAACGAGGAACCTGGCGGACATGACTGAGCAATGAATGTCCGGAGTATTTCCCGAAGTTGAATGTAGATCGGCGTGCTGCTGGTTCGGTCGATCTCGCCGGTGATGCTCGCTGCCTCAGCCATGAGGCATCTCAGACTTCGCTTGGGTCATATATCAAGGGTAAAACAGCACAGGTTCAGGTCTAGACCACCGTGACTCACGAGTGTGGCTCTTCGCCCCGTGCCCGTTACGCTTGAATGGACAAAATTCCCGGGCGGACGATCCGTCTTAGCAAAGGAGCTGGCTTGCCGCAGCAGAAATCTTTCGTGGCCGCGGAGATCGGCCTGCACGCCCGCGCGGCGGCGACGTTCGTCCGGGCTGTTACCGAGACCGGACTTCCCGTCACCATCCGAAAGCACGATGGTCGGCACGTCGACGCCCGCTCACTCTTGGAGGTCATGACAGAGGACTTCGAGCACGGGTGCGAAGTCCTGCTTGAGCTGCCCCTGGAGGCCCTGCAGGAAGGCCAGAGCGCCTCGGAGGCTCAGGAGGTCCTCATCAGCCTTTCAGCGGTCCTGGAGGGCGCTCAAGCCCGCTAAGGCCCCTTCGGAGACTCGCAGCGAAGCCGGGCAAACAACGCTATACGCATTAACGACGGCGGGCCCCACCAGAAGGTGGGGCCCGCCGTCGTATGGGTTGTTGCTAGTGGGCGTGATCGCCGCGGCTGTATTCGAAGACCCAGCCGATCAGGGCGACGAGAGCGAGACCGCCCGCAACGTAAGTTACCCAGAACCCGACTGCCAGGCCGAGGAAACCTCCGGCGCATGCCAGGCCGAGAACCAGCGGCCACCAGCTCCAGGGGCTGAAGTGGCCCTGCTCGCCGGCACCCTCGTGGATTTCGGCGTCAGGACGGTCCTCAGGACGCATACCGATGCGCTTGCCGGTGAATCCGAGGTAAGCGCCGATCATGCCGGCCAAACCACCGACCAGCAGAATACCCATGATGCCGACCCACTCAGCCCATTCCGTCAGGAACCCGTAGGCAATCGCGACAGGGACGAAGAAGAAGACTCCGGCTCCGAAGAGCCACGATTCGATTTTCACTTACGGACGTCCTTCTGGTCAGCGTTACCGAGCAGCACTGCTGCCGGGTCCGGGGACTGGGCGGTGTGAACCTGGGCCAACTCCGGGTGGTGGAGGTCCAGGGCAGGGCGCTCAGAGCGGATACGGGGCAAGGATGTGAAGTTGTGGCGCGGCGGCGGGCAGGACGTAGCCCATTCCAGGGAGGCACCGAAGCCCCAAGGATCGTCCACTTCAACCTTCTTGTTGCTGCGCCACGTGATGTAGACGTTCCAGAAGAACGGCAGCAGTGAAGCACCCAGGACGAAGGACGAGATCGTGGAGAACTGGTTCATCCACGTGAAGTTGTCCTGCGGCATGTAATCGGCGTAACGACGAGGCATGCCTTCAACACCCAGCCAGTGCTGGATAAGGAACGTGCCGTGGAAGCCGAGGAAGAGGAGCCAGAAGTGAATCTTGCCAAGGCGCTCGTTGAGCATTTTGCCCGTCCACTTCGGCCACCAGAAGTAGAAGCCTGCGAACATTGCGAACACGACGGTACCGAAGACGACGTAGTGGAAGTGGGCCACAACGAAGTAGGAATCCGAGACGTGGAAGTCCAGGGGCGGGGAAGCCAGGATGATACCTGTCAGACCACCGAAGAGGAAGGTGACCAGGAAGCCAATGCTCCAGAGCATCGGGGTTTCAAAGGTGATGGAACCCTGCCATAACGTACCGATCCAGTTGAAGAACTTCACACCCGTTGGGACAGCAATCAGCATGGTCATGAAGGCGAAGAACGGCAGCAGAACCGAGCCCGTGACGTACATATGGTGTGCCCACACGGTGACGGAAAGTGCAGCAATCGCAATGGTTGCGTAGACAAGGCCCTTGTAGCCGAAGATCGGCTTACGGCTGAAGACCGGGAAGATCTCCGAGACGATGCCGAAGAACGGCAGGGCAATGATGTACACCTCGGGGTGTCCGAAGAACCAGAAGAGGTGCTGCCAGAGAACGGCACCGCCGTTCTCAGGATCGAAGATGTGGGCACCAAAGCGGCGGTCTGCACCGAGGGCGAACAGTGCTGCAGCGAGCGGCGGGAAGGCCATCAGGACCAGGATCGCCGTAACCAGCGTGTTCCACGTGAAGATCGGCATGCGCCACATGGTCATGCCCGGGGCACGCATGCAGATGATGGTGGTGATGAAGTTGACGGCACCAAGGATCGTACCGAAGCCCGACAGCGCCAGGCCGAAGACCCACAAGTCTCCACCAACGCCAGGACTGAACGTGGTGTTGGACAGCGGCGCGTAGGCAAACCAACCGAAGGATGCCGCACCCTGCGGCGTGATGAAGCCGGACACCGCGATGGTGGAACCGAACAGGAAGAACCAGAAGGCCAGCGCGTTCAGACGCGGGAAGGCGACGTCGGGAGCACCGATCTGGAGCGGCATGATGACGTTGGCGAAGCCGGCAAACAACGGCGTGGCAAACATCAGGAGCATGACGGTGCCATGCATGGTGAACATCTGGTTGTACTGCTCTTTGGTCTGCAGGATCTGCATGCCAGGCTCGAACAGTTCAGCACGGATCAGCAGCGCCATGACGCCACCGAGGCAGAAGAACACAAACGACGCGATGAGGTACATGTACCCGATGGTCTTGTGGTCGGTGGAGGTGATCCAGTTGACGACGATGCGTCCCTTGGACTTAGGAACTACGGGAGCCTCGAGGGTCCCGGCGGATTGAGTGTAAGTAGCCACGTCGCTCCCCTTACTTTTCGTTCAGGTTCGGATTGCGGTCATATTCCGCACCGAGCAGGCCCGTGTTGCCTTCCTGGCGGAGCTTGTCCATGTGAGCCTGGAATTCAGTCTCGGAGACAACCTTCACGCGGAAGAGCATTTCGGAGTGGTATTCACCGCAGAGTTCGGCACACTTGCCGTCGAAGGTGCCCTCCTTGGTGGGGGTGAACCTGATGTAGTTTGTCTTGCCCGGGATCATGTCGCGCTTCTGAAGGAAGGCAGGAACCCAGAAAGAGTGGATGACATCGCGGGAGTTGAGCTCAAGGTCAACCGACTTGCCAACAGGCAAGTACAGGGTGGGGAGCAGGTCCATGTTGACTTCAGCGCCGGTCAGGTGCGCCTGCACACCGGCCTCGTGGACGTCCTCGGAGATGACGTCACCCTGCTTGTAGTTGAAGTCCCAAGCCCACTGCTTGCCGCGGACGTCAACAACGACGTCGGCCGGCTGCGAGCGGTCATCGATCGCGCGCTGGTCCTGGTCGGTGAAGTAGAAGAACACAAGGACCATGAAGAGCGGGATGGTCAAGTAGAAGACCTCAAGCGGCAGGTTGTAGCTCAGCTGCTTGGGGAAACCAGTGGTGCCTTTCCGGCGGCGGTAGGCAATGATGCACCAGACCAGCAGGCCCCACGTGATGATACCGACTGCCAAGGCGGCGATCCATGAGTTGACCCAGAGGTCCATGATCCGGTCAGTGTGGTTGGTGGTACCGCGCTCAGTCGGCAGCCAACCCTTCTCTACCTCTGGTGAACATCCGGTCAAAACCAACGCGCCGGCTAGTGCCAAGCCAGTGATCGAGGTGATCTTTATGCGTCGGCTGCCGGTTCGGTTCTGCGAACTCACAGACGGCCCTTCCTCTTGTTGCTGTCTCCCGGCAGGCCAAAGGCCCACCGGGCACACTAAAAGTTTTACTACCCGATGTAGAGCTTACCGCTATCAAGCGGTTTTCGCGCACATGTCGGCGCCGTGGCTCCCGATGCGTGGAAACGCATCAAGAGAGGCGCCGACATGCGGCGAATGGCTCACGTCAGTGGAACGAATCGCCGCAGGCGCAAGACCCGCCCGCGTTCGGATTGTCGATGGTGAAGCCCTGCTTCGAGATGGTGTCCTCGAAGTCGATGCTCGCGCCGCTGAGGTAAGGAACGCTCATCTTGTCGACGACGACTTCAACACCGTCGTAGTCGCGCACGGCGTCTCCGTCGAGCAGCCGCTCGTCAAAGTAGAGCTGGTAGATCAAGCCGGAGCAGCCGCCCGGCTGGACTGCAACGCGCAGCCGCAGATCAGTACGCCCTTCCTGTTCGAGGAGGCTACGGACCTTGCCTGCTGCGACATCGGTCAGATTGACCTCGTGCGTGGGAAGCTCCTCGCTGGGGGCGAGCTGTGCTCCGGTGCTGTTTTCGTTGGTTGCAGTGCTCATTGGCCTACCTTCTTATGACGCTTTTGGCGGCCGCGTCGAAACGCAACCTGCCCTTACCCAATTACGTACGGGTTATAGCTCCATGCTACGTCGCGCAGACGCTTAGCTATAACTCCTAACGTAACCAGCCACAGCAATTGGTTGTTCCCGGACAGGAGCGATACCCGGGTGTGGTCACCCCAGGCCTTCGGCGTTAAGACGTGCCAGCATCAAGGCTTCTGCCAAAACAGCATGTCGGAAATCGCCAATGTGCAGCGACTCATTGGCGCTGTGGGCGCGCGAGTCCGGGTCCTCGACGCCGGTCACCAGGATCTGCACGTCCGGGTAAACCTCGGTGAGGTCGGCAATGAACGGAATGGAACCGCCGATTCCCATCTCCACCGGCGCCACCCCCCAAGACTCTCCGAGCGCCCAAAGAGCCACTTGTGCGGCCGAAGATGCGGTGTCGGTGGCGAACGCGTTGCCCCGCTCCCCCGGTGTGAATGTCACCGTTGCTCCAAAGGGAGCATGCGACTCCACGTGGTGTTTCAGCGCTTCCATGGCGGCATCGGGATCCTGCCCGGGAGCGAGCCGCATGCTGAACTTCGCACGGGCGGATGGGATGAGCGTGTTGGAAGCGACATCCACCGCTGGAACGTCCATTCCGATGATCGATAGGGCCGGCTTGGTCCACAAACGCGAAGCAATGGTCCCGCTCCCGGCGAGCTTCACGCCGTCGAGGACTGAAGCGTCGGCGCGGTACTCTGCTTCGGTGAGGTCTACGGCAACATCGTCTTTTGCCACCAACCCGGAAACCGCAACGTTGCCGTCGTCGTCGTGCAGCGTTGCGATAAGGCGCGACAGGAGCGTCGGGGCGTCCAGGACGGGTCCACCGAACATTCCTGAGTGGACAGCGTGCTCCAGCACGCGCACTTCAAACGTCCCGTCTACCAGTCCCCGCAGGCTGGTGGTCAGCGCCGGAACGCCGACCTTCCAGTTGCTGGAGTCCGCCACGACGATGACGTCTGAGTTCAGCAGCTCCCGGTGTTCTTCGAGGAACGTTCGGAAGGTGGGTGAGCCCGCCTCCTCCTCGCCCTCGAAGAAGAAGGTTACGCCCAGGCCAAACTCATCGCCCAACACCTTGCTCACAGCGCTGTAAGCGGCGAGGTGCGCCATGATGCCTGCCTTGTCGTCCGCGGCTCCGCGACCGTAAAGGCGTCCATTGCGCTCCTCGGCCACGAAGGGCTCGGAGTTCCAGAGGCCGCGGTCCCCCGGAGGCTGGACATCGTGGTGGGCGTACAGAAGGATTGTCGGCTTGCCGTCACGTGCAGGTCGGCGCCCGACGACGGCAGGACCACCGGGATTACCGTCCGCCTTGTTGCACCGCAGGATCCGGACGTCCTCCAGTCCGGCGTCCTTCACCAGCGCAGCAACTTCTTCTGCACTCCTGTCCAAGTCGGCGGGGTCGAAGCTGGTCCAGGCTATCCCGGGGATGCCAACGAGGTGTTTCAACGCCGCGAGGGTCTGGTCGAAGGCCGAGTCGACCGCTTGGGCCAGGTCCTGCATGGCCGGGAAGTCGCCGGAAGTCCGGTGCTGATTCTGCGGGATCTCCGCATGTGCTGAAGTCATGCCCAAACTTTACAGCGAGGCCATGCCCGCGTCCGTGATGGGTTCTACAGCTGGTCCGGGGCTGGTGCTGTGAGGATCTCTGCGCCATCCTCAGTGATCGCGATGGTGTGCTCACTGTGGGCTGTCCGGCAGCCGGTAGCACTACGCAGTGTCCAACCGTCTCCGTCGGTCACCAGCTCTGCCGTATCCGCCATGACCCATGGTTCCAGTGCGAGCAACAACCCCGGCCTGAGCTTGTATCCCCGTCCCGGTCGCCCGGCGTTCGGTACATGCGGATCCTGGTGCATCGTGGATCCGATGCCGTGCCCTCCGTACTGGGTGTTCACTTGATAACCGGCGTCCTCCAGCACGGATCCGATGGCATAGGAGAGGTCGCCAATCCGCGCACCGGGTTTTGCGGCAGCTATGCCCGCCCTCAGGGCAGTTTGCGTAGCCTCGATCATGGCCACACTCGATGGGTGGCTGGACTCCCCCACAATAAAACTGACGGCGGAGTCAGCGGCAACACCATCAAGGGTGATGGCGATGTCGAGCGACAGGAGATCCCCGTCAGACAGGGAATAGTCGTGTGGAAGACCGTGAAGCACGGCGTCATTGACCGATGTGCAGATGTAGTGGCCGAACGGTCCCCTACCGAAGGACGGCGCGTAATCGACGTAGCAGGAACTTGCGCCGGCTTCCTCGATCATGGCCGCCGCCCAGCGATCGATGTCCAACAGATTCGTTCCCACTACGGTCCGGTTTCTCAGCGTTTGCAGAATCCGGGCTACGAGCTTGCCGGTCCTTCGTGCCCTGGCTAGTTCTGTGGGGCCAAGTATCTCGATCACCGGCGTGCCTCCTCGTAAGTCCCATAACTATACCGGCGGACTTCCCCGCGTGATCTCTCAGGAAGCTGACCTACGGGTATTCTGTAGTGGTGTTCGGACGCAAAAAGGAAGAGCCCAGCGCTCAAGCAGTAGTAGACCAGGCCCGCGCCGCCCAGGAGCCGGGTGCCGGAAAGGGCGCCCCCACCCCCAAGCGGAAAGACCAGGAGGCAGCGCGCAAGCGGCCGCTGGTGCCCAACGATCGCAAGGCATCGAAGGAGGCCGAACGCGTCGCGATTCAGGATCAGCGGCAGAAGATGCGTCAAGCCCTGGACACAGGCGACGAAAAGTACCTCCCGCTCAGGGACAAGGGTCCCCAGAAGCGCTTTGTCCGGGACTACGTGGACGCACGATTCAGCCTTGGCGAATACTTGATGTTCGGTGCCCTGCTCTTCGTCGTGATCTCCCTGATCGTTCCATCCACAAGTGAACAGATCACCTACGTGCTGGTGGGCTTCTGGATCATGTTCCTTGCAGTTTTCGTGGACGTTTTTATTCTTTCCCGCAAACTCCGCAAGCGGCTGACGGACAAGTTCGGTGACGTAGAGCGCGGAGCCGTATGGTACGGCTGCATGCGGGCCCTCCAGTTCCGCAAGCTCCGTTTGCCCAAACCACAGGTCAAGCGCGGCCAGTACCCCTCCTAGCATTTGGACGGGAATCACCCACCGACTGCCGCAAAGGCGACAACTTCACTAGTGCCACAAAGGCCCCGGACCGCTTCATTCAGGTCCGGGGCCTTTATGTTGATCACACAGCGGCGGCTTAGCCTTGACGGACGTTACTCCTGGCCAGCTTCACAAGGCCTTTGTTGATGCGGGATGCCCAGAACGGGCCTTCATACAGGAATGCCGTGTAGCCCTGGACGAGTGTGGCACCGGCATCCAGCCGGTCCTGCACGTCTTGGGCCGATTCCACTCCGCCCACTGCGATGAGCACCAACTGATCCCCGACTGCGTCCTTCAGCCTCCTCAGGACTTCAAGTGACCGTTGTTTCAGCGGAGCACCGGAAAGGCCGCCCGCGCCCAATGATTCGACCTTGGAAGCCTCGGTAACGAGGCCGTCACGGGCGATCGTGGTATTCGTAGCGATGATGCCGTCAAGTTTCAGGTCGAGCGCAAGCCGGGCAACGTCGTCGATGTCCTCATTGCTCAGGTCCGGCGCGATCTTGACCAACAGCGGAACGTGGCGGCCGGCAGCTTCGTCGGCCGCGTCTCCGACTGCCCTCAGCAGCGGCCTGAGTGTTTCCACGTTCTGGAGCAACCGGAGCCCTGGCGTGTTGGGCGAGCTCACGTTGACCACGAGGTAGTCAGCCGCCGGAGCGAGGCTGCGGGCACTGATCAGGTAGTCCTCTACGGCGTCGTTGAGTTCAACCACCTTCGTCTTGCCGATATTGACACCGATCACTGGCCTGACGTCGGAATGAACCCGCTGCAGCGCTGCCCTCGCGGACTTAAGCCTGGGAGCCACGGCTGCTGCACCGTCGTTGTTGAAGCCCATGCGGTTGATCACTGCACGGTCTTCAATAAGACGGAACAACCGGGGCTTCTCGTTTCCTGGCTGCGCTTGTCCGGTAATAGTGCCCACCTCGACGTGACCGAATCCCAATTCAGACAGGGCTTCAATGCCATGGCCTTCCTTGTCGAAACCCGCGGCCAGTCCGAAAGGAGACGGGAAGGTCAGCCCAAGGGCCTCGGTGCGAAGCGATGAATGGGGCGCCGTCACCCTGGAAAGAAGCCGGCCCGCGCCGGTTCGATGAACCGCCCGGATTGCCTGGAAGCCAATCTTGTGTGCTTTCTCGGCATCCATCCAGGAGAAGGCGAGCTTGAAGAAGGTAGGGTAAACGCGCATGTTCCTAGTTTTCCGGTTTACCGGCGGCTGACCAAACCGGTGACCCGCCGGAGACCGCTTCCGGGACCTCGACACCGCCCGAGTGTCTAAGCTGAAGGCATGGATTGGTCGACTGACATCCTGGGGACGGACTTTCAGTCCTGCGCGTTCAACGCCATAGGACGTGACGGCGCCCTTCGCCGCGCAACACTGGTGCGCCACCGACCGGAGCCCGCGTCAGAAGATCCGGACCGTGTGGTCAAAGGAGCGGTGCTCTTTCTTCACGGATGGAGCGACTACTTCTTCAATGTCGAACTAGCAAGGTTCTGGGCCAAGTATGGCTACTCCTTCTACGCCTTGGACATGCACAACCACGGCCGCAGCCTCATGACGGACACACCGGGCGGCTACGTGGCCAACCTCAATGACTACGATGCCGAAATAGATCACGCCATTGACGTGATCAAGAGCGAAGTATCAGCATCGGCCAGGACGAACATTGCGATGATGGGGCACTCCACGGGCGGACTGGTGGCGGCGCTATGGGCGAGCCGTCACGCCGGGAAAGTTCAGTACCTGGTCCTGAACAGCCCCTGGCTCGAAATGCACGGCAGTTCGCTGGTGCGGCGTGCCGCCCAGGCAATGGTGGCGCCGTTGGCCAAGCTCAGGCCGGAGTTAGTGCTCCGGCTTCCGGAACGCGGCTTCTATTTCCGCAGCATCAGCAACACCGCCGAGGGGGAATGGCCACTGGATGAGAAGTACAGGCCTCCCCTCGCATTCCCGGTCAGGGCCGGATGGCTCAGTGCAGTCCTATCCGGGCATGCCCAAGTGGCCCGTGGACTGCGGCTTGATATCCCGGTCTTGGTCCTTACCTCCGCGGCCAGCGCCAACGGCATGGTGTGGCAGGAGTCGATGCGGCGGTCGGACGCGGTGTTGGACGTTGGCATCATCGCCCTGCGTGCCATGGCGTTGGGCAGGAGCGTAACGTTGGAGCGCATTGACGGCGCACTTCACGACGTATTCCTGTCCGCACCGGAAGTGCGGTCAGACGCCTATTCGCGGCTTTCCCGTTGGATCCGCGGGTACATGGACGAGGAGTTGCGGGCGCATGGGCAGGAGGGGGACAGATGACCACCACGGAGGAAACAGTCAATCTGTGGCTACCGGATTTCCTGGGCCACGGGTACGAATACAGACACCTGCCGCTGGAGCCGGACGAAGAAGGTGCCGTCGCGGCCACCCTCATCCGGCACGCCCCGCCGTCAGCAACCATGCACCCCCACGGCATCCTCGATTTCCTCTCCTCGTTTTCGCAGCGGAGGCGCCGGCCCGTTGCATCGGATCCGATGGGAGCACCGCGCGTCGTTCTCTACCTCCACGGATGGGCTGACTACTTTCTCCAGACAGAGCTCGCCGAATACCTCACCGCGTCCGGCTTTCACTTTTATGCCCTGGACCTCCGGAAGTTCGGTCGGAGCCTGAGGCCGGGGCAAACACCCGGCTACACCACGGACCTGTCGGTTTACGACGAAGACATCGCGGCGGCATTGCACGAAATCGAACGCGATGTCGCGGCCCGTACCAACAGTCCCGCCGCTCCAACAATCCATCTGCTCGCCCATTCCCTCGGCGGCCTCATTGCCTCGCTGTGGGCGGACCGGCACCCGGGCCGCATTGGGACACTTGTGCTGAATTCCCCATGGCTTGAGCTCCAAGGCAGCAGCCTCGTGCGCAGCATTGCCATGCATCTGGTAGAGCCATTTGCCCGGACAGATCCCAAAAGGCCTTTCCGGTTCCCCGAAATGCCCGCCTACTGGGAGAGCGTGAGCAACGAAGCCCATGGGGAATGGGTCCTGGATCCCGCATGGAGGCCACGGGCATCATTTCCCATACGTGCCGGATGGACGAAGGCCGTCCTTGCCGGGCACAGGACAGTCGAGCGCAAACTCAACATCGACGCACCCGTCCTGGTGCTTCTGTCAGGGCGTACCAGGATCCAGGCGGAGTGGACGGCTGATCTTATGAGGGCGGACGCGGTTATCGATGTTGAGGAGACATCCAGGCGCGCGCTGGGGCTTGGCCGGCGAACTGCGGTTTTTCGGTACCCCGGCGCACTCCATGACGTCTTTCTGTCACGGCGGTCGATCCGACAGCAGGCATACAGGGACGTGGCAGTCTGGCTTGCGGCCTACCCGTATTGATTTAGTAGGCGTGTGCTACTTCGCGGGGGCTGCGTCCACAGCTCCGCCGTAACGACGGTCCCGCTTCGCGTAGATCTCCACAGCGTCCCACAGGGTGCGCCGGTCGACGTCAGGCCACAGCGTATCCATGAACACAAACTCGGCGTAGGCGGACTGCCATAAGAGGAAGTTGGAAAGCCGCTGCTCCCCTGAACTGCGGAGGAAAAGGTCCACATCCGGCAGGTCGGGCTCATCCAGATACTTCTGGATGAGCCGTTCGGTCACCGCCCCTGGCTTCAACTTTCCGGCGGCAACGTCTTCCGCGATCGCCGAGACTGCGTCGGCGAGCTCTGCCCGGCCTCCGTAATTAACACACATGGTCAACGTGCAAGTGTCGTTGGCCCGTGTGTATTCCTCTGCCTCCTCCAGTTCCCGGATAACAGAGCCCCAAAGACGGGGCCGCCGCCCGGCCCAACGGATCCGCACGCCCCACTCGTCGAGCTGGTTCCGCTGGCGACGTAGTACGTCTTTGTTAAATCCCATAAGGAAGCGGACTTCTTCAGGTGACCGCCGCCAGTTTTCCGTAGAGAAGGCGTAGACGCTGACGTACTTGATGCCAAGCTCAATGGCACCGGCCATGACGTCCAGCAGCGCCGGCTCACCGGCTTTGTGCCCTTCAATCCGGGGCAATCCCCGCTGGTTGGCCCAACGACCATTTCCATCCATGACGATTGCCACGTGCTGTGGAATGAGTTCACCGGGAATGGACGGTGGAACCGCACCTGATGGGTGCGGATATGGCGCTTTAACGGGCACGGTCCTGGCCGCAATTGCCTTGCTTTTCTTTCCAAGTGCCACTGTCAGCTTCGCTCCACATGTTTGAGTGATTTCACGGCACGTTCCAGATGCCATTGCAAGTAGCTGGCCACAAGCCCGGCAGCTTCCCTTCGGTGCCTGGAATCCGAAGCGTCGGCGACGATCCAGTTTCCGGTCAGGAGCGCACCAAGCAGCAGGACTGTTTCTGGTGCCGGTGCGGGCGAGCCGGGAGGACGGCAGTCACCACAGACCATGCCACCCAACGGCGCCGCAAAAGCTGTGTGTGGACCCGGACACCCGCATCGGGCACAGTCCGTAAAACTCGGCGCCCACCCGCCGGTTGCCAAAGCCCTCAGCAGATAGGAGTCCAGGATGAGTTCGGGCGGATGATCGGAACGGCTGAGCGCCGCGAGTGCACCCACCAACAGGTTGTATTGCGCGGTTCCCGACTCAGCGTCAGCATCCGTAAGCTTCTCCGCCGTCTCAGTCATGGCAGCCGCAACCGTGAAGCGGGAGTAGTCCGCCGCAATGCTGCTGCCATAAGCCCCTTTGGCCACTGCTTGGGTGACAATGTCCAGTGTGCGGCCCGATACCAACTGCAAGTCGGCAACCATGAACGGCTCAAGTCGTGCGCCAAAGCGGCTGCTTGTTCGCCGTACACCCTTGGCAACAGCACGCACCTGGCCGTGATGTTTGGTCAACAGGGTGATGATGCGATCCGCCTCACCAAGTTTGTGGGTGCGCAACACCACGGCATCGTCCCGGTAGGAGCGCGCTGCAAACGACGACGGATTGGCCACATCTAATCTTCGCACTAAAGCCGAAGCAGCCCGGGACGTCCACGATCGTGTGGCGGCGTTATGCACGCCGCCACACGGTGGATGCCTCTATGCCTGCGCGTCCCGGACCGCCCGGTTCACGGCCGAAATCAGGGCTTTGAGCGACGAAGTAGTGGTGCTGGGGTCGATCCCAACACCCCAGAGCACACGCTCACCCACAGCACATTCGACGTAGGCGGCCGCGCTCGCGCTGCCGCCTTCCGAAAGTGCGTGTTCGCTGTAGTCGAGGACGCGGACATCGACACCGTCGTGGTGCAGGATGTCCAGGAGCGCGGCGATTGGACCATTGCCGTGGCCGGTCCGGCGCACCTCGACGCCATCGATGCGCAAGTTTGCGTTCATCGTCATCGCACCGGACTCGTCCGTTTCCGTGCTGACGCTGCCCAGGGAATAGCGACCCCACTGGGCCTGTTCCTCGTCCGACGGCAGGTATTCGTCCTGGAAGATTTGCCAAAGCTGGGCACCGCTCACTTCACCGCCGACAGCATCCGTTCGCCGCTGGATGACTCCCGAGAACTCAATCTGCGCACGGCGCGGGAGATCCAGGTTGTGTTCGTTCTTCAACAGATACGCGACACCACCCTTGCCCGACTG
Source organism: Paenarthrobacter sp. NPDC089322 (assembly GCF_040684895.1). Classification (NCBI taxonomy): domain Bacteria; kingdom Bacillati; phylum Actinomycetota; class Actinomycetes; order Micrococcales; family Micrococcaceae; genus Paenarthrobacter; species Paenarthrobacter sp. NPDC089322. The sequence continues at coordinate 215,201 of NZ_JBFBGW010000002.1, forward strand.
GGAGTTCACCCGAATGACTGCTTCGTAGCTACGGCCGAGATCCTTGGGATCGATGGGCAGGTAGGGAACCTGCCATGTGAAGTCGTCCACGGGAACGCCAGCCGCGGCGGCATCCTTTTCCAGCGCTTCGAAGCCTTTCTTGATGGCATCCTGGTGCGAACCTGAGAAGGCCGTAAACACGAGGTCGCCGCCGTAGGGTGAACGCTCCGGAACGGGCAGCTGGTTGCAGTACTCCACCGTGCGGCGGATTTCGTCAATGTCCGAGAAGTCGATCATCGGGTCCACACCCTGGACAAACATGTTCAAGCCCAAGGTCACGAGGTCGACGTTGCCGGTCCGTTCGCCGTTGCCGAACAAGCAACCTTCGATGCGGTCTGCGCCTGCGAGGTAGCCGAGTTCAGCGGCAGCAACACCCGTGCCGCGATCGTTGTGAGGGTGCAGGGAGATGATGATGCCCTCGCGGGGATGCAGATTACGGTGCATCCATTCAATGGAATCCGCGTAGACGTTGGGCGTCGCCATTTCGACGGTGGCCGGCAGATTGATGATGACCTGCTTGTCCGCGGAAGCCTCAAAGACGTCTGCAATGGCATTACAGACGCGGGCTGCATATTCCAACTCAGTCCCGGTGAAGGATTCCGGTGAGTACTCGTAGGTGATGTGCGTATCCACCAAGGTCTCTTCGTACTTCTTGCACAGGCGGGCACCCTGCAGGGCGATATCCAGGATGCCGTCTTCGTCCTGGTTGAACACCACGCGGCGCTGCAGGACAGAGGTTGAGTTGTACAGGTGCACGATGGCCTGCTTGGCGCCTACCAGGGATTCGTAGGTCCGCTCGATCAGGTGTTCACGGGCCTGGGTCAGCACCTGGATGGTGACGTCATCCGGAATGTGCCCGCCCTCAATCAGCTGCCGGACAAAGTCGAAGTCTGTTTGAGACGCCGACGGAAAACCAACTTCGATTTCCTTGAAGCCCATCTTCACGAGCAACTGGAACATTTTCAGCTTGCGGGCAGGGCTCATGGGGTCGATCAACGCCTGGTTGCCGTCACGCAGGTCAACCGCGCACCAACGGGGTGCCTTGGTGATGACCTTGTCAGGCCACGTGCGGTCCGGAACCTCCACGGTGATCTGGTCCTGGAACGGCAAGTAGCGGTGGATCGGCATACCGGAGGGCTTTTGTGCATTACGCATGTCGTGTGGCCTTTTCTCTAAGAACTCAGTGAAAGCTTAGCCGGGCACAACGAAACTCCGCGGCGAGGATGGCCCAGCGTCAGATAGCTTTCAGGCCTCGCCGCGGCAGCTAAGAAGAAGCATTCCCGCACGCACAAGTTCACAGTAACACGGTGCGTATGATGACAGTGCAACACCTCATGCAACGTCCACTATGCAGACGCAGCGACGGTGGGAACGCCGGCCGCAATGTCGATTCAAGGAGCCACAGTGCCACAGTCGGGGATCACACTTTCCAACATCGATCACAGTGTCAGGCCGCAGGACGACCTTTACCAGCACGTCAACGGCGCGTGGCTCAACAGCACGACGATTCCGGACGACCGACCCCTCGAAGGCACATTCACAGCGCTGCGGGATGAAGCCGAACTCGCCGTCAAGGCGATCATTGAGGAAGCTGCCAACAAGGGTGCGGCCGCGACCGGCGTCGAACAAAAAGTGGGTGGGCTGTACGCGAGCTTCATGGACGAAGCGGCGGCAGAGGCCAAGGGCCTGGACCCCGTCCGGGCGCGGTTGCAGGAGATCAGGAGTGTGGGATCCACGCAGGACCTCGCAGAACTCATGGGCCGCCTCTTTCGTTGCGACGTGTCAGGACTGTTCTCCATCTATCCCGCTCCCGATGCCGGCAACCCGGAACGGATCCTGCTATACATCGGCCAAGGCGGGCTCGGGCTCCCGGATGAGTCCTACTACCGCGAAGAAAAGTTTGAGCCCATTGTGGAAGCCTATGGGGCTTATGTTGCCAAGCTGTTCGGCCTGGCGGGCATTCCCGACGCGGAAGCCGCTGCCGGGCGAATAGTCGCCCTGGAAAAGGCCTTGGCGTCCCATCACTGGGACAACGTCACGCTGAGGGATCCGCAGAAGACCTATAACCTCAAAACGGCAGATGAGGCGCGCGGACTGTTTCCGCTTCTGGACACGTGGTTTGAATCGGCACGTGTGGAGGCAGGCAAGAGGAGCGAAATCGTTGTCAGCACGCCGGACTTTTTCGCCGGAGCCGCAGCGCTGCTGGAATCGGAATCGCTCGGCGTGTGGAAGGAATGGCTGATGCTCCGTGTGCTGAACTCAGCGGCGCCGTATCTGTCCTCCGAGTTTGTGGACACCAACTTCGATTTTTACGGGACCACCTTGAGCGGAACCCCGCAGAACAAGGAGCGGTGGAAGCGCGGCGTGGCCGTGGTGGAAGCTGCGCTGGGCGAAGCTGTCGGCCAGATCTACGTGGAACGGCATTTCCCGAAAGGCCATAAGGCAAAAATGCAGACACTCGTCGCCAACCTCATAGAGGCCTACCGGGACAGCATTTCCTCGCTCGAGTGGATGGGTGAGGAAACCAAAGCCGAGGCACTCAAGAAGCTGGAAGCTTTCCGGCCCAAGATCGGCTTCCCCGAGAAATGGATTGACTACTCCGCCGTGGAGATCGATCCATCCGACCTCCTCGGAAACGTAGAACGCGCCCACGACGCCGACGTGGACCGGCACCTGGACGAGATCGGCAAACCGGTCGATTTGAACAAGTGGCTTATGACACCGCAGACCGTCAACGCCTACTACCACCCAATGCTGAACGAAATTGTCTTCCCCGCGGCCATCCTGCAGCCCCCGTTCTTCAACGCCGAAGCGGATGACGCGGTCAACTACGGCGGCATCGGTGCGGTGATCGGCCACGAAATCGGTCACGGTTTTGACGACCAGGGATCTCAGTTTGATGGCAGCGGCGCCCTGCGGAATTGGTGGACAGAGGAAGACCGCACTGCTTTTGAGGCACGCACAGCAAAGCTGGTAGCCCAATACGATGCCCTGTCTCCCTACGCCGCTCGGGATCACAAAGTCAACGGCAAACTGACGCTCGGAGAGAACATCGGAGACCTCGGCGGCCTCACAATCGCGTACAAGGCGTACATCCTCAGCCTGGATGGTGCCGAGCCGGAGGTCATCGACGGCTTTACCGGACAGCAGCGTTTCTTCATGTCGTGGGCTGCCGGCTGGCGGCAGGTCATCCGTACCGAGGAAGCTATCCGCCGGCTGGCCACAGATCCCCACTCCCCCAACGAATTCCGGACCAACGCCATTGCCCGCAACCTCGATCCCTTCCACGAGGCGTTCGCCGTCTCGGAGAAGGACAAGATGTGGATGGATCCTCAGGATCGGGTCAGCATTTGGTAGTTCCACTAAAAAGTATGGCCGGACCCGATATGGGTCCGGCATCTTTTTGCTGCTGACTGTCAGTGCATAACCGCTTACTGCGTGATGTAGAGCGGGTTTACCTGCTGGCACACGGCGTCGCTGGCGGTCTGATTAACAACATCCGACGGCACCGAAGCCTCACCATACGCCGTACCGGAGCCGAAGTCCGTGCCCGCGTAGAGTTGCACACCTGAAACACCCGGGGCTTCCTGGACCTGGGCCGCCGGGATACCGAACACCGTAGCTACGTCCGTTGCCACATCAGCGAAACCCGCGCCGTAGTAGATGACCGTCTGCTCCACGGGATTGGCAAGATACGAAACAGACTGGTTGAAGCCGTTGCTTGTCAGCACGGCCATGATTTCCTGGGCCCTGGTGGCAATTCCGGTACCGTTCGCCACTGCAACGGGCTGGATGGCCTTGTTGTACGCCGGAACCGCGGGTGCAACAGTCGCCGGAGGGGCCGAAGGAGTCTCGCTCGCCGGGGCCGTCGCCGCTGGACTCGATGTCGCTCCCGGATTCGTCAGGTCGAGGTCTGCACGGAGGGCGGCGAACAATTGCGAGGCCTGGGGCTCCACGAGCTCAAGGCGGTTGGGGTCAAGGGCCGCAGCCTGGGTGGGCACGGCAACGAAGGCCACTTTGGAAACATCGATGTCTTTGAGCCTGCCACCAATGGTCAGCAGGGACGGAACTGATGCGAGGCCCTCATCAACAGTCAGGTTCTGGGTCACGACGTCTGCAATCTGCAATAGCCTCTGGGGGTTGCCCAGAGTCCCATCAGCCTTCAGCTTGCGGGTCAACGACGAGAGGAACGCCTGCTGGCCCTTGATTCGGCCAAGGTCGCCGCCGTCGCCAAAAGCGTGGCGGGTTCGCAGGAACGCGAGAGCTTGCTCGCCCTCGACCTGCGAGTTCCCCTTTGCCAGTCGCAGGCCCGAGTCGGGGTCGAAGACGGGGTCGCTGACGCAGACATCAACGCCGCCCACAGCCTTCGAAAGCTCCTTGACTGCATTGAAGTCGGCCATCATGAAGTGGTCGACTTCAAGGCCGGTGAGGTGGTTGACCGTATCCACGGCACAGCCGATGCCGGCCTCTGCCATGGCTTCGTTGATCATCACACCGCTTCGGGCGGGGAAGGTCTGGTTGTTTGTGTGGTCCGTACATTGGGGTACGTCAACCAAAAGGTCGCGGGGAAAGCTCATGACACTAACGCGCTTGTTGTCAGCCGAGATGTCCAACAGCATCATGACGTCTGAGTGTCCGTAGCCGGTGGAATCCTCGGCACTGCCATACTGTGAGTTCTTGCCGTCACGGGTGTCGGATCCGAGGATGAGGATCTGCAAACGGTCCGATTTGTCGTTGACGACGGCTTCGCCGGTATCACGTGTTTCCCCTGCGCTGAGCGGGGCTTTGGTGATGTTGTTCTGGAGCCGGAGGAACCAAAAGGCGGCGAAAGCAACACCTGCCACGAGCGCAACCGAGACAACACCGGTTACGATCTTCAGCCAAAGGGGAAGTCCCTTGGGCGCATTCATATGGCGTGGAGTGCCTTCGGCCTCCCCGCCATGGCGCGCCGCACCGTGAGCAGCGGTGCCGGGGCCCTCCAGTCGGGCGTCACGACGTCGCACTATTCGGTTACCTTTCCTCAAAGACGTAGATCCCCGCAATCATAGTGGCCGAATCTGGGAAGTTCCTTATCGAGCAGATGCCACGCCGATGCCGTGACGCCGATCAGAAGCCGAGCTTGACCAACTGCTTGGGATCCCGCTGCCAGTCCTTGGCCACTTTGACGTGCAGATCAAGGTAGATCCGCGTCCCCAAAAGCGTCTCGATTCCCTTCCGCGCATTCGTGCCGACCTCGCGCAGCCTGCTGCCGCCCTTGCCGATGATGATGGCCTTTTGCGACGGACGCTCCACGTAGAGATTGACCCTGACGTCCAGTAATGGATTGTCCTCCGTACGTCCCTCCCGGGGAACGATTTCCTCGACAACCACGGCCAGGGAGTGGGGAAGCTCATCCCGTACGCCCTCCAAGGCTGCTTCACGGATGAGCTCGGCAATCATGACCGCCTCAGGCTCGTCCGTCAGCTCACCATCCGGATACAGCGGCGGTGACGGCGGCATGTGTCCAATGAGTACGTCGGCAACTGTTGAGACTTGGAAACCGTCGGCCGCCGACACCGGAACGATGTCCGCCCAGCCCTGTTCACCAAGGACTTGCCTGCCCAGTTCAGCCACCGCCAACAGCTGTTCGGTCAGCGCCTGGCGGTCCACGAGGTCCGTCTTGGTGACGATGGCAACGATGGGTTTGCGCCCTACGGCAGCCAGTTGGGCAGCGATGTACTTGTCCCCCGGACCGATCTTCTCGTTGGCCGGCAGGCAGAAGCCAATGGCGTCGACCTCAGCAAGGGTGTCTGCGACAAGTTCGTTGAGCCGCTTGCCCAGCAGGGTGCGCGGACGGTGCAGCCCGGGAGTATCGACAAGGATCAGCTGGGCGTCATCCCGATGCACGATGCCGCGGATCGTGTGACGTGTTGTCTGCGGTTTGGCGGAGGTGATGGCGACTTTTTGGCCGACCAAGGCATTGGTCAAGGTCGACTTACCTGCGTTGGGCCGGCCAACCAGGACAGAGAATCCGGCGTGGAAGCCACCGAAAGCATCCTCGGCGTCGTTTTTCTTACTTTGCTTGCTCACGTGGAACTCCCTGTTGCGTTGTGTCAGCCTCGTCGAGAAGGTCTTCAAGGTCAGTGTCTTCCTTTGGCATGGCTGCCGCAATGATGTGGCTGACCCGGTTTCGGCGACCTTCCAGCCTATCTGCCTTCAGCGAGATGCCGTTAACCTGAACCGAGCTGCCAACGATCGGCACCTGGCCGAGCGCTTTGGCCAGGAGGCCGCCCACGGAGTCCACTTCGTCGTCGTCGAGGTCGATATCGAACAGCTCACCCAGGTCATCGATGCTCATGCGGGCGCTCACACGGTACGTTCCGTCGCCCAGATCAACGGCTTCTTCGGCGGCAGCATCGTATTCGTCCACAATCTCCCCTACGATCTCCTCGATGAGGTCCTCGAGGGTGACCAGGCCGGCCGTGCCGCCATACTCATCGATGACAATGGCCACGTGGGTGGATTCCTTTTGAAGCTCCTTCAGGAGATCGCTGACCGGTTTGGATTCCGGTACGTAGCGGACCTCGCGGGCCAGCGAGTCGACGTCGTGGGGCTGCAGGCCCTGCTCGCCCCGATGCATCGCGGCAGCCACGTCCTTAAGGTACAGAATCCCGCGGATCTGGTCCGTGTTCTCACCGATCACCGGAATCCTCGAATATCCGGAACGGAGGAAGAGTGCCATGGCTGCTTCGAGGTCCGAACCTGTGCCGATGCTGACGATGTCCGTACGGGGAACCATGACTGAGCGCACCAGCGTATCGCCGAAGTCGAAAACCGATTGGATGAGCTCCGCCTCGTTGTCTTCGATCATGTCCGATTCCGCGGCGCGGTCAACGAACTCCCGGAATTCCTCTTCGCTCACGAAAGCATCATCCCCGCCCGGAGCACCGGGCGCTACTGCAGATCCCACAGCTACCAGCCAGCCGGGAATGGGGCCCAGAATCCAGCAAAGGAACCTGATCAAAGGTGCCGTGAAACGGACAACCGGCCCGGAATGGGCACGACCCAGTTGCCGGGGCGAAACGCCGACCAGTACGAAGCCGATGACGGCCATGATGCCGGTAGCGGCAAGGCCGGCCAGCCACACATTGCCCAGAAGACTGTGCAGGACAACGGCGACGGCGACCGCAGCCGCCATTTCGAACCACACCCGCCAGAACCGAAGGGCACGCATGTGGGATGTGGGGTGCTTCAGGATGCTCCCCAAGGCCTTGCCTTTACTGCGCACCACCGACTGTTCGGCTTCGTGGCGGGGAATGAAGTTGAACGCAGCCTCGGCGGCGGTCAGGAGGGCGACGAAGCTCAGGAAAACCAGAGCCATGCCGACCAGGATGATCGACGTCACTGCATGGTCTCCATGGGGGCATCCTTGCCCAGGAACTCTGACAGCAGCTCACGCTGCAAACCGAACATTTCCGCTTTTTCTTCCGGCTCTGCATGGTCAAAACCGAGCAGATGAAGGATGCCATGGGTTGTCAGCAAAAGCATCTCATCCTGCGTTGCATGCCCCGCGTTCCGCGCCTGGGTCTCGGCAACTTGCGGGCAGATGGCAATATCACCGAGCATGCCCTGCGGCGTTGGTTTGTCGGGTGTCCCGGGCGTCAACTCGTCCATCGGCACCGAGAGCACATCAGTGGCTCCCGGTTCGTCCATGAGTTCGATGTGGAGCTTTTCCATCGCCGCTTCATCCACCAGGAGGATGGAAAGCTCTGCTTGGGGATGGATGTACAGCCGCTCGAAGATGAAGCGGGACAACGTCACCAGTTGGGCCTCGTCCACCTCCACACCGGATTCGTTGTTGACCTCAATGCTCATTTACGTTCTCCACGTTTGTGATGTGTGTTGGCGCTGTTGTCCACGCGATGGGCGTCGTCCCACTTGCTGTAGGCGGACACGATGTCGGCAACCAGGCGGTGGCGCACGACGTCAGCAGCTTCGAGGATCGAGAAGTTGACGTCATCGATCCCTTTGAGGATTTCGCGTACGATCCGCAATCCGGACGTCGCACCAAACGGCAGGTCTACCTGGGTGACGTCCCCGGTAACTACCATCTTGGAGCCGAAGCCAAGGCGCGTCAGGAACATCTTCATTTGTTCCGGGGTGGTGTTCTGGGCTTCGTCGAGGATGATGAACGCATCGTTGAGCGTGCGGCCGCGCATGTAGGCGAGAGGCGCAACTTCGATGGTGCCGGCCGCCATGAGCCGGGGAATCGACTCAGGGTCCATCATGTCGTGCAAGGCGTCGTAGAGCGGCCGCAGGTAGGGGTCGATTTTGTCGCTGAGGGTTCCCGGGAGGAAGCCGAGCCGCTCCCCCGCTTCGACTGCCGGCCGCGTCAGGATGATGCGACTGACTTCCTTCAACTGCAGTGCCTGTACAGCCTTGGCCATCGCCAGGTACGTCTTGCCGGTACCCGCCGGCCCAATGCCGAAGATCACGGTGTTGGCGTCGATGGCGTCCACGTAGTTCTTTTGGTTAAGCGTCTTGGGCCGGATGGTCCTGCCCCTGCTGGAAAGAATGTTGTGGGTGAGGACGTCCACAGGGTTCTGGACGGATTGCGACCTGAGCAGGGAAACCAGCTGCTGCAAGACGTCCGGCGTGACAACCGTGCCCTTCGCCACAAGCCCGCGGACTTCCTCGAGTAGGCGCATGATCCGGGGTATGACAGTGGCGGGGCCCGACATTGACAGCTCGTTGCCGCGGACATGGAAGTTGACGTCCGGGAACTGTTCCTCGATATAGCGCAAGGCTTCGTCATGGCTTCCCAATGAGTGAACCATCTGATCGGAGTTGTCGAACGTGACGATTTCCGTGCGCGTGCCCGGTAAAGTGTGCGGGAACTCGGTGGCAGCCGGGTTCCCGTTGCCGGTCCGCAGCCGCCCATTCAGGGATTCACTCATAGTGTTGGCCGTGCGGCCTTTTCTCCTCCGGTTGGTTCACGTTATTCAAAGGTTTCGACATAAGGACCACTTGGTGCGCCAGTCCGTTTGCCGGAATGCCTTCAATCCTACGCCAGCCGGGGCTCCGGCGGTCTTCTCAGCGCATCACCCTCGGACGCTGGACCAGGCTGCCATGAAATATTGTCTCAACTCGGCATCAAGCGGGTATCAATCCTGTTTCAGTTGCGGCCAGTCCTTCGAATCCCTGCCAGTCGCCGTCGACCGTATGCCAAGCTGGCATAGCGGGTAGGAAACAGAATCCGCGCACGAAAACCGGCCGGCTGAATCGCCGGCCGCAAGGCTAGGAACCCCCATCACGCAGTCAGCCAGTCAAAAGCCCAGCGTGCGTCGGCGGACGAAGTCCGTTGTGGCGGCGCCGGCGATGCTGGCTGTCCTTTTGCTGACGGGTTGCATCGCTAACGGCGGCGCCCCATCGGCGACCACCGCCCCGCCGCAAGTCAATGTCCAGGAGGCCCCTGCCAGCAACGCCCCGCTGGAAACCACGCAGGCATCCACCAAGATCCCCGTGTACTGGATTGGCCGAAGCGAGGATGAGGTGTACCTCTACCGGGAGTTCAGGGACATTTCCGGAGACGGGAACCCTGTAACCACGGCATTGCGAATCATGATGGCCGAGAAACCCCTGGACCGCGACTTCTTCACGCCATGGCAGGAGCCCGGCAACCTGGCCACCTCCATTTCGGGTAAGAATGTGATCACCGTTGACATCTCGCGTGATGCCTTCAACTCCAACCTTGACGCCGGGATGGCGCAGCGTGCTGTGCAACAGCTCGTTTACACCGCCACCGCAGCGGCGTCTTCCTCGGGACTGATCAATTCCGGGCAGCAAATCCAAGTGGTCATCCTGGTTGATGGTCACACTGACTTCATGGCGTTCGGCCAGGTACGCCTGGGCCAACCGATGTCCAGGGATGCGTCCTTGGTGGCACCGCTGTGGATCATCGACCCGCAGGAAGACACTTCACTACCGGCCGGGACGGTGAAGTTCAATGGCCGGAGCACGGACAGTTCCAAGCCGGTGAGCTGGCGGATCCTGCAGGAGAACGGCAGTGGCGAAAAGACCGCGGTCCTCACGGGACAGGCGAAGGCAACGGGTGACACCGGTCAATTGGGCGTGTTTACGTTCAGCGCGACGCTGAAGCCCGGCAAATATGAACTGCGGGTTTCCCAGGTGGACGCCTCCGGGCAAACCGACGAGTCGAGCACTGATACGCGGTTGTTCAGCGTCAGCTAACCGAAAAGTCCGGGCTCCGGACCGGGTCGGTGCGTCGTCCCCTACCAGCGACCCAAGACATCGCTGGCGAGTACGACGGCGGCAGGACCCGCCGTCGACGACCGCAACACGTGGTGACCCAACAGTGCCGTAACGGCTCCAGCGTCACTCAGGCGGGTTACCTCGCGTGGCGAGATACCGCCCTCGGGTCCCACAATGAGCATGACCTCCCGCGGTGTATCCGGTTCGGCGCCCTTCAGGACTGGTGAGTCTTCCAGCACGGAGCGCAAGGGGTTCTTCGCGTCCTCATGCAGGATGACAGCCATGTCGGCGCCGGCAACAGCCTTGGCCAACGCAGCTGAATCCATGAGGGGACGAACCACGGGTATCCATGACCTGCGGGCCTGCTTGGCCGCTGCCGTGACCACCGATTGCCACTTCGCGTGGGCTTTGGCTGCGCGGTCAGCTTTCCACCGGACGATGGACCGTTCCGACTGCCACGGGATGACCGCGTCGATTCCCAGCTCGGTAGCTGTTTCGATGGCCAGCTCGTCACGGTCGCCCTTGGCCAACGCCTGGACCAGCACCAAGCGCGTTGCCGGTTGCCCCTCATACGTGACCTCGGTGGCTGTGACCGACAGCGTGCCCTGACCGACTTCAGCCACCGTTCCCGTCAGCCGTGCGCCTGCTCCGTCGGCAAGGTCCACAGCTTCGCCTGCCGTGAGCCGTTTCACGGTGACGGCGTGCCTGGCCTCCGGACCGTCCAGGACAAACACAGAGCCAGGACCCACACCGTCCAAACTGCCGGCGGGTGTGAAGAAGACGGGGTTGCTCACCGCTACAGGTTACCGAGCTTGTCCCGCAGCTTGGCGAACATGCCGCCGCTGGCAACGAGCTTGCCGTCGGTGAACTGCTCGCCGCGCAACTTGGCCAGCTGTCGCAGAAGCTCTTCCTGGGCCGGGTCGAGCTTGCCGGGGGTCTCCACATGAAGGTGCACTTTGAGGTCTCCACGGCCGTAACCCCTTAAGTGCGTCACGCCCAGCCCTCGAAGGGTAATGACCTCGCCGGATTGCGTGCCGGCCTTGACGTCGATCTCCTGCGGTCCGTCGAACGTCTCAAGGCTAAGTTCCGTGCCCAAGGCAGCGGCCGTCATGGGAACGCTCAGGGTTGCATGAAGGTCGTCCCCCTCGCGGATGTAGGTGGAATCGTTGTTAACGCGGATCTCTACATACAGGTCGCCCGCCGGTCCGCCCGCCGGTCCTGCTTCACCCTGCCCCGACAACTGGATGCGCGTTCCGGTGGCAACACCGGCCGGAACCTTGATGGTGAGTGACCGGCGGCTGCGGATACGGCCCTGGCCGCTGCACTCGTTGCAGGGATCCTTGATGATCGTGCCGAAGCCCTCGCAAGAACCACACGGCGCCGTAGTCATAACCTGACCAAGGATGGAACGGACAGCCCGCTGCACTTGGCCGCTGCCGCCGCAGATATCGCACCGTTCGGGATGAGTGCCCGGCCGGCAGCAACTGCCATCACACGTTGGGCAAATGACTGCAGTATCGACTTCGAGCTTCTTGTTGACGCCGAACACGGCATCCTTGAGGTCAATCCGGACGCTAATGAGGGCATCCTGGCCGCGGCGCACCCTGGATGCAGGACCGCCGTGACCTCCGGCTCCGCCACCGAAGAAGGTGTCGAAGATGTCCTGGAAAGCAAAGCCCTGGCCGGAGTAGCCCCCGCCGAAGCCGTTGTCTGTGCCGTTCTCGTTACCGGTGGCATCATAGACGCGGCGCTTTTGGGGGTCGGACAGCACCTCATAGGCATGGGTCACTGCCTTGAACTGCTCAGCGACGTCCTCCCCCGGGTTGACGTCCGGGTGTAGCTTTCGCGCCAACTTGCGGTACGCCTTTTTGATCTCTTCCCCGGTGGCTTCCGGTGAGACTCCCAAAACGTCATAGTGGCTGCTCAAAGTCGGTTTCTCTTCCTTGTTGTACTGCGGTTCTTAGCCCCGGGGCTGGCTCAGCCGCCGAGAATTCGGGACAGGTATCGGGCCACGGCACGCACGGCTGCCATGGTGGTTGGATAATCCATACGGGTGGGCCCCAGGATCCCCACTTTCGCGCCCGAGCCATAGCCTGTGGCCACGACTGATGCCTCGGCCAGGCCATCGTACGGATTCTCGCGGCCGATGCTGACGGTAACACCGCGCGGATCATCCCCCATGTCCGACAACAACCGGAGCATGACGACTTGTTCCTCAAGCGCCTCAAGCACGGGGCCGATGCTGAGCGGGAAGTCCACGTTGGACCGGGCAAGGTTGGCCGTACCGGCCATCAGGATGCGCTCTTCACGGCTTGTGTCACTCAGCGTTTCCAGACCGTGGGCAAGGACCTGCGCCAAGCTGCGGAGTTCCGGCGGGCACAAGGCCACAACGGACGGAAGCACTTGCGACAGAAGAGCCAACTGAGTGCCGGAAATGCTTCCCAGGAACCGCGCACGCAACGCCATCAGAGCCTCGTTGCTGACATCCGAGCCGGCGTCGATGACCTTTTGCCCAACGCTGCCGGTATCTGCGATCAGCACCACCAGGACCTGCTTGGGCGCCAGAAGGACGAATTCGACGTGGCGCACCAAGGCCCGGTTGGAGTGCGGGTACTGCACGACGGCGACCTGGTTGGTCAGCTGCGACAGGAGCCTTACGGTTCGTTCCAGGATGTCGTCGAGGTCGTCCGGCCCTTCCAGCAAGGAGTGGATGGCCCGACGCTCCGCTGCGGACAGGGGCTTGACCTGGGAAATCCGGTCCACGAACAACCGGTATCCCTTATCCGTCGGAATCCGGCCGGCGCTGGTATGCGGCGCGGCAATGAGGCCTTCTTCTTCCAGGACGGCCATGTCGTTGCGGATGGTTGCGCTGGAAACCCCCAAATGGTGCCGTTCCACGAGAGCCTTGGAACCGACTGGTTCCCGGGAGTGTACGTAATCCTCAACGATGGCGCGCAGCACTTCCAGCTTGCGTGGCTCACTCATTGCAACACCTCCTGACGGCTGTCCAATGCCGGGTATCCCAGGCTGCGGGGACCACCAGCTACAACGTACTTAGCACTCAACATGCCCAAGTGCTAATAAGTCTAGTATGAGCCAGCCCGTTGCTAGCATTGAAACCGGCCCGCCGGGAGTTGACCGCAGCGGGCGGCAGCAGCAGCGGCCCTGTCAAAATTTCCAGCGCGAAGAGGTATGAAGGTTTGGCTTTTGACACATGGGGTCCCCGGGACCTGAGCGCGCCCGTGAAGACGACGCTGCCGGAGGTACCTGTCCAACGCGGGATGGTCCTTGAAGACGTCCAGTCCGGATGGGTTGGTGAAGTAACCAGGGTCGAAAAGTCCGGCGGGATGCACATTGTCTCCCTGGAGGACAGACAAGGTAAGACCAAGTCCTTCCAGCTCGGGTTTGGATTCCTGCTTGAAGGCCAGGCCATACGCCTCATGCCCCCGGCCGCGAAAACACCCGCCGGTTCATTGCCGCCGGGCCGAACAGCGTCCGGTTCCGTGCGGGTCCAAGGGCAGCGTGCCCAAGTGGCAAAAGCAAGCCGGATCTGGGTGGAGGGCAAGCACGACGCCGAACTGGTGGAGAAGGTCTGGGGTGATGACCTGCGGGTGGAGGGCATCGTCGTCGAGCCGCTGCATGGCGTCGACGACCTCAAATCGGCCATCGCGGACTTCGCGCCGGGCCCCGGGCGCAGGCTCGGCATCCTGGTGGACCACCTTGTTGCCGGTTCCAAAGAGTCCCGGATCGCCCAGGATGCCATGACGCTGCCAGGTGCTGCCGGAAACGTCCTGATTGTGGGCCACCCGTATGTGGATGTTTGGCAGGCAATCCGTCCGAAGGTGCTGGGAATCGAGGCGTGGCCCGAGATCCCGCGCGGCGTGGATTGGAAGACCGGGATCCTGACTGCCTTCGGGTGGCCCCATGACACCGCCGAAGACATTGGCCTCGGCTGGCAACGGTTGCTCGGCGCTGTGCGGAGCTACGCGGATCTCGAGGCATCGTTGCTTGGCAGGGTGGAGGAAGTCATCGACTTCCTTACAGTGCCCTAAGGCCGCATGGTGAGCTGAAGCTGCATCACCGGCGAAGCCATGATGCGTTTTGTCCCGTGAAGCCCGCCGGACCCAGTATTCTGGGACAGCAAGACTGCAGCATCTTAAAGCAAAGGGAAGACACCGTGGCAGACAACGCCCCAGACGAACCGGGCCAGGCCGCAGGCCAGCCCCAGTATCATGGCGCACCTGCAAATGCACTCCCCCTGACCGCCAGCGAAGACCGTCAATGGGCTACTTTGGCGCACTTCGGCGGCATTCTTGGGTGCCTGCCGTCGCTATTGATCTACCTGATTTTCCGCGACCGTGGTCCATTCACCGCACAGGAATCCAAAGAAGCACTGAATTTCACCCTGCCGCCGACCATCGCCGCAGTCGTGGCAAACATCCTGGTCCTGCTGCCAGTCGTCGGCAACATCTTCGCGGTGATAGCTACGGCAATTTGGGTGGCACTGACGTGTTTCTCGGTCTCGGCCGGGATCCGGGTAAACCACGGCCAGCCGCACCGTTACCGCATTAATCTCCGCTGGATCAAGTAGTCGGTGCCCGGCCAGGACTCAGTCCGGCAGGATCCTGCGAACCACGGCATCGGCGAGCAGCCGCCCCTTCAGGGTCAGGACCAAGCGGCCCTTGAATGCCGCCACAGGATCAACAAGGCCATCAGCAATGAGCCCGGCCATGGCGTGGCGTCCTACCTTGTCCAAAGCGTCCACCGACAGACCGGTCCCAAGGCGCGCCTCAAGCATGATGCGCTCAACCTCCCGGGTACCGGCGTCGAGCGTTTCACGTCCGGCGGCCGGCGAGGAGCCCGCTGCCAGCCTTGATGCATAAGCAGTGGGGTGCTTGACGTTCCACCACCGAACGCCGCCCATGTGGGAATGCGCTCCCGGGCCTACGCCCCACCAGTCATCGCCGCGCCAATAAGCGAGATTGTGGCGGCACGCCTGCTGCGGCGTCCTTGACCAGTTGCTGACCTCGTACCACTTCAGCCCGGATTCCGAAATCAATGTGTCCGCCAGTTCGTACTTTGCTGCGTGATCGTCGTCGTCGATTCCGGGGACTTCGCCGCGCCGGATCTGCGCAGCGAGCTTGGTGCCGTCCTCCACGATCAGAGCGTAGGCGCTGATGTGGTCCGGCTCGTAGGAAAGCGCTGTCTCCAAGGACTCCTGCCAGTCAGCCATGGTCTCGCCGGGTGTGCCGTAGATGAGGTCCAGGCTGACGGCCAGTCCTGCTTTCCGGGCCCACTGCACCACCAAGGGGACACGGCTCGGCGTATGCGTACGGTCAAGCACCTTGAGGACATGCGGCACAGCGGATTGCATACCGAAAGAGACCCGGGTGAAGCCGGCGTCAGCCAGGAGCTTCAAGGATTCGGGCGTGACGGAGTCGGGGTTCGCTTCCGTAGTCACCTCGGCTCCCGGCTCGAGCCCCCAATGAGCAACAGCCGCCCGCAAAATTCGCGCTAAATCAGCCGCCGGAAGCAGCGTGGGCGTCCCACCCCCGAAGAAGACCGTGCTGAGTGGCCTCCGGGGCACCCCTGAAGCGTCGAGGGCGGCGACAGCAAAATCCAGTTCCGCCACAGCTGTGCCCGCGTAGGCATCCTGGGATGCACCACCACCAAGTTCGGTAGCCGTGTAGGTGTTGAAGTCGCAGTAGCCACACCGCACGGCGCAGAACGGGATATGCACGTACAAGCCGAACTTGCGATGTTCGACGCCGGCAAGCACCTGCGGGGGCAGCAAACCGTCCGCAGGTGCCGGGTCGCCCAAGGGAAGGACGCTGGGCATCTACTTCTTGGCCTTGTCCTTGGACTCGTCAGTGGTCAGCGCGGCAATGAACGCCTCCTGGGGCACTTCCACCCGGCCCACCATCTTCATGCGCTTCTTGCCTTCCTTCTGCTTCTCCAGCAGCTTGCGCTTACGGGTGATGTCACCGCCGTAGCACTTGGCAAGGACGTCCTTTCGGATCGCGCGGATGTTCTCGCGGGCAATGATGCGGGAACCGATGGCAGCCTGGATAGGCACCTCAAACTGCTGGCGCGGAATCAGTTCACGCAGCTTGCCGGTCATCATCACGCCGTAGGCATAGGCCTTGTCGCGGTGGGTGATGGCGCTGAAGGCATCCACCTGTTCGCCCTGGAGGAGGATATCGACCTTCACGAGATCAGCAACCTGCTCGCCGTCGGCCTTCCAGTCCAGCGACGCGTAGCCGCGGGTCTTGGACTTCAACTGATCGAAGAAGTCGAACACGATCTCAGCCAAGGGGATCCAGTAACGCATCTCGACGCGGTCCTCGGACAGATAGTCCATGCCCCGCATTTGGCCGCGGCGGCTCTGGCACAACTCCATGATGGCGCCAACGAATTCGTTGGGGGCGAGGATGGTGGCCGCCACCATCGGCTCGCGCACCTCATTGACCTTGCCGGTCGGAAATTCGGACGGGTTGGTCACAGTGGCGACGGACTTGTCTTCGAGCGTTACCTCGTAGACCACGTTGGGGGCTGTGGAGATGAGGTCCAGGTTGAACTCGCGTTCCAGGCGCTCACGGACAATTTCCAAGTGGAGCAGGCCAAGGAAGCCAACACGGAAGCCGAAGCCAAGCGCAGCGGAGGTTTCGGGCTCGTACACCAAGGCGGCGTCGTTGAGCTTGAGCTTGTCCAGCGCCTCGCGAAGATTGGGGTAGTCGGTCCCATCCAGTGGGTAAAGCCCGGAAAAGACCATGGGCTTAGGGTCCTGGTAACCGCCGAGGATCTCCGAGGCGGGCTTGGCAAGGTTGGTGACGGTGTCGCCTACCTTGGATTGCCGCACGTCCTTGACGCCGGTAATGAGGTAACCCACTTCACCCACTCCGAGCCCCTTGGAAGGAACCGGCTCGGGCGAGCTCACCCCTATCTCCAAGAGCTCGTGGCTGGCCTTCGTGGACATCATCTGGATACGTTCGCGGGGACTCAGTTGCCCGTCCACCACCCTGACGTAGGTCACAACTCCACGGTAGGTGTCGTAGACAGAATCAAAAATCATGGCGCGAGCGGGAGCGTTGGCATCGCCTACAGGGTTCGGGATGTCCCGGACGATCCTGTCCAGGAGCGCCTCCACGCCGACGCCGGTCTTGCCGGACACACGCAGGACCTCTTCAGGATCGCCACCAATGAGGTTGGCAAGTTCCTCGGCATACTTTTCGGGCTGCGCGGCCGGAAGGTCGATCTTGTTCAGGACCGGGATGATCGTGAGGTCATTTTCCATGGCCAGGTACAGGTTGGCCAGGGTCTGTGCCTCGATGCCCTGGGCGGCATCGACGAGAAGCACCGCGCCTTCACACGCAGCCAGGGATCGCGAAACTTCGTAGGTGAAGTCCACGTGTCCGGGAGTATCGATCATGTTAAGGGCGTACGGGGTGCCGTCGACTTCCCAAGGCATGCGGACAGCCTGGGATTTGATGGTGATGCCGCGCTCCCGCTCGATATCCATGCGGTCCAGATACTGCGCCTTCATGTCGCGCTGTTGAACGACGCCGGTGAACTGCAGCATTCGGTCGGCCAGGGTCGACTTGCCGTGGTCGATGTGGGCAATGATGCAGAAGTTCCGGATGATGGCCGGATCTGTTGCGGCGGGCACCGGTGCGGTGCGGGCCATGGGAGACACGCAGGATCCTTACTGTCGAAACTCACACGGCTTTTCCACCGGCCGCCGAGGGGCTGGCCGGGACACGCCGTATCTCTGATCCTCTAGTCTCCCATGAACCCGCGGTTCGCCGTACATTTCTCCCGGATGTAGCGTTGGCTCCATGGCATTGGACTTGCGCCCGCTGGGCAAACTCCTCTTGCGCTCCCTTAGGGCGCTCGGCGGCAACACCACAAAACCCGCTGCCCCGACAGCCTCGACCAGGCAACCGGGCGGCCAGGCCGCCGTCGAACGTCAACAGGGCTCCTACCCGGGGGACTTTGCGGGCCGTGCGAAGCTGCGCTACTCCCCCAAGCCGGATGGCCAGCCGGACCCAGGCGAGATCGTGTGGGGCTGGGTTCCCTTCGAGGAAGACCATTCCCGCGGCAAGGATCGCCCTGTTCTCCTGGTAGGGCACGATGGCCCGTGGCTCCTTGGCCTCATGCTGACGTCCAAGGACCACGACAATGGTTTCCGGTCGGAGGACTACGTTGATGTCGGAGCCGGGCCCTGGGACCGTCAAGGGCGGCCAAGCGAAGCGAAACTGGACCGCGTCATTCGACTGGACCCCACGTCTGTCAGGCGCGAGGGAGCCGTGCTCAGCCAATCCCGTTTTCGAGAGGTCGCCCGGGCTCTGCAAGCGCACCACGGCTGGAGTTGATGGCCAGGTCGGCGCGGCGACCTGCTTTCTGCTATCCTTTATAGCTGTGTGTCCGTGCAGGTCGACGGCCACGCATGGTTGGCTGCCATAGGCATCCCCACGCCGCTCAGTCGATGGCCAACCTGATAACCCTCTAGACCATTTCCGCATTAAAAAGAGAGTTCATACGTGGCTAATATCAAGTCCCAGAAGAAGCGCATCCTCACCAACGAGAAGGCTCGCCTGCGTAACAACGCCGTCAAGTCCGAGCTGAAGACGGCCATCCGCGCCGTCAACACCGCCGTTGCGTCTGCTGACAAGGATGCTGCTGCAACTGCACTTGTTGCTGCCAGCCGCAAGCTGGACAAGGCTGTCAGCAAGGGCGTCATTCACAAGAACAACGCTGCAAACCGCAAGTCGGCGATCTCCAAGAAGGTCAACGCACTCTAAGGTTTTTCCAGTTCGACTGAGCTGATCAACAGGCCGGCACCCCTGGGTGCCGGCCTCTTGGGTTTAACGATCACAAACGAGACCACGGAGCCGATCTGCGGACGCCGGTGGCAACGCAGTGTGCCGCAGCTTCGTGGTTCTAGCGTCCCCGGGCTGACGTGGCAATGACTGTCACGGCATGCTCCACGGCATACACGGGATCCCGGGACAGGCCTTTCACCTGCGCATCTGCCTCGGCGACCACCTGGATCGAGCGGATGAGGCCCTCCGGTGTCCATCGCCGGACGTCGCGCTGGGCTTGTTCCACGAGCCACGGTTGCATGCCGAGGTTCTTGGCAATGCTTGCCGAGGAGCCCTGGGCGCCGGCAACTTTGGCAAGGGTCCGCAGCTTGGCGGCCAGCGCCGCCACCAAGGGGACGGGATCCACACCCGTTGAAAGGGCATGCCGCAGTGTGGACAGGGCCAGCGGACCGTTGCCGGCCATGGCGGCATCGGCCACCTTGAACGCTGTGGCCTCCACGCGACCGCCGTAATACCGTTCAACGGTTGCCGCATCAACCGCCGTCGTGGCGTCAGCGATCAACTGGTTGCAGGCCGCCGCGAGTTCCGACAGGTTGGCCCCGACCGCATTGACGAGCGCCTGGACTGCTTCGCCGTCGATACGGCGGCCCCCTGCTTTGAACTCCGCCACGACGAATGCCGTCTTGTCTGCGTCCTTCTTGAGCGGCTGGCAGTCGATCAGCGGCCACCCTGCGGACTTCACAGCATCGAGCAACTTCTTGCCGCGGACCCCTCCCGCGTGGCGCAACACCAGGACAACGTCCTGTTCCGGGTGGGACAAATACGACAACGCGTCAGCCAGGAAGGCATCGTTCATGGCTTCCAGGCCATCAACCTCGATCAACTTCCCTTCTCCGAAAAGTGAAGGGGTGACCGTCATGGCAAGGGACCCGGCCTCATAGGAGCCCGCGCTAAGCCTGCTGAGTTCAACGTCCGGAGTTGCAACTCGCACCTTGCTCCGAATGTGGTCCATTGCACGGATGCCGAGGTACTCCTCGGGTCCGCTGACGAGCACTACGGGGGCCGGCGCTGCCTCCCGCCAACTGATGGTGTTCGCAGCGGCGCTCTTGGCCCGGGTGTTTTGGGCAGCAGCCAAGGGTGATTCCTTCCGGACGATTTCTTGCAGGTTTCAAGTCTCCCATGCCTGGGCGGGCGCCTCGCCCAACGCCCCCGCAACCCCCGGTCGCTCAGGTTGCGGGTTTCCGTGGCTTCGAGTTTTTCGAGAACCTTCACCAGCCTGTCATGCAGTGCGAAAACCATCCGGATCACGCCGGCAGGATGCAGGAGTGCCCACGTCAAACCCATCGTCAGAACGGAGAGGAGGGCCATGGCCACGATGCCGGGCGCTCCCTCCGCCCATGGCAGGGCCGCACCGGGCAGGCCCGCAAAGAACCTGGCCACACCGGCCACCATGCCGGCACTCGTACCTGCCAAGGCAACCGGAACTGCCGCGCCGGCAGGATGGATCACTGACAAGGGAACGGCTAGGGTGCCCATAATGGTCACCGGTGCCACCAAGGGACCGGCCAGCACGTTGGCGATGAGCGCATACGGAGATAATTGAGGTTGCAGGGCGACAAGGACAGGTCCGCAAAGCACTTGGGCAGACAGAGGAACTGACAGCCCCGCCGCGAGCCATGGGGGCATACGCGAAGGCAACCACGTTGCAATCCGACCAGCAAACAAGACGATGCCCAGTGTTGCCAGGACTGACAGGAGGAATCCATAAGTTCCGGCCAAGGTGGGGTCCAACAGGAGCAGGACAACCGTTGCCAGGCACAGGAATGTAAGGGACCTTCCCCGCAAACCACCGGTCATCGCCATCAACCCTACGAATCCCATGACGGCTGCCCGAAGGACGCTGGGTTCGGGCCCTACCAGCACGACGAAGGCTGTGAGCCCGGCACCCGCCGCGGCCGCAGCCAGGGGCCGTGACAGGCGCAGTGACCGTGCCAAGATGAGGAACGCACCCATGATGAGGCTGCAGTTGGCTCCGCTGACAGCCGTCAGGTGCGTCATTCCTACTGTTTTCATGTCGGCCTCAAGTTCCTCCGGCAACGCACTTGTGTCCCCCGCGACCATTCCCGGCAGCAGGCCGGCGGCGTCCGGAGGCAGCCAAGAGGCGGCTCCGCGGAACGACGTACGCAGCTGCGCGGCTGTATGATTCACGTCGAAGCCGCTTTCAATGATGACCGGGCCCGAAGAGGCGGAGAGCACGGCTGCTTCGGATTGGCCGGGTCTTGCTTCCTTGAGGGTCCCGGTGGTCCTTATCCCCTGTCCGGGCTGGACGTCCCGCCATTCGTCCCCTCCGACGACCACGAGCTCCGCAGCGCCACGGACGACTTGCTCGTGGGATGTCAGCTGGATGAGACTCGCCGCAATGATCCATCTGCTGTGGCCTGAATTTCCGGACGCCACGGAGGCGGGCGTTCCCTTCACCATGATGTGAATAAGAACACCTTCCCCTTCCCCTACTGCCCCAGCCAGCGGACCGTGCTCACGCATTCCCGCAGTCAGCGCACAATGACCGGCCGCGACGGCGCCCGAGATGCACGCGATGGCAAGCGTGGCTGACAGTGTCCGAGCGGCTGCCCGGCCCGGTTCAGGCCGCCCCGCCCCAGCCAACAGGAAGACGGCCGCCAACGCGAGGACGGCACAAACACCGCCGGACGCCGGACCCGGGATGAACCCGCCAACAAGGGAAGCTGTCCACGTAGCCACTACCGCAGGGATAAGGCGCAGATCCACGCGCTTTCGCACCACGGAGTCCGCTGCAGCTTCAACCACCCTGCACCGTCACCAGGTCCTGCAGCGATTCCATGAGTTTGGGTCCTATGCCGCTGATCGCATCCAACTCATCCACCGAAGCAAAAAGTCCATGTTCCTTGCGCCAGTCGACGATCCGTTGGGCCATGACAGGCCCAACCCCGGGTAGTGTTCCGAGCTCTTCGACGGAGGCTGTATTGATGTTAATGAGTGTGCCGGCAGGAGCCGCTCCGGTGCTGCCCGCCTGTTCGGAAGCGCCGGCGGATCCTCCACCTTCCACCGTTTCAGGCATTGGCGGCTCCCCGGCAGCAGGGACGTGGATTTTGGCCCCATCAGTCACTGTTGCCGCAAGATTGAGCGAATTTACGTCTGCTGCGGCTGTTGTTCCGCCTGCTGCGTCGATTGCTTGGAACACACGGCTCCCTGGTGGAAGAGAGACGACTCCCGGCCTTTGCACCGCCCCGGAAACATGCACCAGAAGTTTGGCGGCCTCATCCGTTGCCTTGGGCGCCTCGGATGCATCCGAGGGAGTTGCGGACGTGCCCTCACCTTCCGCGCCGGAGTGTTGCTTCGCGCCACCCTCGATGGATTCCGACTGGCCGAGGGGCTCGATTGACGGCTGCCCGGTGGCCGATTGCCAAAAATACCAAGTCACCATGGCGGCGCCTGCAAGGGCCAACAGTACCGCTACCCGCCACGGCGTCCGCAACCGGAGCCGGGGACCACGCGACGTATGCTCCGGGAGGAAGCGGGAAGCGTCTTCCTCGGTTTCCTCCGCCGGTGACAGCGACAGCAAAGGTCCGCCGTCACCGGAGTGCCCCATTCGTGTGGCGAACCGCTGCCGCACGGCCTGCGCTGCGGCGTCCGGGGACGCGTCGGTGTTCCAGCGTGGCATGAAGTGAGCCTACGGTGGATGCAGTTTGAGTGGCGCACGTTGCTTGGGCTATGTGGATAACCGGGCTTCTCAGCCCGCCGGCGTACTGCTCTCCCCCACAATCACGGCCAGGACACCCAACCCGGCGTGGGCCGCCAGGACTGCGGGAAGTGCGCTGATCTGCGCCGGTGGGCAGTCCGGACAATTGTCCCGTAGCCTCAACGCCAAAGTCTCCGCTTCGGCCTGGTTGCCGAAGTGGTGAACCGCCAACCTTGATTGCCCGGCCGGACGGGATGCGACATCCTCCGCGACGATTTCTTCCAACCGCGCCACCGCACGCCCAGCCGACCGCACCTTTTCCAGCGGCACGATCTTGCCGCCGTCGACAGCGAGAATCGGTTTAATGGCAAGTACCGTGCCCAGCAGCGATGCTGCAGCGCCTATACGCCCTCCCCGCCTCAGCTGCTCCAGGCTGGGAACGTAAAAGTAGACCTTCGTCCGGCTCATGCGCCGCTCCGCAAACGCACGGACTTCATCCGCCGCTTGGCCATCTGCGGCAGCAACAACAGCGCTTTGGACACCCATGCCTTGTGCCATCCCCACCGTGCGTGAGTCGAGGACTTCCACCGGGATCTGAACGCGTGCAGCAGCAAGGCGCGCCGCATCAGCGGTGCCCGACAACTCGGCTGAAATGTGGATGGACACGACGGACTCGAAGCCACGACGCTGGGCAGCAAGGTACGCCTGCTCGAATTGGCCCGGCGAGGGACGGGAAGTGCGCACTGCTGTGCCCGACGCCAACGCAAGGGCCAGTGTCTCGGTAATGTCGTCTTCGCCCTCGCCGTAAATTTCGTCCCCCACCATGACGGGCATGGGAACAACAGCAAGCCGACCATCTGCTGCGAAGGCAGCCACCCAGTCAGCAGGCAAAGCGGCCGCGGAATCCGTCACCACCGCGGTCTTGACGACGGCGGCCAGCAGTTCGTCGGGATCGGCCACCGGGACTGAGGGCTGCTTGAGCCGGGAAAGTCGTTCCTTGAGCCACATCCAGGCAGGTGGTTCACGTTCAGGCACACAACCTCCAACGACGGCGACCGGCCGCCGGCATCTGCCGACGGCCGCAAATGTCCTTGCGCCCCTTTCCTCGCTTATCAGGCCGGGACGATGTTCACCAGTTTAGGCGCGCGAACAATCACCGTGCGGATGCCACGGCCGTCCATGGCCCGCTGCACGTTCCCGGAAGCCAGGGCCAGTTCACGCAGGTCGTCCTCGCTGATGTCCGGCGAAACTTCCAGGCGGTCACGGACCTTGCCCTGGACCTGAACCACAGCCGTGACTGTGTCCTGGACCAGCAACGCGTCGTCGTGCCGGGGCCATCCGGCGTTGGCTACCGATGCCGGGTGACCGAGGGCGCTCCACAGGTCCTCTGCCGTGTAGGGAGCAAACAGGCTCAGGATGACAGCTACGGCTTCAACAGCCTCGCGGACAGCTGGATCCGCCCCGCCGGCACCGGAATCGATGGTCTTACGGGTGGCATTGACCAGCTCCATGAGTCGGGCCACCACGACGTTGAACTTGTTGTTGTCCAGCAGTTCGGCGGCATCGGCGATGGTCTTGTGGGTCACCGTACGCAGAGCGCGGTCACCCGTGGCGGGGTCGACGCCCGGTTCGCTGCTGACATCCTGGCCAAGGCGCCAGGCGCGGGCAAGGAACTTAGCCGAACCGGACGGGGAAACGTCTGCCCAGTCCACGTCGTCTTCCGGCGGCGAGGCGAAGACCATGGTCAGACGGACTGCGTCCACGCCAAACTTATCCAGTTGTTCACCGAGGTCAACGCCGTTGCCGAGGGACTTGCTCATGGCCTTGCCGCCGTTGAGCACCTGGCCCTGGTTGAGCAACGCGCTGAACGGCTCGCTTGCCTCGATCAGCCCGATGTCTTTGATGACCTTGGTGAAGAAGCGGGCGTACAGCAAGTGGAGGATGGCGTGCTCAACGCCGCCCACGTACTGGCCGACCGGCATCCAGTCATTGATCTTTTCCGGATCGAACGGACCCTCGGTGTAGTTCGGTGACACGAACCGCAGGAAGTACCAGGACGAGTCCACGAAAGTGTCCATCGTGTCGGTGTCGCGCTGTGCGGCACGGCCGCAGTTGGGGCACTCGACGTTGACCCACTCGACGGCGGCAGCCAGCGGAGAGGTGCCCTTTGGCGCCAGCGCCTCGCCACGGAGGTCCTCGGGCAGCCGGACAGGTAGTTGGTCGTCAGGAACAGGCACTTCCCCGCATTCGGCGCAGTGGATGATGGGAATCGGAGTGCCCCAGAAGCGCTGGCGGCTCAGAAGCCAGTCCCGGAGCCTGAAGTTCACGAACTTCTCACCGGTTCCGAGCTTCTCAAGGATCCCGATCGCGGCAGGAATGGCCTCGGACTTGGAAAGACCGTCCAGCTGCCCGGAGTTCTTGAGCGTGCCTTCGCCTGCCGTGGCCACGCCGGTTTCGGCGGGATCTTCGTCGCCGGTATCCAGGACAGCCCTGACCGGCAGGTCGAACGCCTTGGCGAAGTCGAGGTCGCGCTGGTCGTGTGCAGGAACGGCCATGATGGCACCCGTCCCGTAGTCGGCCAGGACGTAGTCCGCTGCCCACACGGGGAGCTTCTCACCGTTGAGGGGGTTCACGGCATAGCGGCCTGTGAAGACGCCGGTCTTTTCGCGCTCGGTGGATTGGCGCTCAATTTCGGAGAGGGCCTTGACCTTTTCCCGGTAGGCCATGAGTTCGTCGTGCTGTTCGGGTGTCACCAGGTCCAGGGCCAGATGGGCATCCGCTGCCACGACGAAGAAGGTGGCACCGTAGAGCGTGTCCGGCCGGGTGGTGAAAACGGTGACTTCGCGTTCCGCGCGGTCCCCGGCAGCTTCAATCACGAACCGGACGTGGGCGCCCTCCGAGCGGCCGATCCAGTTGCGCTGCATGGCGAGCACACGCTCGGGCCAGTGGCCTTGCAGCTGGTCCATGTCCTCCAGAAGCCGGTCTGCGTAGTCGGTGATTTTGAAGTACCACTGGTTCAGCGACTTCTTGGTGACGGCGGTACCGCAACGTTCGCAGGCGCCGTTGACCACCTGTTCGTTGGCGAGCACGGTGAGGTCTTTGGGGCACCAGTTGACGGGCGAGTCCTTGCGGTAAGCCAGGCCGCGCTCATGGAACCGCTTGAACAGCCACTGGGTCCAGCGATAGTACTCAGGGTCGGACGTGTGGAGGCGGCGGGACCAGTCAGCAGAAATGGCGTAGCGCTTGAAGGAGGCCGCCTGCGTGTCGATGTTGGCATAGGTCCACTCGCTGGGGTGGGCGCTGCGTTTGATGGCGGCGTTTTCAGCGGGCAGGCCGAAGGAGTCCCAACCGATGGGGTGCAGGACGTCGAACCCCTTCTGCCGGAGGTAGCGCGCTACGACGTCGCCCATGGCGAAGGCCTCGGCGTGGCCCATGTGGAGGTCGCCGGAGGGGTAGGGGAACATATCGAGCACGTAGCGGCGTTCCCGCGATCCATCGTCTGCAGGCGTGAACACTTTGAGGTCGTCCCAGACCTGCGGCCACTTTGCTTCCATCGCAGCGAAGCTGTAGACGCCTTCTTCAGGCGCTCCGGCTGCGGCTGTCTGTGCTGTTCCGGTCTCTGTCTCCGGCTGAACGCTCACTGCTGCCCTCTTCTGTTCTTCGATGGCGGTATATTCCTCCTGCTGTGTTCCGGAAACCCCCGGACACACAAAAGCCCCTCGACAATGGAGGGGCGGCCGCACGGCTGGTAAAAACCGGGCGGCTAGCTAAGCAGAAGGATCGCACGCATAGATCTACAATAGCGCACCTCCACCATTCATCTCGCCGACAAGTCCGATGGGCCTGCGGCGCGCGGGTCAGGTAGCTGACGGTTGAGTTGATGGCAGCCGCGCCTCGCCCGGGTGTGGTGGGCACCGCGAAGCGGGCGGGGCAGGCGCGGCTGCCATCAACGTCAGGTCAGGCTACTTCACATCTTCGTCGACCCAGTCCATCGACTTGGTTACGGCTTTCTTCCACAACCGCAGCTGTCGCTCCTGCTCCTCAGCCGGCAGTTGCGGCTCCCATCGCTTGTCTTCGCCCCAGTTGGCACTGAGTTCGCCGAGGTCCGTCCAGAACCCCACTGCGAGTCCGGCAGCATAGGCGGCTCCGAGGGCGGTTGTTTCGACGACCTTCGGACGGACCACCGGGACGCCCAGGATGTCGGCCTGGAACTGCATGAGCGCTTCATTGGCGACCATGCCGCCGTCGACCTTCAACTCGGTGAGCGGAACGCCCGAGTCCGCGTTGACCGCGTCAAGCACCTCGCGGGTCTGGAAAGCCGTTGCCTCCAGTGCTGCCCTTGCAATGTGGCCTTTGTTGGCGAAGCGGGTGAGTCCTACGATGGCGCCGCGGGCGTCTGCCCGCCAGTACGGCGCGAACAGGCCGGAGAAGGCCGGAACAATGTATACGCCGCCGTTGTCCTCGACTGAGGCTGCCAGTTCCTCGACTTGGGGCGCGGAGCTGATCATGCCAAGGTTGTCACGCAGCCACTGGATCAACGATCCGGTGACGGCGATGGAACCTTCCAACGCGTAGTGGGGTTTGTCGTCGCCCAGTTTGTACCCCAGCGTGGTGAGCAGTCCGTTCTTCGAGTGGACGATCTCTTCCCCGGTGTTGAAGATGAGGAAGCAGCCGGTGCCGTAGGTGTTCTTGGCTTCGCCGGGCTGGAAGGCGGCCTGCCCGAACGTGGCGGCCTGCTGGTCCCCCAGGATGCCGGCTACAGGTACTTCGCGCAGCAACTGGGAGGTGTGGACGTGCCCGTAAACTTCGGAAGAGGACTTGATGGCGGGCATCATGGACGCCGGTACGCCGAACACATCCAGGATGTCCTGGTCCCACTGGAGGGTTTCCAGATCCATGAACAGCGTGCGGGAAGCGTTGGTCACGTCTGTGACGTGCACTCCGCCGTCCACACCACCGGTCAGGTTCCAAAGCACCCATGCGTCTGTATTGCCGAAAAGAAGGTCGCCGGCTTCCGCGCGTTCACGGGCACCGTCAACGTTGTCCAGGATCCACTTGATCTTCGTTCCCGAGAAGTAGGTCGCCAAGGGCAGGCCGACCTTTTCTTTGAAGCGCTCCGCTCCCCCGTCCTTGGCGAGCTCGTCAACGATCGGCTGGGTACGCGTGTCCTGCCAGACAATGGCGTTGTACACCGCTTCACCGGTGTTCTTGTCCCAGACAACAGCGGTTTCCCGCTGGTTGGTGATTCCGACGGCGGCAATATCGTGCCGGGTCAGGTTCGCCTTGGACAGGGCGGAACCGATGACTTCCCGGGTGTTGTTCCAGATTTCGGCGGGGTCGTGTTCCACCCATCCGGCCTGCGGGAAGATCTGCTCGTGTTCCATCTGGCCTGTTGAGACGATGTTGCCTGAGTGGTCGAAGACGATCGCACGGGAGCTGGTGGTGCCTTGGTCGATTGCGATGACGTATTGATTCATGGTGACGTCCTTGTCTGCTTGGGTGGTTGGTGTTGGTCGATCAGAAGGGCACGGCGTACCGCGCGGGGTTGCTTATTTCTAGCCGGCGATTGCAGGCATGATGTCCGGCACGAGGAGCGCCACGAGGCCGGCGAGTGCACCGCCGACAAGCGGACCAACAACGGGAATCCAGGAGTAGGCCCAGTCGCTGGAACCCTTGCCGTGGATGGGCAGGACAGCATGCGCAATGCGTGGGCCCAGGTCACGTGCAGGGTTGATGGCGTAGCCGGTGGGACCGCCGAGCGACACACCGATACCGACAACCAGGAGGGCGACGGCCAGGGGGCCAAGGCCCGAAGGAGTGCCACCGAACGTCAGGATGACGAAGACGAGGACAAACGTGCCAATGATTTCGGTGATCAGGTTCCACGGTGTGGAGCGGATGGCCGGGCCGGTGGAGAAAGTTCCCAATTTGTTGGCTGCCAGCGGTTCGGCGTCGAAGTGCTGTTTGTAGGCTGCCCAGCACACCACGGCGCCAAGGAAGGCGCCCAGCATTTCACCGCCGAAGTAGGTCAGCGTTGACGCGAAATCGACAGGGACATCGGGGGCATATTCCTTGCTCCCCTTGACAAGCAGGCCCAGGGTGACTGCGGGGTTCAGGTGCGCGCCGGACTTTGCGGCCACGAAAACGCCCGCGAAGACCGCAATTCCCCAGCCCCACGTCACCATCAGGAATCCGCCGTTGTTGCCCTTGGTGCCTTTGAGCGCAACGTTGGCCACGACGCCGCAACCCAACAGGGTCAGCATCGCGGTTCCGAAAACTTCGGAAAGGAAAACTATTCCTAGAGACATCTTTGACTCCTCATTTTTCTGTTATCAGCCCCCTCGCGGGTTGAAGAGGCTGTTGGGACGGCACCGGGTTGCCGGCGCCGTCCCGGCGGCGGGTCATCACGAACCCGCCTCCCCCACTCCGTCCATACCGCTCAGGACGGAGGAGTTTTGTGCTTGCCCGGGTCAGGCTACGAGGCTGTGCACCTCCACGTTGTGGAATCGTTGGAGGACTTCCTGCGCATGACGGATCTCCTTCTCCCGGGTCGCGGCATCCCAACCCAGTGGACCCGCCAGTGCTGCAGCGAGCTCATTGAGCAGCTCACCGGTGACGAGGCCACGGAAAGCCAGCGAAGTCCGGCGAATGAGCACATCCACCAAATGGCCGATCTGTTCGTGTACGGCCATGAACTCCACCTCGCGGACGCTGAGTTCGCGCGTGGAACGCAAGGGCATGTCATGTCCTGCATTGAGGTAGGCGATGACGGCTTCCGCCCTTGTCCCGTAGCGCGTCAACAGCCCTTGCACACGGTCGGCATCCAATCCCGGACCCATGTGCTTCTTGATCCATTCCTGCTCGCCTTGGGGCGTGGCCGGGAAGCCGGCACCGCCACCTATGGCGAGTTTCGCCGTCGAGACTTTCCGTTCCTTGCCAAGTTCGCGAAGGACGTCGTCGGTCATGTGTTCGGCAAGGGCGCGGAACGTGGTCCACTTGCCGCCCACCAGGCTGAGTACGACGGCGGCCTTGCCGCCTGGCGTAGCGACGGCACCTTCACCTGCCCGGACAGTGCGTTCGATGCGATAGTCCCGGGAGACGAAGCCCGGCTGCGTCGCGTCGTGGCGCGGCAAGGGCCTGACGCCGGAGAAGCTGTACACGATGTGCCCGCGGTCCACGGAGATCGTGGGGAAGACGTGGCCGACGAGGTCAAAGAAGTAATCAACCTCGGCTTCGGTGCAGACGGCGTCTTCGGACATGTCGGCGTCGACGTCCGTGGTGCCGACCAGTACCCGGTCCCCCATCGGGTAGATGAGGACGATGCGGCCGTCGGTGTGTTCGAAGAAGATTTCGCGGCCGTTGCACGCCGCCAGTAGTTCCGGGTGGTCGAGCACGATATGTGAACCTTTGGTTCCTCCCATGAAGTGGCTCGCGGCACCCATCGCCTTGTTGGTGAGGTCTACCCAGGCGCCGGTGGTGTTGACGATGACGTCTGCTTGGAAGTCGAATTCCCCGCCAGTCAGCTCGTCACGGAGCCGCACACCGTTGGCGCCCATCGACACCACGGAAAGGTAGTTGCTGGCACGGGCGGATCCCCCGGGAAGGCCGCCGCCACGTCCTGCTTTTTCGCCGTCCTGGAGGACGTCCAGGGTGAGCCGCTCCGGGTTATGCACGGACGCATCAAAGTACGTAGCGGTGTACTTGATTCCGGGATGCAGCCGCGGCAGTTCTGCCAGGGCTTTGTCACGCCCAAGGAATTGGTGCCGCGGAACGCTTCCGCCGTCCCGTGAGAAGAAGTCGTACATACTCAGGCCGAGCTTGATCAGGAAGGCGCCGCGTTCCTTCGGTTTACCCTGCTTGTGCGTCAGGAAACGCATGGGTGCCGACAGGATGCCGGAGAAAGTGCTGAAAACCGGAATGGTGGTCTGCAGGGGTTTGACATAGTGCGGGGCGATCCGCAGGAGCCTGTTGCGTTCCACTACCGATTCCTGCACCAGGCGGAACTCTCCGTTTTCGAGGTAGCGGATCCCGCCGTGGATCATATGCGACGAAGCGCCGCTGGCACCCTGGCAGTAGTCGCCGCGCTCAACGAGGGCCACGTCCACGCCTTGGAGTGCCAGGTCCCGGAAGGTTCCGACCCCGTTGATCCCGCCCCCGATAATAAGTACCTGGGCCGAGGGCCGTTCACGCAAAGACGCTGCAGCTTCGCGGCCATGCCCGCCAGTCGGTGTACCGGAATTCGTGTTGTGTCCCAAAACTGCTCCCTTGGGCTTGGTTCGCCTTGTCTGTGCGCGGCACTCCCGCCGCTGCACCTTTCACCACTAATCTGGCGAAGGTGGAAAATGGAGTCAAGCTATTTGCACAAACGTGCAGAAAGGAAACGAGATGGGACGATCACGTCATTCGGATGCGCTTCGGGCCGCACAAATGTATTACTTGCAGGACCTGACCATGGACGCCATCGCGCGCGAACTCAGGACGTCGCGGTCAACGGTCTCAAGGCTGCTGTCCTCCGCCCGCGAGACGGGCCTGGTGCAGGTGCAGATCCGAAGCCCCTTTGACACGGCGCCTGAGTTGGAAAGCCAGATCCGGAACCAGTTCGGCGTGGACGTCCATGTGGTGCCCGTCCTCGACACGCTCAATGAAGCCGAAACCCTGGACCGTGTTGCCATGCAGGCGGCGCGGACCATCGGACCCCTGGTGGACTCGAATGCGATCATCGGTGTGGCTTGGGGTGCCACGCTCAGCGCCGTCAGCCGGCACCTTACAAGGAAGGTCACCCACGACAGCATCGTGGTCCAACTCAACGGCGCCGGAAATATGCAGACCACGGGGATCACCTACGCGAGCGACATCATGAGGCGTTTCGGAAACGCCTACGGCGCGCGGGTGGAACAGTTCCCCGTGCCGGCATTCTTCGATCACGCGGCAACCAAGACAGCCATGTGGAATGAGCGAAGCGTTCAGCGGATCCTGGATTTGCAGGCACGCATGAGCATCGCCATCTTTGGTGTCGGTTCCGTGGACTCGGACTATCCGAGCCATGTGTATGCGGGCGGCTACCTCGACGAGCACGACCTCAGCATGTTGGCTGCCGATGATGTGGTGGGTGACGTGGCAACGGTCTTTTTCCGGAGTGACGGATCCTCGGACGGCATCACCTTGAACGAACGGTCCACCGGTCCCAGCCATGAACAATTACGCCAAGTACGGCGACGGATCTGCGTCGTGTCCGGAGCCTCGAAAATCAACGGACTCCAAGGAGCCTTGGCCGCCGGCCTTGCCACCGACCTCATCCTCGACGAAGCGTCAGCCCGCCGCCTGGTGAGTTTCAACGCCCAGTCCTGAGGCATTCCGCTTCGGAATGGGTAGAGTCGTTGCTATGAGATTCCCGGCCCGGCTGCCCCTGAACAATGGCGTGATGATGGATCGTCTGGGCTTTGGACTCTACAAGGTGCCCCCGAAGGAAGCCGAAGCCTTGGTGAGCACCGCCTTGGGCGAAGGTTACCGCCGCTTCGATACCGCCGCGATGTACCGCAACGAGGTCGGTGTCGGCCGGGCCATCGGCGGCGCCATTGGCGATGCCAACGAAGCAAACCTCGGGACGGGAGGATCCGGAGAATCCGTTCACGCGCTGGGCCGTGAGGATATCTTCGTCACCACCAAGGTCTGGAATGACGACCAGGGCTACGACGCAACGCTCCGTGCCTTCGATTCGTCCATGGCCAACCTTGGTCTCGATTACGTGGACCTATATCTGATCCACTGGCCGTGTGCCGGCCGTGGACTCTTCGTGGAGACCTACCAAGCGATGGAGACCTTGTATCGTGAGGGAAAAATCCGGGCGATTGGTGTCTCGAACTTCCAACCCGGACACTTGGAAGAACTCATGCAAAAGGCCGAGGTCGTCCCGGCCGTCAACCAGATCGAGCTCCACCCCTGGCTGCAGCAGTCAAGGCTCCGCACGCTTCACGACCAGCTCGGGATACGAACAGAGGCCTGGAGTCCCCTTGGTCGCGGGCAGGTACTTGCCGATCCTGCGATTGTCGGCCTGGCAGAGAAGTACGGCAGGACACCTGCCCAGGTAGTCCTCCGCTGGCACCTCCAACTCGGAAACCTGGTCATTCCCAAGGCCAGTTCAGCCGGGAGGATCAAAGAGAACTTTGGCGTCTTCGATTTCGAATTGGACGCGGCTGACATGGAAGGCATCGCCGGACTGGAACGCCACCACCGCACGGGTTCGCATCCGGACAACGTGAATTAGGAACTGCCGTATGGAAAAAGTGGACACCGCGCACACCCCTGAAGGTGCACAGGCCCAGGTCGGGTTCTTCAGCAAGACCCTCGCCGGGCGAACGTCCGCCTCGGATGTGGACGTGGACGGCAGCAACGTAGCTTATTGGACGTACGAACCGGTGGTGAAGAACCGGAAGACCCGCACTATCTTGGTCATCCACGGTTTCCGCGGTGACCACCACGGATTGCTGCGCGTTGCCGACCAACTCCAGGACATGCGCATCATCATGCCGGACCTCCCGGCCTTCGGCAGCTCGGAGCCCTTCCGCACCGGCGAACATACCGTGGAACGCTATGGCCGCTTCATCTCAGGCTTTATGTCCGCCCTCGGCCTGGGCCAGGACACGGTGCTGCTGGGCCACTCCTTCGGTTCCATCATTGCCAGCCACTTTGCCGCCGCCAACCCTGGCGCGGTGCGGCCCCTGATCCTCATCAATCCCATCGCAGCGCCGGCCTTGGAAGGGCCCAAGGGCGTCATGACCAAGCTTGCGGTGTTCTATTACGAAATCTCCGCCAGGCTGCCCAAGGCAATGGGACTGGCCGTCCTTCGGAACCCTGCCATTGTTCGTCTGATGAGCATCACCATGGCCAAAACCAAGGACAAGGACCTTCGCCGGTTCATCCACGGTCAGCATCATGCCTACTTCAGCGCCTTTGCGGACAGGAAAAGCCTGCTGGAATCCTTCAAGGCCTCTGTATCGGGGACTGTGACAGACGTCGCCGACAAGTTGCGGCTGCCCGTCCTGCTCATCGCGGGCGAAAAAGATGAGATCGCCACGCTCCCCACGCAGTACAAACTCAGGGAGCGCCTACCGGATGCGACGCTGGAAGTCATCCCCGGCGTCGGGCATCTTATCCACTATGAGACGCCGGTCCCGGCGGCTGCAGCCATTCGAACCTTCCTGGAGGATCATCCAAAGTGAAAATCGTCATCGACGCCCGCTTTACCCGAACGGACCACCACGATGGCATCAGTCGCTACGGATCAAGCCTCATTGCCGCGACGTCCAAGCTGGCGGATGTCACCATGCTCATCAACGACAAACGGCAGCTTGCCTTGCTGCCGGATGTCCCCTACGTCATGGTCAACAGCCCTTTGTCCCCTGTGGAACTCTTCGTCGCCCGCAAGGTCAACGCCCTGGGTGCCGACGTCGTGGTCTGCCCCATGCAGACGATGGGCACTTTGGGCCGACGATACTCATTGATCCTTACCCTGCACGACCTCATCTACTATGAGCACCCGGCTCCCCCGGGCTTCCTCCCGGCGCCCGTGCGCCTTCTGTGGCGTCTGTACCACAAGGCATACTGGCCCCAGCGCCTGCTTCTGAACCGTGCCGACGTCGTGGCCACTATCAGCCGGACCACCGAGGCCTTGATCGCCAAATACAAACTGACGACGCGACCCGTGCGAATCGTTGGCAACGCCCCGCAACCCGGCCAAACGCCGCGCGATCCGGCAGCAGGCGCAGACAAGACACTGTTGTACATGGGATCCTTCATGCCTTACAAAAACGTGGAGACCATGATCCGGGGCATGGCGGAACTGCATGATTACACCCTGCACTTGCTGAGCCGGATCACTCCGCAGCGCAGGGCCGAACTTGAGGCGATCGTTCCCGCGGGTGCCGACGTCCAGTTCCACAACGGCGTCACGGACGCCGAGTACGGAAAGCTGCTCGACAGGGCAACGGCCCTCATCAGCCTGTCGCGTGCCGAGGGCTATGGCTTGCCGTTGGTCGAGGCCATGTCCTTGGGAACCCCGGTGATTGCCAGTGATATCCCGATCTTCCGCGAAGTAGGCGCCGACGCCGTCAGCTACGTCGATCCCGAATCACCGGCAGATTTCGCCGCCGCTGTCCGGACACTCGGCAACGACCCAGTATGGCAACAGCACTCCCGGCGGTCCGTGAAAAGGGCGGCAGAGTTCGACTGGGACAACTCAGCCCGTCAGCTGCTGACTGCGGCCGAAGAAGCCATCGCCCTCCGCAAGCGCACAAGCCAGGGGTCGCGGCGGACGGACTAAAGGACGTCCACGCCATCGAGCCTCAACTGCACCGGGCCCGACGCCCGTTTCGCTGCGTTTGATGCTTTGACGGAGCGCATGGCCTTGGTGGTATCAGCTGCGTCTGCATAGGGGATGAAGTAAAGTGTCCGGACTTCTGCAGCGGCCTCCCGGGTAACGGCATTCGTTGGTTCACCGGCTGGCATAGCTGCCCCGGCGTACGAGTGCACAGGGGCAGGTCCCACACTGCGGAGCTTTTTGCCCACCGGGACTGCCGCTTCCAGGCTGGCGGAAAAGCGCTCGACGTCGGCCCTGGGCCCTGTCACGGAAGCTACCCTCACGGCGGGGGGCAGCTGAAGCTCCTTCCGGAGCGCAAGCTCGCGCGAAGCATAACCCGCAGCGTCCCAACGCAACAATGCGCCGGTGGCTGTGGTGTCGTCCGCGGTGATGACTACCAAGCCGCCTCGAGTGGCGGGTTGAACCAAAGCTGCCGCATTGAACCATCTGCGGACCGTATCCTCGCCCGCCCGAAGGTTTTCCCGGCGGAGCAGCGAATTCCCGTCCAAAAGCAGTGCCGCCGCATAACCGTTGGGCGCCACGGGCTCAGCCCCCACCGTGGCAACCACGAGTGCGGGAGCATCGGGAACCGCGGCTCTCACATGCTCCCCGGACGATGTAATGACCGAATAGCCAGGGAAAGCCCTCCCGAGTTCCTCTGCCGTGCGGAGTGCGCCCGCCGCTCCCCGGCGGAGCCGCGTGCCGCCGCAGTGGTGGCACCGCCATTGGGGTGCCGGGGTGGAGCACCAGCGGCAGGCAGGAATTGCCGATGTACCTGACAATGCCAGGGGGCCCTGACACGTAGTGCAGCGGGCAAGTTCCCGGCACGTTTCACATACTAGCGAAGGTGCGTATCCGGCACGGGCCACCTGGACCAGGACGGGCCCGCGCTCCAGGCCCTCCTTGGCCGCCCGCCACGCAGCGCCGGGCAAGCGCGCGATGCGCGCCAACGGGTCACGTTCCTGTTCGAAACTGTCGGCAGTGTTCAGGACGCGGGGCGCGACGGCGCGGAGGACGGTTCGTGGGGCTTCAAGTGGCACCGCCCAACCAAGCTCCACCAAGCGCTGGAGTTCGGTACTGCGATTGTGCGAGGCCATGAGGCATGCGGCGTTCTCCTGTTCCGCGCGCAGGAGGAGGACTTCCCGTGTGTGTGCATACGGGCCACGCTGCTCGATGTGGAGGTCGTCACCGTCGTCCCAGCAAACCACGAGCCCGAGGTCGCGGACCGGTGCGTACGCCGCGGAACGCGTGCCGATGGCCACACGCGCTTGCCCCGTAAGCAGCCGGACGAAATTCCTGTAACGGGGTGTTTGGCCGTCGTCAGCTGTCAGTCGGGCAACGTCATCGGCCGGCAGAACCTTGGCAAGAGCCGCTTCCAGTTGCTCGAGGTCACGATAGTCCGGCACCACCACTACGGCACCACGGCCTGAAGCGCGCACAGCGGACACGGCCGACGCAATGAGTGCCGGCCATCCTTCCGGCCCATACCCCTGCAGGGCCGTCAGCACTGCTTTGGGCGAAGCTCCTGCGCCAAGGTGCTGCAGGAAGGCCGGACCATTGGAATAGGGCGCCCACACGCCGTGGTCCGAGGTTCCACTCAATTCCGGTGGCGTCGGGATGTCCACCTCAAGGTCCGCGGACAGCACTTCCTTCTCGATCCTGGCCACGCGGGGAGGAATCGCCGTACGCAGGACATCGCTCACGCTGCCGGCATACCGCGCCGCGATGGTACTTGCCAGCGCAGCGATCCCGGCTGTAAGGACGGGAAGTGGTGAAACCACCTTATGGAGCGGAGTCAATGGATGTCCGGCGTCCGAGTCCTCGCGCCTCTCCAGCACGTAGCCGTTGAGCTCCTGGCCATTGAACTTCACCTTGACGCGTACGCCGGGGACGGCTGAGTCATCCAGTTCGGCCGGCACGCCGTAATCGAAAGGCCTGTCCAAATGGGGCAGGGAGGACTCAAGAAGCACCCGTGCCACCGGGTTGCCCGCAGCCAGGGGAGGACCAGTCACGGGCGCCGTGTCCGGGAAGCCTTGGAGCAAAGAGGGTTGCAGCATGGGCTGCCGGGCTCCATGTCCTGCCACGCCGGTCACCTCCGGTTCCTTTCGACTCTCTCCGGGTATTAACGCAAGTGCCCGCAGCGGGATTGACCCACTGCGGGCATCTCTGTGGCTCCACACAATCATGAGCCTATGACAAAAAGGCCCGGTGCCAGCGAGCGGACCCGGTCCCTTCAACCATCAGGCGTTGAAGAATTCCTTCAGGTCGGCCACCCGGTCCAGTCGCTCCCACGTGAAATCGGGTTCGTCACGGCCGAAGTGACCGTGGGCCGCGGTCTTGGTGTAGATGGGCCGCTTGAGGTCCAAAGCGTCGATGATGGCCCGGGGACGGAGGTCGAAAATCTCGTTGATTGCCTCGCTGATACGTGCGGGGTCCACAGTTTCCGTGCCGAACGTCTCGACGTATGTTCCCACGGGGCGCGCTTGGCCGATTGCGTAGGCGATCTGGATTTCCGCGCGCTTCGCCAGACCTGCGGCCACGACGTTCTTCGCTACCCAACGCATGGCGTAGGCTGCGGAACGGTCCACTTTGGACGGATCCTTACCCGAGAAGGCTCCGCCACCGTGACGCGAGAAGCCGCCATAAGTGTCAACGATGATCTTGCGGCCGGTGAGTCCCGCATCACCCACCGGGCCACCGATCACGAAAGCACCCGCAGGGTTGAGAATGTTGGCCGCCCGTGAAATATCCAGGTTGGAGGTTGCCAGGACCGGATCAATGACATGGCTGGCGAGGTCGGCGCGCAACTGCTCCAAGGACGTTTCCTCGGCGTGCTGGCTGGAGATGACCACCGTTTCAACGGAAACCGGCCGGTCGCCGTCGTACCCTACCGTGACCTGCGTTTTCCCATCCGGACGGAGGTACGCCAGTTCGCCGCTCTTGCGGACTTCGGTGAGCCGCTCCGACAAACGGTGGGCAAGCCAGATGGGCGTCGGCATGTACGATGCCGTCTCGTCGCTGGCATAGCCGAACATGATGCCCTGATCGCCGGCGCCCTGGAGGTCGTAGTCGTCCTCCTGGCGGCCTTCGCGCGCCTCAAGCGAATTGAAGACGCCCCCGGCGATGTCGTTGGACTGCTGGCCGATCGAGACCGACACGCCACAACGGGCGCCATCGAAGCCGTTGGCCGAGGAGTCGTAGCCGATTCCCAGGATGGTTTCGCGGACGATCTGCGGGATCTCTACGTAGGCGTCAGTGGTGACTTCGCCCGCGACATGTACCAGACCGGTTGTGGCCATGGTCTCAACGGCCACGCGGGATTCAGGGTCGGCTGCCAGGAGCGCGTCCAGAATGGCGTCGCTGATTTGGTCGCAGATCTTGTCCGGGTGCCCTTCAGTGACCGACTCGGACGTGAAGAGCCGGAGCTTGGACGGGGTGCCGTGGTGTTCATGGTGCAGCGGTAAAGTCACGTGACTACCTTACTGTGTTGAGGGTCAGCGGCTTTTGCCGTGTGTCCCTTTGCTAAGAATCGGTAAGTGCAGGCAGTTACGGCGAGGGAAAGACCCGCGCCAGCTCGGCGCCCACCCGGTCCACCACGGCGGCAGCAACGTCAGCCTTCGAACCGGACGCGGATTGTGGCTCGGCACCGCGGCCGGAGAGGATCACAACGGAGTTGTCGTCCTGCCCGAATACCCTGCCGACACCTACATGGTTGACCACGAGGAGGTCGCAGCCTTTGCGCTTGAGCTTGGCCGTCGCATGCTCCAGGACGTCACCCTGGGCGTCTCCGGTTTCAGCTGCGAATCCCACGATCAGCTGCTGGCCGCCCTCAGCGTTCCGCCGTTCCACCAGTTCGTGCAGGATGTCCGGGTTGCGCACCAGCCGGACCAACGGTGCGTCCTCGCCGTCGACCTTCTTGATTTTGGTTTCGGAAGTTTCCGCCGGACGGAAGTCGGCAACTGCCGCTGCCATGATGACGACGTCGGACCCGGCCGCCGCTTTCAGCGCCGCCTCACGCAGTTCCAAGGCTGATTCAACGCGAACAAGCTCGACACCTTCCGGTGGTTCGACGTCCATGTGTGCTGCAAGGAAACGAACAGTTGCTCCGGCCGCCAGTGCAGCTGACGCCAAAGCCGCTCCTTGCTTGCCGGAGGAACGGTTGCCGAGGAACCTCACGGGGTCCAGCGCTTCCCTGGTTCCGCCTGCTGAGATGGTCACTGTGCGGCCGGCCAGCGGGGTGTGCGCGCGGCCCTGCGGTACTGCGCCGGACTCCGTATCGACCCCTGCCAAAGCGATTGCCGCGGCAAAGATTGCCTCCGGTTCGGGGAGGCGGCCGGGTCCCGAGTCGGCACCCGTCAGGCGCCCGCTGGCCGGCTCGAGGACGGTCACTCCACGGCTGCGCAGCGTTTCCACGTTGGCCTGAGTGGCAGCGTGCTGCCACATTTCGGTATGCATGGCCGGCGCGAACAGCACCGGTCCGTGTGCCATCAGGAGGGTGTTGGTGAGCAGGTCCCCGGCTTGGCCGGTAGCGGCCTTGGCCAGCAGGTCTGCGGTGGCCGGGGCAACGACTATGAGGTCAGCCTCATGTCCGAGGCGGACATGGTTGACCTTCTCGACGTCGTCAAAGACGCTGTTGCTGACGGGGTTGCCGGAAAGTGCCTCCCAGGTAGCCACGCCCACAAACCTGGTGGCGGCTTCGGTGGGGATGACCGTGACTTTGTGTCCGGCTTCAGTAAAAAGCCGGAGGAGCGATGCAACCTTGTAGGCTGCAATCCCTCCCCCGACCCCGAGGACTATGCGCACGTGACCTCCGTCAACAGGCAGTCTGTCTATTCTGCAGGCTCGATCGGCGTGGACACCAGGAGGCCTTCGTTGATCTCGCGGAGCGCGATGGAGAGGGACTTCTCGTTCAGCTTGGTGTCAACCAAGGGACCGACGTACTCAAAGAGGCCCTCGTGGAGCTGGGCATAGTACGCGTTGATCTGACGGGCACGCTTGGCGCCAAAGATCACCAGGCCGTACTTGGAATCGGCAGCCTCAAGCAGCGAATCGATCGGCGGGTTGATGATGCCTTCAAGGTTCGTGGACACGAAATCTCCAAATTCTAGCGGGCCGACAAATGCAAGCGCTTAGCGCTGGTGCGGGGTTAGCCCCATGAGTGAAACAAGCTCGTCCGCTGCCCGGCGAACGTCGTCATTGATGACGGTGTGGTCAAACTCCGGTTCAGCAGCAAGTTCCAGTTTAGCGGTTTCCAGCCTGCGCTGCTGTTCTTCGGCAGTTTCAGTGCCGCGTCCCACAAGCCGACGGACCATTTCTTCCCAGCTGGGCGGGGCCAGGAAGACGAATTTAGCGTCCGGCACCGCAGCCTTGACCTGCCGCGCGCCCTGGAGATCGATCTCCAGCAGGACGGACTTGCCCTCTTCGATAGCCGCGTTGACGGTGCTCCGCAGGGTCCCGTAGCGGTTCTGGCCATGGACGACAGCCCATTCCAGGAGCTCGCCCTGGGCCACCAATGCGTCGAACTCGTCGGCCGACTTGAAGAAGTAGTGCACGCCGTCCTTCTCGCCGGGCCGTGCTGCACGGGTTGTGGCCGACACGGACAGCCAAACCTCTGGATAGTTGTCCCTGATGTAGGTGGATACGGTTCCCTTGCCAACAGCAGTGGGGCCTGCAAGGACAGTCAGTCCAGGTTTCTTGCTCACGGATTCCTTCGGGGAGATGCGTCAAACGCTTTGCTGGGTCTCCATAAAATCTACCAGCGCCCGCGCCTGGTGAATTCCCAATCCGCGGATACGCCGGGACCCGGCTATCCCGATCTCCGCCATGATGCCTGCCGCCCGTACCGGACCTATGCCAGGCAACGCCTCCAGCAACTCGACTACGCGCATCCGTGCTATGGCGTCGTCCGTGGTTCCTGCCGAGATGAGTTCGGAAATGCTGACCTCGCCGCGTTTAAGCTTCTCCTTGGCAGTAGCACGCGTAGCCCGTGCCTTGGCAGCCTTCTCCAAAGCGTCGGAACGTTCCTGCGGCGTCAGCTCTTTAAGGGCCATTGCACACTCCCTCACCTCGGAAATCGCGATGCGGATCACACGACTGATGCTGAACCTACCGGCAGGGGGCCCGTTGCGCAATGAGATTTGATGCGCAACGGGCCCCTGGTCGCGGTACCGGTACGGATCCTAGGCGCGGAGTCCCGCCAATGTCTCTTCCGTAGCTGCCCGCAAGGCTGCCACCGTAGGTCCTGCTGCCAGGATCCCGCGGCTGGACGTGGCCAGGACGGCCGGATAGGCACTGCCAAAAGTTGCCCGAAGGTCAGCCGGCGTAGCCCCCTGGGCTCCAAGGCCGGGAGCAAGGATCGCTCCCCGGAGTGGACCGAGATCAACCTCCAGGTCTTCCAGGGCAGAGCCGATCGTGGCCCCTACAACCAACCCCACTGATCCCAAGGCGCCCGCGTATCGCTGGTTCTCCTCCGACGCGGCAGCCACAATCCGCCGGGCAACGGAGTCGCTGCCGCCAACATGCTGGACGGATTTGCCTTCCGGGTTGGACGTCAACGCGAGCACGAAGACTCCCCTGCCGTTCTGCGCTGCAAGGTCAAGTGCCGGCCGCAGCGACTCAAAGCCCAGGTAGGGGCTCAGGGTAACGGAGTCCGCGGCCAAGGCTGAACCGTCGCGAAGCCACGCATCGGCATAAGCTGCCATGGTGGAACCGATGTCGCCCCGTTTGGCGTCGGCGATGCTGAGCACCCCGGCATCCGAAGCGGAGGCCAGCGTACGCTCCAAAACGGCCATGCCGGCTGAGCCGTGACGCTCATACAGTGCCACCTGGGGCTTCACCGCGGCAGCGAGGGAAGCCACCGCCTCCACGACAGTGAGGGAAAAACGCTCCAGCCCCGCGACGTCGTCGTTCAGTCCCCAATCAAGCAGTAACTGCGGGTGGGGGTCGATCCCGACGCAAAGCGGACCCCGCGCGGCCATGGCCGCGGCCAGCCGGGAGCCAAACGACTCCCGGGCCGGCTGCTGTGCTCCGTGCGACTCAGGCATTCGTGGCTTCCAGGGCGGCCGTCAGGTTGGCTGCGTGCTCCTGCAGGCTGGTGACGGACCACTCGTAGGTCCTCAGTGCCTCGATTGCCTGCACAGCAGCATTGAATTCAGCCACCGTGGTGATGCAGGGAATGCCGATGGAGGTTGCCGCTGCGCGCAGCTCGTAGCCATCACTGCGCGCTTCGCCGCCGGACGGCGTGTTGAAGACCATGTCGATCTCACCGGCGACCACGAGGTCGGCAATGGTGCCCTCTCCCTCAGCGCTGCTTCCCTCTGCTACCTTGCGGACAGGAGTTGCCTGGATGCCGTTGCGCCGCAGGACATCGGCGGTGCCACCCGTGGAGACAATCTCGAAGCCAAGGTCCGAGAGGCGCTTAACGCCCATGATTACTGAGCGCTTGTCGCGGTTGGCCACGGAAACGAAGATCTTGCCCTCCGTAGGCAGCGCGTTATTGGCACCGGCCTGGCTCTTCGCGAACGCGGTGTCGAAGTGCTTGTCGATGCCCATGACTTCGCCGGTGGAGCGCATTTCCGGGCCAAGGAGTGAGTCCACAACCTTGCCTTCGGGAGTGCGGAAGCGGCTGAAAGGCAGGACGGCTTCCTTGACGGCAACGGGCGCTTCCAAGGGCAGCGAGGAGCCGTCACCGGTTTCCGGCAGCATCTTGTAAGCGCTGCGGAGCTGGTTGATGGTGACCCCAGTGCCGATGAGCGCTGCGGCCTTGGCCATCTGCACGCCGGTGGCCTTGGAAACAAACGGAACCGTACGCGAGGCACGCGGATTGGCTTCAAGGACGTAGAGGACGTCCGAAGCCAGCGCGAACTGGATGTTGATCAGGCCACGCACCCCAACACCTTCAGCGATGGCGCGCGTCGCCGTCCGGACCCGCTCAATCACGTTGCTGCCCAAGGTGATCGGTGGAAGCACGCAGGCGGAGTCGCCGGAGTGGACGCCGGCTTCCTCGATGTGCTCCATGATGCCGCCGAGGTACATGTCATTGCCATCGAACAAGGCGTCGACGTCAATTTCGACAGCGTCTTCCAGGAAGCGGTCGATCAGCACCGGGTGGTCCGGCGTGATTT
Source organism: Paenarthrobacter sp. NPDC089322 (assembly GCF_040684895.1). Classification (NCBI taxonomy): domain Bacteria; kingdom Bacillati; phylum Actinomycetota; class Actinomycetes; order Micrococcales; family Micrococcaceae; genus Paenarthrobacter; species Paenarthrobacter sp. NPDC089322. The sequence goes on from NZ_JBFBGW010000002.1 coordinate 258,509, forward strand.
CCGTTGCGTTGGCAATGTACCGGGACAGGTTGGCTTCGTCGTAGACGATCTCCATTCCGCGGCCGCCCAGGACATAGGAAGGACGGACCAGCACGGGGTAGCCGATTTCGTCGGCGATCTTCTTGGCGTCCTCGAAGGAGACAGCCGTACCGTTCTTCGGGGAGGTCAGTCCTGCCTCATCCAGGACGCGGGCAAACGCACCACGGTGCTCGGCGAGGTCGATCGCTTCGGGGGACGTGCCGAGGATGGGGACACCGGCGTCGGCCAGCTGCTGGGCGAGCTTCAACGGAGTCTGGCCACCCAGCTGCACGAATACGCCCATGACGCCGCCGGTACGCTCTTCGGCGGCGATGACTTCAAGGACGTCCTCAAGGGTCAGCGGCTCGAAGTAGAGGCGCGTGGAGACGTCGTAGTCGGTGGAGACAGTTTCCGGGTTGCAGTTGACCATGACGGTCTCGTACCCGGCCTTGCGGAGCGCCATGGAAGCATGGACGCAGGAATAGTCGAACTCGATACCCTGGCCAATGCGGTTGGGGCCGGAACCGAGAATGATGACCGACGGCTTGGAGTGCAGGCCTACTTCATCTTCCTCGTCATACGCCGAGTAGTGGTACGGCGTGTAGGCAGCGAACTCTGCAGCACAGGTGTCCACCGTCTTGTAGACCGGACGGATTCCCAAGGCCTGGCGGACGCCGCGGACGACTGCCTCGGAGTTGTGCGTCAGAGCACCGATCTGTTCGTCGGAGAAGCCGTGGCGCTTGGCGTTGCGCAGCATGTCCTCGCTGAGGACGCCGGCTTTCCGGATGTCCTGGGCGGTCTCGTTGAGCAGTTGCAACTGGTCGAGGAACCAAGGGTCGATCTTGGTGGCGGCATAAAGGTCTTCGACGCTGGCACCGCCCAGAAGGGCACGCTGCACCTGGTACAGGCGGTCGGTGGTGGGGCGCTTGGCCTTCTCCACGAGCTCCGCGACTTCGTACTCGGGCACGGGGCTGAAGTCCAGCTGCGAACCCTTCTGCTCGAGGGAGCGCAAGGCCTTCTGGAGGGCTTCCGTGAAGTTGCGGCCCATTGCCATGGCCTCGCCCACGGACTTCATGGTGGTGGTCAGCGTGTTGTCGGCAGCCGGGAACTTCTCGAATGCGAAACGCGGAACCTTCACGACGACGTAGTCGAGCGTCGGTTCGAAGGATGCAGGGGTCTTCTGCGTAATGTCGTTCGGGATCTCGTCCAGCGTGTAGCCAAGGGAAAGCTTGGTGGCGATCTTGGCGATGGCGAATCCGGTGGCTTTGGAGGCCAGCGCCGAGGAACGGGAAACACGCGGGTTCATTTCGATAACCACGACGCGTCCGGTGTCCGGGTGGATGGCGAACTGGATGTTGCAGCCACCGGTGTCAACGCCGACTTCACGGATCACGGCGATGGCGACGTCACGGAGCTTCTGGTACTCACGGTCCGTCAGGGTCAGTGCAGGGGCAACGGTGATGGAGTCACCTGTATGCACGCCCACGGGGTCGAAATTCTCAATGGAGCACACAACAACGACGTTGTCGTTTTTGTCGCGCATCATCTCGAGCTCGTATTCCTTCCACCCGAGGATGCTCTCTTCGAGCAGGACCTCGGTGGTGGGGCTGTACTGCAGGCCCTGGCCAACGATGCGGCGGAGGTCGTCCTCGTTGTAGGCCAAGCCCGAACCCAGGCCACCCATGGTGAAGGAGGGACGGACGACCATGGGGTAACCGAGGTCCTCGGCCGCAGTGAAAGCTTCCTCCATGGTGTGGATGATGTGGCTGCGGGCAGATTCGGCGCCACAGCGCTCCACGACGCCCTTGAATTTTTCACGGTCCTCACCGAGTTCGATGGCAGCGATGTTGGCACCGATGAGCTCGACGTTGTATTTCTCCAGCACGCCGTTCTTGTCCAGCGCAATGGCCGTGTTGAGTGCGGTCTGGCCACCCAGTGTGGGCAGGACGGCGTCCGGACGTTCCTTGGCGATGATCTTCTCCACCACCTCGGGCGTGATGGGTTCAACATAGGTGGCGTCAGCGAATTCGGGGTCCGTCATGATCGTGGCGGGGTTCGAGTTCACCAGGATGACGCGGAGGCCTTCGTCCTTGAGGACGCGAAGCGCCTGGGTACCGGAGTAGTCGAACTCGGCCGCCTGGCCGATGACGATCGGGCCCGAACCGATGACAAGGACGCTCTTGAGATCTGTACGCTTGGGCATTACTTCTTGTCCTCAGTCTTGGATTCGGTGGAGTTTTCAGCGCCGGCTTTGGTTTCGGCCATCAGGTCGATGAAGCGGTCAAAGAGGTAGGCGGCGTCGTGCGGTCCCGCGGCAGCCTCGGGGTGGTACTGGACAGAGAACGCAGGGATGTCCAGGCAGGCAAGCCCTTCAACGACGTCGTCATTCAAGCTGACGTGGCTGACCTCGACACGGCCGTAGCGCTCTTCCGGGGCGACCGTGGCACCGTTCATGGGTGCATCCACGGCAAAGCCGTGGTTCTGAGAAGTGATCTCCACCTTGCCGGTGCGCCGGTCCATGACCGGCTGGTTGATGCCGCGGTGGCCGTAGCGGAGCTTGTAGGTGCCGAACCCGAGTGCCCGGCCGAGGATCTGGTTGCCGAAGCAGATGCCGAAGTACGGGAGCTTCTCGTCCAGCACCGAACGGAGCAGCTTCACCTGGTGGTCAGCCGTTGCGGGGTCGCCGGGGCCGTTGGACATGAAGAAGCCGTCCGGGCTAACGGCGTTCACCTCTTCGAGGGTGGCCGTCGCTGGAAGGACGTGGACGCGGACGCCGCGCTCCGCAAAGCGTACCGGCGTCATGGCCTTGATACCGAGGTCGACGGCGGCAATGGAGAACCGTGGTTCGCCTTCCCAGCCGTGGTCCTTGGGTTCCACGACGTAGGCTGCGTCGATGCTGACTTCCTCGGCGAGGGCGGAGCCTTCCATCGGGGCGCTGGCCAGGACGATGTCAAGCAGTTCCTTGTCGGAAGCCTTGGCGGCATCCCCGGAGAAGATGCCTGCACGCATGGTCTTGTGTTCGCGGAGGTGCCGGGTGATGGCGCGGGTGTCCACGCCTTGGATGCCCACGATTCCCTGGGCTACGAGTTCATCGTCAAGGCTCCGCTCGGAGCGCCAGTTGGAGGGACGGCGGGCGGCGTCGCGGACGACGTAGCCGGCCACCCAGATCTTGCGGGATTCAGCGTCTTCGCTGTTGACGCCCGTATTGCCGATGTGCGGTGCCGTCTGCACCACAAGCTGGCGGGCGTAGGAGGGATCGGTGATGGTCTCCTGGTATCCGGTCATGCCGGTGGCGAAGACCGCCTCGCCGAGGGCAGTTCCCTGGGCACCGTAACTGCGGCCGCGGAACATGCGGCCGTCTTCCAGTACCAGTACTGCTGCTGAGGGGGTGGGTGTGGTGGCTGCGTTACTGTCCGTCACTTTATTACTTTCCACTATCGGCATCTGCCTGAGGGGCTGCGGAGATCAATTCTTGGATGGCTTCGAGGAGGAGTTGCTTGTCGGCGGCGTGTCTGGAACGGAAGCCGGTATCCAGTTCCCGGGAACCGAGCTTCCAGCTGATAACCAGGAGTCCGCCCTTTTCGACGAACTTTCCAGCCATGCCATCGGTTTCGTGGCTGTCCGTGAGGGCACTGCGGGGAATGAACACCGGTGCGCCGCCGGAACGGTCGAAGAGAACACCTTCCCGGTGGATGCTCAATTCCGCGTTGGTTCGGATTCCCAGGCCCTGCACCGCGATCCGGTCCAGCCAGTCGCCGGCCGTCGTGGTGGCAACGTATTGTCCTTCCGCCACCACGGTGGCGGGCGTCAGCTGTTCCGGCACCTGCGGGAGGCGTTCGACGTCGGCCTGCCGCCTCAGCCGGTTCCGCCACCCTGCGGCGATGAGCGCGAAGGCGACGATGATGACGGAGAGGACCAGCAAGCCGGGGAGGATTTTGTCCATTATTTACCGCTGACTGCCCCGGCTGTTTCCGGGGTGGTGGTGTCTTCGGAATACCGGTACGGCGTGTTCAGCTTGCCGTTGAGGACCGTGGGGTGGCCCTTGAAGAACGTGGCCACGACGGATCCGGGCAGCTCTTTGCCCTTGAATGGTGAGTTGCGGCCCATGGTTGCCATCTTATGGGGGTCCACCGTCCAACGCGCAGCGGGATCCACCAGGATGACATTGGCCGGTTCCCCGACTTCCAGCGGCCTTCCTTGATCAGCAACCCGGCCAATGACGGCCGGTGTGAAGGAGGTCACCCGGGCAAAGTCCGCCCACGTCATCAAGCCGGTTTCGATCATGGTCGCTTGGACTACCGACAACGCGGTCTCCAGGCCGGTCATGCCCATCGCAGCCTGGGCCCACTCGCATTCCTTGTGTTCGCTGGGGTGCGGGGCGTGGTCCGTTCCGACGACGTCAATGGTTCCGTCAGCAAGGCCCTCGCGGAGTGCCTGGACGTCGGCATCCGTGCGCAGCGGCGGATTGACCTTGTAGACAGGGTCATAGCTGCGGACCAACTCGTCGGTAAGGATCAGGTGGTGCGGGGTGACCTCGGCGGTCACGTTGATGCCACGAGCCTTGGCCCACCGGACTATTTCAACGGAACCTGCCGTGGAGACGTGGCACACGTGCAAGCGGGAACCCACGTGCTGGGCAAGGAGGACGTCCCGGCCAATGATGCTTTCCTCGGCAACAGCCGGCCAGCCGGCCAGTCCCAGCACCGCCGAAACGGCCCCCTCATTCATCTGTGCACCAGCGGTAAGGCGCGGCTCCTGCGCGTGCTGGGCCACGACGCCGTCGAACGCTTTGACGTACTCCAGTGCGCGACGCATGAGAACGGGGTCATGGACGCAAATGCCGTCGTCGGAGAACATCCGCACCTGGGCGCGGGAATCGGCCATGGCGCCAAGCTCCGCGAGCTGCTCGCCCGCGAGTCCGACAGTTACCGCGCCCACAGGGCGCACATCAACCCAACCCGAGGCGCGGCCGAGGCTGTGTACCTGTTCAACGACCCCGGCCGTGTCAGCGACCGGATTGCTGTTGGCCATGGCGTGCACGGCCGTGAAGCCGCCCAGGGCAGCGGCTCGCGTGCCGGTCTCCACAGTTTCGGCGTCCTCACGGCCTGGCTCGCGCAGGTGCGTGTGCACGTCCACCATGCCGGGAAGGGCAACGAGGCCGCTGCCGTCAATGACGGTGGCCCCATCTTCCTTGAGGTCCTTGCCTTTGGCAGCGATGAATCCGTCGCGGATGAGCAGGTCTTCGGCTTCGCCGCCGAGAATGGCGGCCCCACGGATCAAGTACGTGTTTTCGGCCATCAGTTGCTCTCCTTGGTGGGCTGGGTTGCGGAGGTGGGGGCTGCGTCCCGGGAATCGCCGGAAAGCAGGAGGTAAAGAGCTGCCATGCGGACGGACACACCATTGCGTACTTGAGCAAGCACGGTGGAACGCGGCGAATCTGCGGCAGCTGAAGAAATTTCCAGGCCGCGGTTCATCGGGCCCGGGTGCATGATGATGGTGTCCTTCATGCCGAGGTCGTCCAGGGCCTGGAGCCGGGCATCGTCGAACCCCCAGCGGCGCGAGTACTCGCGGGTGGACGGGAAGAACGAGGCGTTCATTCGTTCACCTTGGACCCGCAGCATCATCATGGCGTCCACGCCGGCTTCCAGCGTCCTGTCCAGGTTGTAGCTGACTTTGCAGGGCCAGTGCTCGACGCCGATCGGCAGCAGTGTGGGCGGCGCAACCAAGGTGACGTCGGCACCCAGGGTGCGGAGCAGCCACACATTGGAACGGGCGACCCGGGAGTGCAGGACATCGCCGGCAATGGCCACCCGCATACCCTTGAGGTCGCCGCCCGTGGAGGAAGTTCCGTTCAGCTGCGACCAGTGCCTGCGCATGGTGAACGCGTCAAGAAGGGCCTGCGTCGGGTGCTCGTGGGTGCCGTCACCGGCGTTGATGACGGCGGCATCGATCCAGTCCGTGGCGGCGAGGCGGTGCGGTGCGCCGGATGCCCAATGTCGAATGACAACTGCGTCGGCGCCCATGGCAGCCAGGGTCTGGGCGGTGTCCTTCAGCGACTCGCCCTTGGAGACAGAAGAGCCCTTCGCCGCGAAATTGATGACGTCCGCCGACAAGCGCTTCGCTGCGGCTTCAAAAGAAATCCGTGTGCGGGTCGAATCCTCGAAAAAGAGGTTGACCACAGTACGGCCGCGGAGTGCGGGCAGCTTTTTGACTTCCCGGTCGCCCACAGCGGACATTTCCTCGGCTGTGTCCAGGACACGTATGGCATCCCGGGCGCTGAGGTTTTCGGTGGAGAGGAGGTGCTTCACTTGCCGGCCTCGATTACTACTTCGTTGACCGGCACGCCGTCCACGGAGTCGGTTTCCTCAAGGTGGACGCGCACTTTTTCGGCGGACGAGGTGGGCAGGTTCTTGCCCACGTGGTCGGCGCGGATGGGCAGCTCCCGGTGGCCCCGGTCAACCAGCACCGCGAGGCGGACAATCCTGGGCCGGCCCAGGTCCACCAGCGCATCCAAGGCGGCACGGATGGTGCGGCCGGAATACAGAACGTCATCTATGAGCACCACGACCTTGTTGTCGATCCCGCTCAACGGCAGGCGGGTGTGGTGCGGAGGGCGGGTCGGCTGGTGTGAGAGGTCGTCACGGAACATTGTGACATCGAGTTGGCCGACAATTGTCTCGGCGTTGACCGTGGGGTCGGCTGCAGCGATCTTGTTCGCGAGCCGTACAGCCAAGGGATAGCCGCGGCTGGGAATGCCCAGGAGAACCAGGTCCTGGGAGCCCTTGTTGGCTTCGAGGATCTCGTGGGCGATACGAGTAAGCGCACGGTCGATATCCGCCTGGTTGAGGACAACCCGCGACGGCACCTGCGCTGACGTGACTTCAGTCATCGCTCGTCTCCCCTTTCCCCGCCTCACGGGACGGAATTAAAAAAGGAATATTTGCCTTTCAAAACTACCACAGCAGCCCGTTCGCACCTCACCGGGTCAACGGGGCGCCAGTGAGTTTAAGCTCACACTTCCGGCGGTGGAATAGGCTCTAAACCATGAGCACCAACCATCCCGGCCATCCTGGTGGACACCAGCCATACCCGCGACCGTACTTGGAACCGGCAGCGAATCCGACGTGGATCGGCCGCGTGCAGCCTGGCAACTACCAACCGGCCCCTGGCAACCCCGGAACGCTCCCCCGCCAGACGTGGGCAGTCCCGGCCGCACAGCCCCGCCGCTCACCGGGCACCCTTCCCCTGCTCCTGGCAGGAGGCGTGTTGGTGTTCGGCAGCCTCTTGCTGGTGGTCCCCTTCCTTCTGGGCAACACCGGCATTACAGGCTTCGTCGTCGGATTCGTTGCTTCGCTGATTCCGCTCTCGGTCGTATTGCTGACAGTCCGACTCATTGATCGGTGGGAACCCGAACCGAACAGGTTGCTCTGGTTTGCCTTCACGTGGGGTGCAGCAGTCTCGATTGCGGGCACCCTTTTGATCCAACCCGTCTTTGCCCTCGCCGCTCCCACCACCAGCGAAGAAGCGTTCACCTACTTCATGGCAACGGTGCAAGCGCCGATCGTCGAGGAATTCACCAAGTCGTTGGGCCTGTTGTTGCTGGTCCTGGCGGCACGCAAATACTTCGACGGGCCTGTTGACGGGGTGGTGTTCGCATTCACCATTGCTGCCGGCTTCGCGTTCACGGAAAACATCCTCTACTTCGGTCGGGAGATCGCCTCATCGTCCGATCCCGGCACGGACCTGGTGCGGATCTTCATCCTTCGCGGGGTCATGTCACCCTTCGCCCACGCCATATTTACCGGGACCACGGGCTTGATCATGGGCTTTGCCGCCCGCAGATGGCACTCCGGTTACGCGGTACTTGCCTTCTTCATCGGCCTGTTGCCGGCCATGTTCCTGCACAACCGATGGAACAGCATGGGACAGGACTTCCTGGTTGACTACTTCGTGGTCCAGGTGCCCATCTTCCTTGTGGCTGCCCTCGGCATCATCTTCCTTCGACTCGCGGAAGGCAAGCTCACCCGGCAGCGTCTGTTGGAATATGCCAGGGCCGGCTGGTTCACTCCGGCCGAAGTGGAGATGCTTGCGACAACCCGCGGGCGTCGCCAGGCGATACGCTGGGCAGCATCGCGCGGCCGTGCTGCACAGATGCGGGCCTTCATCAAGGGGTGCACTGCGCTGGCCTTCACTCGGCAACGAATCCTGAGCGGCCGCGACGTGCCCGTCCACCAGCACGACGAACTCGAACACCTCCGCGCCATCCCGGCTTTGAGGGCGGCCGTCCTGACCTAGTTTTAGCCGCGAGGGTAGCCGTGGCCGCGAAAAAACCCGCTTCCACACTAACTGTGGAAGCGGGTTCTTCATGTCAGGGACACAGCCCTGATGCCTACGCCAGGAGCGAGGGCTTGAGCTTTTGGAGCCTGCCGAGCAGTCCGTTGATGAACGTCGGGGATTCGTCGGTGGACATCGACTTCGCCAGCGCTACGGCTTCACTGACGGCAACACCATCAGGGACGTCGTCGTTGTAAAGCAGTTCCCAGGCGCCGATGCGGAGGATGATGCGGTCCACCGAAGGCATCCGCTCCAGCGTCCAGCCCTGCGCATAGGTCTGGAGGAATTCATCAATGGTGGGCTGCATCGAAACCACGCCCTCCACGATTTCCACGGTGTAGGGATTGATGACGAGATCAGTCTTCTCCCGACGGGCCTTCAGCGCGTCAAATGCCGAGACGGAACGCTGTTCCGCCTCGAAAAGTACCTCAAGGGCCCTGTTACGGGCTTTACCGCGTGCACTCACTAGTCGTTGACCCGGCCAAGGTAGCTGCCGTCACGGGTGTCGACCTTGACCTTGGTGCCCTGCTCGACGAACAGCGGAACCTGGATCTCGTAACCCGTTTCAACGGTTGCCGGCTTGGTGCCTGCGGACGAACGGTCGCCCTGGAGGCCTGGCTCGGTGTAGGTAATTTCGAGAACGACGCTCGGGGGGAGCTCGATGTAGAGCGGCGTGCCCTCGTGGATGGCGATGTTGACCATCTGGTTCTCAAGCATGAAGTTGGTGGCATCGCCAACGGTTGCCCCGGAAACGTGGATCTGGTCGTAGTCCGTGGTGTCCATGAACACGAAGTCTTCGCCGTCCTGGTACAGGTACTGGTAGTCGCGGCGGTCCACGGTGGCGGTCTCGATCTTAAGGCCGGCGTTGAAGGTCTTGTCGACCACCTTGCCGGACATGACGTTGCGCATCTTGGTACGGACGAAAGCGCCGCCCTTGCCCGGCTTGACGTGCTGGAACTCAAGGACGTTCCAGAGCTGGCCTTCGAGCTTCAGTACGGTGCCGTTTTTGATGTCGTTTGTGGTTGCCACTTGTATCCTCTGGTTTCTCTCACTGGGTCCTGCTGCGTTGTGCAGCGTCCAGCCGTGTATGCCAAGCCAGCATGCCAACGGCCCGCCAGCGCGTATTTATCAAAAATCCAACAACCATTCTACCGGCAAACCGGCAGTGGCTCGTCGTCGGCCCGTGTCAGAGGATCAGGACGCAAGTTCCAACACGTTGCGTGCGCGTTGCAGCGCCACCGCCGATGAGTAGATCAGCGCCGCGTCAGCAGCCATGGCAACCCTCAGGTCCAGGGCCTTGGCGAACTCCTCGGAGGCAGCCAGGGCGTTGCCGCTGACGAAGTAGGCCCGGCCCAGGTACTGGTGCACCACGGCTTCCTTTGTACTGCCCTGTACTTCCTGCAGAAGCTGACGGAACAACTGCACGGCACGGTCCGTGCGGTTCGTCGCGCGGTGCACCTCGGCCTCGAAAATCCGGAGCCGGAACGATTCGGGATCCTTGTAGCGGGCTTCCGCCAGGAGTTCCGCAGCTTCTTTGGGCTGGTTGTCCAGCAAAAGGGCCATAATCCGGTCCGCGGGATCCTCGGAGGCCTGCAGCGCAGTCTCCATGGCGTCCTCGTTGACGATCACGGGAAGGAGGGTGTCCGGATTCATGCGGACGCCAGGGAAGCCTGCAGTAGGCCAGTCGCTGATTCCCTCAGTCATTGTGGCCGTCATGATGCGATCTCCTGGTAGGCGGCGAACAGCAGCGATGTGTCAGGAACATCGAGGATGCCCGGCTTGGCGATACCGTCCAGGACGACGAAACGCAGCAGGTCACCTCTTGATTTCTTGTCCCTGCGCATGCCGTCAAGCAAACCCTGCCAGCGGTCGTTGCGGTAAGTGGTCGGCAGCCCCAGGCTTTCGAGAATGGCGCGGTGCCTGTCGGCGTCGGTGTCGGTGAGCCTTCCGACGCTGCGCGACAGCTCGGCGGCGAACATCATGCCGACGGAAATTGCGGCGCCGTGCCGCCAGGAGTACCTTTCCACCAGCTCGATGGCGTGGCCAAGGGTGTGCCCGTAGTTGAGAATCTCCCGAAGCCCGGATTCCTTGAGGTCCTGCGACACCACGCTCGCTTTGACGCTGATGGCCCGCTCGATGAGCTCCCGAACGACATCCGAGCCCGGGTCGGTCACGGCGTCAGTATTCTTCTCGATAAGGTCCAGAATCGCGGGATCGGCGATGAATCCACACTTGATGACTTCTGCCATCCCGGAAACCAATTCGTTTTTGGGCAGGGTCTGCAACGTGTCCAGATCGGCGAGGACCGCCGCTGGCGGGTGAAAGGACCCCACGAGGTTCTTGCCTTCGGCTGTATTGATTCCGGTCTTGCCGCCAACCGAGGCGTCAACCATGCCGAGGAGGCTCGTGGGCATGTGGATGACCTTGACCCCGCGAAGCCAGGTCGCTGCAACGAATCCCGCAAGGTCGGTGACTGCACCGCCGCCAACAGCCACAATGGCGTCCGAACGCGTGAAGTCGTTTTGGCCAAGAACCTGCCAGCAGAAGGCCGCCACCTGGATGTGCTTGCCTTCTTCAGCGTCCGGGATCTCAGCTGTCAAGGCTGTGAAGCCGGCGGACTCAAGCTCGTCACGCACCGTATCGCCAGTGAGGCGCAAGGCCCGGGGATGGATGACAAGGACCCGCCGGACCCTCTCACCGAGCTTGGCGGGAAGGGTCTCCAAGAGGCCGCGGCCCACGACGACGTCGTAGTTCTCCCCGGCGGACTGGCCGGTCACCTTGATGACAGTTGCTTCGTTGCTCACTTTTCAACTTCCTCTTTCAAGGCTGCATGCTGGCGCAGCCGCTCCTCCAGCAGGAGGCCGATTTCCGCGATGGATCCGGAACGGACGTCCAACACGATGTCTGCGAGGCGCTCATAGACGGGACGCCTGGTGGCGAACAAAGCTTCCCACCGGGACATAGCGTCCCCCTGCAGCAACGGGCGCCCCGTGTTGCGCGCTATCCGGTCTGCGACGGTCTCAGCGTCACATTCGAGGTAGACCACTGTGCACTCCCCCAGCAATTGCTGGGTCCCTGAATCCAGCACGGCCCCGCCACCAAGGGAGATGACCGCCGGTTCGTTCTTGGCGGACTCGATGGCCTTCGCCACTGCCCTGGCCTCAATTTCGCGAAAGGCGTGTTCTCCCCTCCCGGCAAAAATGTCGGCGATACTCCCGTGGGCAGCAACGACAACAGCGTCCGTATCAACGAATGGAATGCTGAGTTGCTGTGCCAGTTGCTGGCCGATCGCGGACTTGCCGACCGCCATGGGACCCACGAGGACAACGGGACGGCCCACTGAACCGTCCGGGATTGCACCCGCCACTACCGGCCGACCGAGTCCAAGGTAGCCGGGATGTTCTCAAGGTAGCCCTGCAGGTTCCGCGCAGTCTCCGCTACGGAATCACCACCAAACTTCTCCGCGATTGCTTCGGCCAGGACGAGGGCCACCATTGCCTCGGCGACGACACCCGCTGCGGGAACGGCACAAACGTCCGAGCGCTGGTGGTGTGCCTTGGCAGGCTCTCCCGTGCTGACGTCAATCGTGCGCAAGGCGCGGGGAACGGTAGCGATGGGCTTCATGGCTGCACGGACACGCAGCACTTCACCAATGCTCATGCCGCCCTCGATCCCGCCGGCCCGATTGGTCTGGCGGATGATCTTGCCCTTTTCATCTTTGACGATCTCATCGTGGGCGGCGGAACCGCGGCGGGCCGCGGTGAGGAACCCGTCCCCGACCTCGACGCCCTTGATGGCTTGGATTCCCATGAGTGCAGCCGCGAGTCGGGAATCGAGGCGCCGATCCCAGTGGACGTAGCTGCCGAGTCCGGGCGGAAGCCCGTAGGCCAGTACTTCGACAACGCCACCGAGGGTTTCCCCTTCCTTGTGGGCAGCGTCCACCTCGGCAACCATGGCATCGGAGGTCTCGCGGTCAAAGCACCGCAAGGGGTCCGCGTCCAGAGCAATGACGTCCTGCGGCGAAGGCAGTGGTCGGCCTTCAGGTACGGTGACGCTGGCAATGGAAACCGTGTGGCTGACCAGTTCGACGCCCAACTGCTTGAGGAATTGGGCGGCAACAGTCCCCAGGGCAACGCGGGTGGCCGTCTCGCGGGCACTGGCACGTTCAAGAACCGGACGTGCTTCATCGAAGCCGTATTTCTGCATGCCGGTGAAGTCGGCATGGCCGGGGCGCGGGCGGGTCAGCGGTGCATTGCGTGCCTGGTCGGCCAGAAGTTCGGCATCCACGGGGTCAGCCGACATGATCTGCTCCCATTTGGGCCACTCTGTGTTGCCTACTTGGATGGCAACGGGACCACCCTGGGTGATTCCGTGGCGGACCCCGCCGAGGATTGTGACTTCATCCTGTTCGAACTTCATTCGGGCGCCACGACCATAGCCCAGGCGGCGGCGCGCCAAGGCATCGCGGATCTGCCCGCTGGTGAGTTCCACACCGGCAGGCACGCCTTCAACAATTCCGATCAGAGCCGGACCATGGGATTCACCGGCAGTCAACCAACGCAACATATAACCAATCCTGCCATGTAAGGCTTCTAGAACACCCGCCGGGGAAGCCCGACTGAGTCGCACATCACATCTATGACAGCGGCGTCGACGTCACAGCCGCTGAAGCGACGGATCTGCTCCGCCGCTTGGTACATCAGCATTTCGAGGCCGGGGACCACCGCCCCGCCCTGCCCGTGCCAGACTTCCGCCAAGCGGCTGGGCCAGGGGTCGTAGGCGACGTCCAGTAGAACACCTGCTCCGGTTCCGGGCTGCGTCGCGAGTTCCTCGGCAAGGGCATCTGCAGCGCGCGGCGGAAAGGTGGAAATCACGAGGTCGCATCCGGCGATGGCGGTGGCCGCCTCAGTCAGCGGGCGCAAGGCCATGGAAATCCCGACGGCGGTCGCGGCCGCCTTGGCGTCGAGCGCCCGCGATGCGTCGCGCACAAAGACGTCAACATGGCGGGCGCCAAGCTCTTGCAGCGCAGCGATGGCGGCCGCAGAGGTTCCCCCGCCACCGAGGATGGCCGCGTGTGGTGCCGCGGAGACCCCGGCGTAGCGAACCGCCTCAACGATACCGGCCACATCCGTGTTGTATCCCACACGACGGGTGATGCCGCCGTCGTTCTCGAAGGCGACTGTGTTGATGACGCCCAGGTGGGCACCTGCACCGCGCACTTCGTCCACCTCGCGGACCATGGCCGATTTCAGCGGCATGGTGACGGAGAGGCCGCACCATGATCCGTCCGCGCGGACAGATTCCATGAAGGCGGGAAGCTTGTCCACCGTAAGGTCAATGGCCGAATACGCGATGTCCACACCGAGCTTGGCATAAGCTGCCGTGTGCATCGCCGGGGACTTCGAGTGTGAGATCGGGTGTCCGAGGACGGCAGCGCGACGACTCACACGCACCGTCCGGCATTGGCCTGGCACCAGGCGTTGTACTGCTCCACATAGGTGCTGTGCTCGGCCAGTGTCTTGGAGAACTTCGTTTCCTTGGTGTCCAGGTTGATGGTCACCCAGTAGAGGTAGTCGTTTTGCGTTGGCTTGGCCGCTGCATCGATCGCGGTCTTTCCCGGGGATCCGATGGGCCCCGCGGGCAGGCCAACGTTCGCATACGTGTTGTACGTGTTGGACTTGTCCGCCTTTTCCTCCTCAGTGAGGTGGAAAGACTTCTTCCCCAGTCCATACGTGACAGTAGCGTCGGACTGGATCAAGCCGTTGGTTTCGGTGTTGTTGGGCTTGAGCCTGTTGTAGATTGCGCCTGCGACGTTCCCGTAATCAGCCTGGCCACCCTCGGCCTGCACGATGCTCGCGATGGTCACGGTGTCGTATTGCTTGGCGGGATCAGTGATTCCCTGGGCCTTGAGTTCATCGAGGGTGGTACTGACGAGCTTCTGGATGATGTCCTGGCCGGACGTTCCCAGCGGGAAGCGGTATTCCCCGGGTGCAAGGAAACCTTCCAGGTTCTTTGCCTTGGCCGGTACCCCGAACTGGGCCGGCGCCTCGTTGAAGCCGTTGAGCTGGGCCATGGGGATGCCCGAACCCTTGGAGATGGCCTCCAGCGATTCGTTGATGCGGAGCCCCGCGCTCAGTGCAAAGTAGATGACCTTGGAGGCGTCCTTGTTGACGAGTACCGCCACAGCATCGGAGTTCTTCATCTCGGTGCGGAACGTGAATTCGCCCGGTGACAGTTCGCCTCCGTCATTCATGAACTCCTTCACGAAGGCATCGGCATCGGCAACGACCTTGTTCTCCACGAGTGCGTTGGCAACAGCTTTTGGCCCGGCTCCCTCCGGCACAGTGATGCTGACCGAGCCTGAGCCAGGGCCCGGATAATCGGTGACTTTGTCCATGCCCAGGAGCGGTTTCAGGAACTGGGCGCCGATCGCCATAGCCGCGATGAAGACACCCAGGGTGATCAATAACGCAAGGACACGACGACGGCGTCGCGCCTTTTTGGCCGCCGCTTTGGAAACCGGGGGCTCCATGGCTGCGATGAGCGCGTGGGGATGCTCGTCCTGGTGGCTGCCGTGATCCTCGTAATCGTAGTGGGCTTCGTGTTCGGCAAACCCGTGCACGTCGGAGTGAGCGGCATCGTCGTGATGGTCGTAGTCATGCCCGTGGTGGGGATCCGCGTGTTCGAGCTCAACGTGGCCCGCATCCACATGCACCGCTTCGCCGGGGTGTGCCGCATCAACGTGTCCGGCGTCGGCATGGCCGGCAAAGGCATGCACAACCACCGGCTCGGGGTGGGCATCCGCTACGTGCTGGTCCGCGTCCACATGCTGTTCACTGTCTGCGGAGACGTGGCGGACCGGGTCAACCTGGGCAGGGACAGGATCCTCCACAGGTGCCGGTGCTACCGTCGGCGGCTCCACTGGAACGGGAGGAGCGGCAACTGCCGGGACAGGACGGGGCAGTTCGGGCTCAACACGGGGCAATTCGGGCTCAACCGCGGCGGGCGTGGCCGGCTCACCGGGAGTGGCTTCAGGAACGGGTACGACGTTTTGGTTCTGCGTGGCGAGGAATCTCTCCCGCGCCCGCAGTTCCTTGCGGGTCAGCGGCATGCCGCCACCGGCGGTACCGCTGGAGGGGTCGTTGTTGACCGGGCTCACAGTTGCAGTCCCCTCGTAGAAGAATCGGGTTCACAGCCGGAGGCAGCCCGCAGCGTTGGGGCACTGCTGGGCTTTTCGGATGGCGCCGGTGCCTGTACGCGGCGGCCTACGTCCGTTCCTCTGGCTTTTTGCATGTCGATCGCGTGCTGAAGTATTCCAGCAGCGGCAACCTGATCAACCACTTTACGGTGGTTCTTGCTGCTCATGCCAGCTTCGTGCAGGTTGCGGTGCGCCGTTACCGTGGACAAGCGCTCATCCACGAGGTTGACCGGGACTTGCAGACCGGAACGAACGAGCTCGTTGGCCAACAGTTCGGCGTACTCCGTCGCCATCTGCGCCGAGCTGCGTTCCTCGCCTTTCATGGTCCGTGGAAGGCCCACGAAAATCTGCACTGCCCCCAGTTCAGCGGCTTGCTTCACCACAACGCGGACGTCGGAGTTCTTCTTGGCGTCCCGCCCCAATGTTTTGAATGGAGTGGCGAGGATTCCGTCGGGATCGCAGATGGCAAGCCCAACCCTGACGGTGCCGACGTCTACCCCCAGCTTTATGCCCTGGGGGTAGACGTCGCTGTTCGTACTGGAATTCACCGTTAGCGCTTGGCTATCGCATCCACCACCGCTGTGAGGGCCTCGGGGACCTTCCCAGCGTCGGTTCCGCCACCTTGCGCGACGTCATCCTTGCCACCACCGCCGCCGCCGAGGATGCCTGCGGCCAGGCGGACCAGTGCACCGGCCTTCACGCCTGCTTCGCGGGCGGCCTCATTCGTAGCAACCAAGATGACAGGGCGATCGTTGCTGACACCGGCAACCGCAACCGTGGACGCATCCGACCCCAAGCGGTTCCGAAGGTCCAGTGCAAGGTTCCGGAGGTCGTCAGCTCCACCCACCTGCCCGGCGTCGTGGGCGACAACGCGTACACCGGCAGCATCGCGCGCCGTGCCCACGAGGTTGGCGGCGGCAGCAGCAAGCTGTTCCTTGCGGAGTCGGTCAAGTTCTTTTTCCGTTGCCTTCAGTTTGTTCAAGGTGCTGGAAATACGGTCAGCGAGCTGGCCCGAGGGAACCTTCAACAACTCCGTCAGCTCCGTGACGAGTGCTCGTTCGGCAGCGAGGTGCCGGAAGGCGTCGAGCCCCACAAACGCCTCCACGCGGCGGTTCCCGGAACCCACGGACTGCTCGCCGAGAAGTGAGAGGCTGCCAATCAGCGAGGTGTTGGAAACGTGCGTTCCACCACACAGCTCGCGGGACCACGCGCCGTCGATCTCAACAACACGTACCTCGCTGCCATAGTTCTCGCCGAACAATGCCATGGCACCAAGGGCCTTGGCCTCGGCAAGGGCCATGACCTTGGTATCCACCCGGAAGTTGTTCCGGATGGCGATGTTCGAAACCTCTTCGATTTCAGAGCGCGTGGCAGCACTCAGGCCCTCGCCCCAGGCGAAGTCGAAGCGGAGGTAGCCGGCCTTGTTGTAGGAGCCGCGCTGGGTGGCTTCCGGGCCGAGGATCTGATGCAGGGCGGCGTGCACGATGTGCGTACCGGTGTGCGCCTGCTCGGCGGCGTGGCGGCGTTCACGGTCGACGGCGGCGCGCACCAACGCGTCCGCGGCGATTTCACCTTCGCGGACAATCGCCTTATGAACGCTGAGCCCCTTGACGGGACGCTGCACATCCAGAACCTCGACGACGAAACCGTCACCCGTAATGAGGCCCGTATCTGCGGACTGGCCACCGGCCTCCGCATAGAAGGGGGTCTCGTTGAGCACCAGCTCAATCTCGTCGCCGGTGGAAGCGTGGGCAACCCGCTGGCCGCTGCTGACAATGCCGCGGACCCGTGATTCACCGTCGAGTTCGTCGTAGCCGGTGAAGACGGTGTCGCCCTCGCCCAACAGTTCCTGGTAGGCGCTGAGGTCGGCGTGACCGCCCTTCTTTCCCTTGGCATCAGCCTGGGCACGCTGGCGCTGCTCGAGCATCAGGGCGCGGAAGCCTGCTTCGTCCACCTTGAGGCCGGCTTCTTCGGCCATTTCCAACGTGAGGTCGATCGGGAACCCGTAGGTGTCGTGAAGGGTGAACGCATCAGCACCGGACAAAGGAGTGCCGGCAGCCTTGGACTCAGCCACGGCATCCTCCAAGCGGGCGGTGCCGGAGGCAATGGTACGCAAGAATGCCTTTTCCTCGGCGTACGCGATTCGGCTGATACGCGCGAAGTCCGTTTCAACCACGGGATAGACGCCCTTCATGGCGTCGCGGGATACCGGCAGCAGTTCGGGAAGGCAGGCCTTCTCCACGCCAAGCAGGCGCATGGCGCGCACGGCACGGCGGATCAACCGGCGCAGTACGTAGCCACGGCCTTCGTTGGACGGCGCGACGCCGTCGGCAATAAGCATGAGCGCCGAGCGGATGTGGTCAGCCACGACGCGCATGCGGACATCGTCCGTGTGGTGGGGATCGTCGTCGGACTCGGCGGAGGTGTACTCCCGACCGGACAATTCAGCGGCTTTGTCGATGACGGGACGTACCTGGTCCGTCTCGTACATGTTTTCGACGCCCTGCAGGATCATGGCAAGACGTTCCATGCCCAGGCCGGTATCAATGTTCTTGTTCGGCAGCTCACCGACGATGTCGAAGTCCACCTTGGAGCGGACATTTTCGATCTGGTATTGCATGAACACCAGGTTCCAGATCTCGATGTAGCGCGTTTCGTCCGCGATGGGGCCACCCTCGATGCCGTACTCCGGGCCACGGTCGTAGTAGATCTCGGAGCAGGGACCGGCCGGGCCGGGCTGGCCGGTGTGCCAGTAGTTGTCGGACTTGCCCATGCGCTGGATGCGTTCTGCGGGAATCCCGGTGTTCTTGAGCCACAGTTCCTTGGCTTCGTCGTCTTCTTCGTAGACCGTCACCCAAAGGCGTTCAGCGGGAAGACCGTAACCACCGTCGGCGACGCTCGTGGTGAGGAGTTCGAAGGCGAACTTGATGGCGTCTTCCTTGAAGTAGTCGCCGAAGGAGAAGTTGCCGCACATTTGGAAGAACGTGCCGTGACGGGCTGTCTTGCCGACTTCCTCGATATCACCGGTGCGAATGCACTTCTGGACACTCGTGGCCCGCTGGTAGGGCGGCTCTTCACGTGCAGTCAGGTAGGGGATGAACGGGACCATGCCGGCCACGGTAAAAAGCAGAGACGGGTCGCTGGAAACGAGCGACGCGGAGGGAACGGCGGTGTGGCCCTTGCTGACAAAAAAGTCCACCCAGCGCTTGGTGATCTCCTGCGACTTCATTAGCTGATTACTTACCCTTCTCAATTCACTGCACACGTTGTGCGCGGAACCGGCTGTTGCTGTTCCGCAGCTTTCTATTCTGCCCTGTCACGGGCGCAGGGGCGAACGGCGTCCGCTAGCGGCGGCCGGCGTCGGACCCTGCTACCCCAAGCGCGGACCGCAATTCCTCTTCGCGTTCGTGCATGCCCGACCGCACCGCATCGGCGAACTCAAACATGCCGTCAGCCAGGCGTCCAACGGCACGGTTCAAGCCGTCAGGACCGATTGCGGCCTGGGCCTCGTTGAATTTGCGGAAGGCAATGACGCCGATCGCGACACCAATGCCCATCCAGACGATTCTTTTCATTGCTGGGATCTTTCGTTTGTCAGCGGCTGCGGCGGCCGGAAGAAGGGCTTGGGCGGCGGCCGGCGAGAGCCGAACGGACCCCGTAGCTGAATGCTGCAACCTTGATCAGCGGCGAGCCGACCGTGGCAGCCACCAGCGAGGACAGCGCCGAGATGTTGGCCGACGCGTCTGAAACGTTGGAGGCGATGCCATCCACTTTCTTCAACTGCTGGTTGGTTGTGGAGACCGTTGCCGTCACTTCGTCCATGAGCGGCGTAGCGCCGTCGCTGATGGAGCGGATGGATGTGCGAACTTCGTCAAAGACGCCGCCGAGCTTCAAGATAGGCACGGCCAGCAGCAGGACCAGGAGTGCAAACACTCCCGCTGCGATCAGGCCGGCGATGTCGCCACCAGACATAAAACTCATCTCCTAGGATTGTTGCGCTGCCAGGCACGAGCCGGAACCCGGCATCGGCCAAAGCCTCCCCCAGTACCTTACCCACAATGAAGCCGGACCCGGCATCCGAAGAGATTCCTGCACACGAAGAAACCTTTTTGATGCAAAGAAGCCCGCGGCGTATGCCACGGGCTTCTTTACAGCGCTGCTGGATTTAGCGAGCGTAGAATTCGACGACGAGCTGCTCTTCGCAGATCACGGGGACCTCGGAGCGCTTCGGGCGGCGAACGAGGCGTGCCTGCAGGGAGTCGATCTTGACATCCAGGTAAGCCGGGGTGTTGGCCAGGACGTGCGCACCGGCAGCTGCTGCCTGGAACGGAGCCATGACCTCGGAGCGGCTGTGGACGTGGATGAGCTGGCCTTCGCCGACGCGGAAGGACGGGCGGTCCACGCGGACACCGTCAACCAGGATGTGGCGGTGCACAACCAGCTGGCGGGCCTGGGCGATGGTGCGGGCGAAACCAGCACGCAGCACGAGAGCGTCCAGACGCATTTCGAGCAGCTCAACCAGGTTCTCACCGGTCAGGCCCTTGGTGCGGCGGGCTTCTTCGAATGCACGGGTCATCTGTGCTTCGCGGATGCCGTACTGGGCGCGCAGACGCTGCTTCTCGCGCAGACGAACGGCGTAGTCGGAGTCCTGCTTCTTGCGGGCACGGCCGTGCTCACCGGGGCCGTACGGGCGGCGCTCCATGTACTTGGCGGCCTTGGGGGTCAGAGCAATGCCGAGTGCACGCGACAGGCGTGCGGTACGGCGAGCACGAGTGTTGTTAGCCACTTGTGTCCTTCCAAATTACTGCGGTGTATCAGTGTTACTGGCCTCCATCAGGGAGAGCATCGGCCAACCGCTGCCTCTTGCTACTGGCCCGAGGCACAGCACCATGGAAGAAATCTTCGGTGGGATTGTGCGTCGGGTCATGCCAGACAAAGATCCATCCTACCATGCGTCCGCACTTAGCAGCATGGGCCGTGACCCGGCGCCTGCGCATCAGCGACTACTGGCCCCGCACGATCTTCCGGAGCTTCTCCAACCGGGCAGCTATGTCCCGTTCCGCGCCGTTGTTGGTGGGTTCGTAATAGTCCTTCCCCACAAGGTCGTCCGGCGGGTACTGCTGGGCCGCAACGCCGTGCGGTTCGTCATGGGCGTACTTGTAGCTCTTGCCATGGCCCAACTGTTTGGCACCGGGATAATGGGCGTCCCGCAAATGCAGGGGAATCCCGCCACCGAAACCAGCCCGGACATCGGCAATCGCCCTGTTGATGCCCATATAGGCGGCGTTGGACTTAGGCGCCGTAGCTAGATGGACCACGGCCTCGGCCAGGATAATGCGGCCTTCCGGCATGCCGATCAGCTGCACGGCCTGCGCAGCAGCAACAGCCGTCTGCAAAGCGGTGGGATCCGCCATGCCGATATCCTCGGCGGCTGAGATGACAATACGCCGGGCAACAAAGCGCGGGTCCTCCCCCGCCTCCAGCATGCGGGCAAGATAGTGGAGCGCGGCATCCACGTCAGAGCCGCGGATGGACTTAATGAAGGCGCTGGCGACGTCGTAGTGCTGATCGCCCGCACGGTCGTACCGCACAGCAGCCGCGTCGAGTGCCCGCTCAGTGTGTCGAAGTTCCACCAATACCGGAGCGTCAGGAGGGCCGTCGTCCGCAAGGCCGGGTTCGCCGTCGTCGTCTGTTTCGTCCGGCATATCGACGGCGGTACTGTCACCGAACGCAACGCCCGCGGCGGCCTCAAGCGCCGTGAGCGCCCGCCGGGCGTCACCCCCGGAAAGCCGCACCAAGTGGTCCAACGCCTCGGGGCTCAGCTCAACCCGGCCGGCGAGGCCGCGGGCATCCACGACGGCCCGCTGCAGTAGGCCCGATATGTCGTCATCCGTGAGCGGCTTCAGCGTTAGCAGCAAGGAACGGGACAACAGCGGTGAAACCACGGAGAACGACGGATTCTCGGTAGTGGCGGCCACCAGAACCACCCAGCGGTTCTCGACACCCGGCAACAAAGCATCCTGCTGCGCCTTGTTGAACCTATGGATCTCATCCAGGAACAGGACCGTGGTCTTCTTGTACAGGTCCCGGGCCGTCAAAGCCTCGTCCATGACCCGACGCACATCCTTGACGCCAGCCGTAATGGCAGACAACTCAACGAACTTCCGGCCGGGGCCGCGGGCAATCACATGCGCCAAGGTGGTCTTGCCGGTTCCGGGAGGGCCCCACAAAATCACCGAACTCGGACCGGCCGGACCGGATGCTTCGACCCCTGCAGCGAGCTGTCGCAACGGAGAACCATGGCCCAGGAGATGTTGCTGGCCCACAACATCGTCCAACGTCCGCGGGCGCATCCGGACAGCCAACGGACTGCGCTGGGAAGCCATCCACGCGGCATCCGAAGGTCCCCCGGCAGTAGGCACATCTACCGGCTCGTCGTCGTTGACAGCACCGGCACCAAAGAGATCTTCCACATGGATAGGCTACTCATAGTTCCAGCAAAGGAGACATTCACGTGGACCGCCCCCGCACCATCCCGCAGCGCCAGCCCACCAGCCGCACGGCACTGGTACCGGCGGCACGGCTCCACGGCTGGGTGGAACGTTTTGCCGCAAGCCACGGTCCCCTCGGAGAAAGCTCCGACGACGGCAGCTTGCTCCTCCGCGCGGCCGACGGCAGCATGCTCCTCCGCGCGGCCGACGGCGCGACCGCCCTTCTGCGGGCGCCATGGCCTGCCGACGGCCGGCCCGGCCGCGGAGCAACAGACCTCGACCGTCTTGCTTCCCTGGCAACACAAGAACGGGGCCTCGGCATATTGCTGGTGCGCCGGGGCGGCTACGCGGTGGCTGCTGCCAGCGGAAGCACGCTGCTGGCGTCAAAGAGCGGCGACCGCTACGTGCAGGGCCGGACGGCTGCCGGCGGGCAATCGCAGCAACGCTATGCCCGGCGGCGATCAAACCAGGCGGACGCCTTGGTGGTGACTGCCGCGGAACACGCAGCGCGCATCTTCGCCGACTATCGCATCGAATACATCGTCCCTGGCGGCGACCGTTCCATGGTGGAACATGTCCTCGCACAACCCGCGCTCCAGGCAGTGGCTCGTCGGACCCGCCTCCCGTTCCTCGACGTTCAAGAGCCCAGGACGGCGGCACTCCCCAAGGCCGCGACCGACGCCTGCTGCATCCGCATCACCGTCACGGATGCACCGACCTGAGTACCTCAGCATCCGTGAGGGGCGCGCCTCAAGGGCGCTTGGCGGTAGAGATAACCACCGTGATCCGTGAATCCAGCACGTGAATACAAAGCCTGTGCAGCCGCGTTGGACGCGGTCACCAATAGCCAGAATCCAAAGAGCCCACGGGAAGCGCCCTCGTTCAACAAGGCAGCCAAAAGCCGCGTGCCGTATCCCCGCCTTCGGTGACCCGCCGACGTCGCCATGCTGTAGATACCGCCCCAGCCATCCACGAGGGCAAGACGCCCGACGGCGGCAGGGACACCGTCGTCGTCCCTCACGAGGGCGTACACCGACTCGCAACCGGCAAGTATGCGGCGGGCGACGTCCAGCTCTGCCTCGCCGCCGCGGCCGTCGACAGACCACCACAGACGAAGCCATTCTTCGGAAGGTTCCGGGGACATTTCCACTCTTCGGGCAACCGTGTTCGTGGGCAAACCCCTCACATCGCGCACCATGATCCGGGTCTCGGATTGCCTGGTGAAACGCTGCCCGTCAAGAACCGCGTTCAGACCGGCGCTGCGGGCGTCATCGAAAATCTGGAAGATCAGCGGAAGGCGGCGTCGCCCGTACCAGTCGGACGCTGAACGGACTGCAGCGAGGGTGTCCTTTTCATCCCCGGCGTTGGATGGGATCCTCGGCCACACCGAATTGGCCCTTTGAGTGACACCATGCGAAGCCCGGAAGACCCACTCACCTTCCTCCTGTCGCTCGCAGGCAGGCCAGGCTTTGTCCATCAAATTCTCGATCAGTAACTGATCCGGCATCACGGTGGGCACCTTTCGAAAGGAACACTCGGCGGGAAATGCCAAAGGCTCCCCGCGCGCGCTCAGTTCAACGCGACGGGGAGCCTTTGCAGGTGGACTATTCCGGCTTGGCAGCAGGCTTGGCCTCAGGCTTGAAGTCGACGCCGGCCTCCTTGCGCTGCTGTGCCGTGATCGGCGCGGGCGCGGCGGTCAGCGGGTCAAAGCCGTTGCCCGTCTTGGGGAAGGCAATGACGTCCCTGATGGACTCGACGCCGGCGAGCAACGCGACCACGCGGTCCCAACCGAGAGCCATACCGCCGTGCGGAGGCGCGCCGTACTTGAATCCCTCCAGCAGGAAGCCGAACTTGGTTTCGGCGTCTTCCTTGTCCAGGCCCATGAGCTGGAAGACCCGCTCCTGGACATCGCGCTCATGGATACGGATGGAACCGCCGCCGATTTCATTGCCGTTGCACACGATGTCGTAGGCGTAGGACAGGGCAGACTCCGGATCCTTGTCAAAGGTGTCAAGGAACTCAGGCTTGGGCGAGGTAAAGGCGTGGTGTACGGCCGTCCATTGGCCTGCGCCAACAGCGACGTCACCGGAAGCAACAGCCGCGGCGGCGGGTTCGAACATGGGGGCGTCCACGATCCAGACAAAAGCCCAGTCGGTGGGGTCGATCAGGCCAGTACGGTGCCCGATCTCCACGCGGGCCGCGCCGAGCAGTGCACGGGACGCCGACTTCTCACCGGCCGCGAAGAAGATGCAGTCACCCGGCTTGGCGCCGACGGCGTCTGCCAGCCCCGCACGTTCTTCGTCAGTGAGGTTCTTGGCCACCGGGCCGGCCAGCTCGCCGTCTTCCTTGAACAGGACATAAGCCAAGCCTTTGGCGCCACGCTGCTTCGCCCACTCCTGCCAGGCATCCAACGCGCGGCGCGCCTGGGAGGCGCCACCGGGCATGACCACGGCGCCTACGTAGGGGGCCTTGAACACGCCGAAGTTGGTGTCCTTGAAGAACTCAGTCAATTCCGTCAGTTCGAGGCCGAAACGCAGGTCAGGCTTGTCCGAGCCATACTTGGCCATCGCCTCCAGATACGTCATGCGGCGGATCGGCGTCGGAATTTCGACGTCGATCAGTTGCCACAGTGCCTTGACGAGGGCTTCGCCGAGCTCAATGACGTCGTCCTGGTCCACGAAGCTGGCCTCAATGTCCAGCTGGGTGAATTCCGGCTGGCGGTCCGCGCGGAAGTCCTCATCCCGGTAGCAGCGGGCGATCTGGTAGTACTTCTCAAATCCACCCACCTGGAGCAGCTGCTTGAAAAGCTGCGGTGACTGCGGCAGTGCGTACCAGGAACCCGGAGCCAAGCGGGCCGGGACAACGAAGTCGCGGGCGCCTTCCGGCGTCGAGCGCGTCAGCGTGGGCGTCTCGATCTCGACGTAGCCGCGCTGGTGGAGCAGCTCACGCGCAACACGGTTGGCCTCTGAGCGCAGGCGCAGGTTGCGGGCCGGGCCCGGCCGGCGAAGGTCAAGGTAACGGTGCTTGAGTCGCGCTTCCTCGCCGACCTCCACGTGCTCGTCGATCTGGAACGGCAGCGGATCCGAGGTGTTGAGAATGACCACTTTGTCGGCCATGACTTCAATGTCACCGGTTGCCAGCGCAGGGTTCTCATTGCCTTCAGGACGCTTGTTGACCGTGCCCGTGACCTGCAGGACGTATTCATTCCGCAGGCCGTGGAAGACCTCTTCCTCGCGGACGACTACCTGGGCGACACCGGACGCGTCACGCAGGTCGACGAATGCAACGCCACCGTGATCACGGCGGCGGCCCACCCAGCCGGCCAGGGTAACGGTTTGTCCAATGTGCTCGGAACGAAGTGATCCGAGGTCATGTGTGCGCAGCACAGCATTCCTTTCAGCATGAATTTTCAAAGGATCTCTGCAAAGACGATCCCGTCCGAGTTTACCCGCCCCGGCCACGGGCCCCGCCATCCGGTCACCGGCGGGAGGAGATGATGCCAGTGCCCGTCAGGCAGTGGTCACCCGAACGTGCAAGTCTTCGTCCGACGGCGACCAACTGGCCGGATCGGCATCCACCTGGGCGCCGGACCGGATGTCCTTGACCTGGTGCTTGCCGTCGTCGTCGGTGAACCATACGAACGGGATGCCGCGGCGGTCGGCGAACTTAATCTGCTTGCCGAACTTTTCGGCTTTGGCGGCTACTTCCGTCGAGATGCCGCGGCCGCGCAGCTGCGCAGCCACATCCTGGGCGGCAGACCAGCTTTCATCATCATTCAAGGCAACCAGCACAGCAGTGGGAACCGAGCGTGTGGCCGTGGCGAGCTCCTGGCTCAGGATCCGCGAAACGAGGCGCGTCACACCAATTGAGAGGCCGACACCGGGGAATTTCCGGTTCCCCTTGCTCGCCAAGGCGTCATAGCGGCCGCCGGAGCAGATGGAACCCAACTGCTCGTGTCCCACCAACACGGTCTCCACTACGGTTCCCGTGTAGTAGTCCAGCCCCCTGGCGATACTGAGGTCTGCCACTACCTTGCCGGGCGCCCGCTGCACTGCGGCTTCAATGACCTGCTGCAACTCGCTGAGGCCTTCCTCAAGCAGGTCATCCTTCACTCCAAGGGCACGGACCTGTTCGACGAAGGACGTGTCCTCGGTGCGGATCGAGGCAAGCTTGAGTGCCAGGCCGGCCTGTTCCTCTGTTGCCCCGAGCTCGGTCCGGAGCAGTTCGGCCACCTTGTCAGCACCGATCTTCTCCAGCTTGTCGATGCTCCGCAGAACACCTGCCGTATCGGTCAGGCCAACCCCGCGGTAAAAACCCTCCGCCAGCTTGCGGTTGTTGATCCGTAGCCTGAAGTCCGGAATCGGAAGGGCAGTCAGCGCCTCAGCGATGACCAAGGCGATTTCGACGTCGTAACGGAACGGCAGCTCCCCGTCGCCTACGACGTCGATGTCAGCCTGCGTGAATTCACGGGCGCGACCCTCCTGCGGCCGCTCACCCCTCCAGACCTTTTGGATCTGGTAGCGACGGAACGGGAACGCCAGGTACCCGGCGTTCTCCACAACATAGCGGGCAAAGGGGACGGTCAGGTCGAAGTGGAGCGCCAAGGCGTGCGGGTCGGACTTGCCTTCCGCACCCGCCTGTTCGCCTTCCTCATCCTGCAGCCTCCGCAGGCCATACACCTCTTTGTCGATCTCACCCTTGCGCAACAACTGGCCAACAGTTTCAACGGCGCGCGTTTCGATCGATGAGAAACCGTGGAGTTCAAAGGTCTTCCGAAGCGTGTCCAGCACATGAAGCTCCACCAACCGTTCCTGGGGAAGCCACTCAGGGAATCCGGACAGGGAGGCGGTACGTGCCATGGTGGATTAATCTCCTCGAAGAAAGCTGAACCAAGGACCTGGACGCGGGCTTAAAACGCCGATTCGGCGTTTAGGGGGCGGGCGTCCAGCCGGTCATGCATAAACTATGTGCGGCAGCCAGTTTATGCTTTCCACGCGTGCACATCTAATGCAGCGTGCCCGGTTGCCGGCAGGCACCCGCAGAATGTGGACACAATCAGGAGGACTCTTGGCAACAAGGTCGCGGGACGACCGCGAAGCGAGACGGCGGATCCGGCAGATGGAAGCCAAGCGCGCCCTGAGGTCTGAGCAGGGCAAGCGGCGGAAACGCGACAATATTATCGCCACGAGCGCTGCAGCAACCGCCCTTGTGGTGGCGGTCGTCCTGCAGTTGACGGTTTTCAGTTCCAATCCCACTGAAGCCGAGTTTGCTGCCGCCGAAGCCGGACTCCGCTCCCCCTCGCCTTCACCCACCGCTTCCAACAGTGCCGACATTCCCGGCCCGGACACTGCAGCCGGCAAGACTTTCACAGGAGAGCTCGCGCTTAACAGTGGAGTCGTTGGCGTGGAACTCAATGGAAATGCGGCGCCCCAGGCTGCCGCCGTCTTCAAGTCCTTGACTGACGCAAACTACTACAGTGGAGCCTTCTGCCACCGCCTCACCACTTCGGAAACCTTCGGGCTGCTGCAATGCGGGTCGAAGTCGGAGGACGGCGCCGACGACCCCAATTATCGCTGGGGTCCGCTGGAGAACACGCCCGCCGACAACCTCTACCCGGCGGGGACCATCGCTGTGGCGCGTACGGGAAACAACGCCTACGGCAACGGTCACCAGTTCTTCATCGTCTACAAGGACACCACCATCCCGGCTGACACTGCGGGCGGATATACCGTGGTAGGCAAGGTCACAAGCGGTTTGGATGTAGTGACGAGCATCGCCGCAGCAGGCCTCAAGCCCGGTGAAAACGCAAGCGACGGCGCTCCTGTGGCACCTGTCACGATAGACTCGTTTTCTCTGAAGTAACCAGCGCCAGGCCCCTGCCCGGGGTGCATTACCTTAGCAGTCCCTCCAAGCGAAAGACTTTTAGCGGTGACAGACAGTCAGAAATCCGACGAAACAGCAGTAGCAGCCAACGAAGAAGCAGTCGAGGCGAACAACCCGAACGGAACCGAAGCCGTGCCCGCGGTAGAGGCTGCACCTGCCGACGAGTCCGTCCCGGCAACCGAGGCCGCACCCGCCACAGAAGCTGCGCCCGCCGACGAGTCCGTCCCGGCAACCGAGGCCGCACCCGCCACAGAAGCTGCGCCCGCCGAAGAAACTGCGTCAACGGCAGAGGCCACCCCGGGCTTCAAGCCCGCGGCTCCCCGCCCCGCCCCCACCCCGGCTGCCTTCGCGGCCCGGCCCAAGGCTCCTGCCGCCGTCGTTCCCGCCGCGCCCGCGGTATCCGCCGCATCGCTGGCCGAGGCAGCAAAGTGGGGCCGCGCCGAAGGCGACGGGCACGTCTTCCTCACTTTGGATGGCGAGGAGATTCCCGTTGGACAGTATCCCGGCGTCAGCCCGGACGAAGCACTGGGTTACTTCGCCCGGAAGTTCGACGACGTCATCGCCCAAGTTGTCCTGCTGGAACACCGGGTTGAGTCCAAGGCTCCGGCCACGGACATGCAGAAGACCGTGACGCACCTGCGCGAGCAATTGGCAGAGCGCAACATGGTTGGCGACATCCGTTCGGCTGAGGCACGCCTCGACACTTTGTCCGCCCAGATCGTGGAGTTGGAGAAGTCCGAGAAGGCTGCCCACGAAGCCGTCCGCGCCAACGAACTCGCCGCACGCGAAGCCATTGTTGCTGAAGCTGAATCAATCGCCGGCCAGGACCCCGCCCAGATCCAGTGGAAGACGTCCAGCGCGCGGATGAACGAGCTGTTCGAGTCCTGGAAGACAGCGCAAAAGAGTGGTATCCGCCTCGGTCGCAGCAATGAAGACGCGCTGTGGAAGCGCTTCCGTTCGGCCCGCACGGTATTCGATCGCCACCGCCGTGCGTACTTCTCCCAGCTGGACAGCAACAACTCTGCAGCCAAAGCCGCGAAGGAAGCCCTGATCGCTGAAGCCGAGGCACTTTCCTCCTCTACCGACTGGGGTTACGCCGCCGGCGAATACCGGAGGCTCATGGACCAGTGGAAGGCCACTCCACGGGCAAGCCGCAAGGACGACGACGCCCTCTGGGGCCGCTTCCGCGCAGCCCAGGACGTGTTCTTCAGCAACCGCCAGGCAGCCAACGACCAAATCGACCAAATGTACACGGCCAACCTCGCGGTCAAGGAACAATTGGTGGCAGAGGCCCAGGCGCTCTTGCCCATCAATGACCTCAACGCAGCCAAGAGGGCCCTCCAGTCCATCCGTGACCGGTGGGAGGATGCCGGCAAGGTACCTCGGGCCGATATGGGACGCATTGAGGCAGGTCTTCGCAAAGTCGAAGACGCTGTCCGTGAGGCCGAAGAAGACAAGTGGCGGCGGAGCAATCCCGAGACCAAGGCCCGTACCAACAGCGCCCTGTCCCAGTTGGAGTCTGCAATAGCCGGGCTCAAGGAAGACCTCGAGAAGGCTGAAAAGGCGGGCGACCAGCGTCGCGTCAAGGCCGCCCGTGAAGCCTTGGAGGCACGTCAGGCGTGGCTGGACCAGATCCAGCGTTCAGCCAGCGACCTCGCCTGACCCGCCCGCAACGGTAGACAAACAGGCGCCGTAGCAGCCAACAGGCCCCGGACCGGTTATCCACATAACCGGTACGGGGCCTGTACGCTTTTGTCCGGGGCACGGAATGATCAATGGATGGACCACGCTGCCAAGTCCCTTCCCCTGCAAGAACCCGTTCTTCACGAGCTCTACGCTCCCAGTCCCCTCTTTACGTGGCCCGAACTGCAGTGCATGGCTTCTGACGGCATCCTTCGGCCCCTGTACGGGAGGAGCTTTGTCGCTCCCGGGGTAACAGTGACCACCCGCCTCCGGGCACGTGCAGCCGCCCTGACGGTTCCGGAGCGGATGCGCCGGAAAGTGGTGGCCGGCAGGCTCACGGCGGCATGGATCTACGGCTGCGCCAACCCTCCGGAGCGCTTGTCGCTCCTGGTGGACGCAAAGCATCGTATCTCCAGCCTGCGGGGCGCGGGCGGATGCAGTCTCCACGAAGTCCGGCTCGGCCAAATGGATGTCGTAAGTCTCGGCGGCATGCTGGTGAGCAGCCCGCTGCGGACGGCTGCTGATATCGCGTTACACGTCGAGGCACCACGGGCGCTGCCCGCGCTCAAGCGCCTGCTGGATCGTCAGGACCTCGGAGTCAGGCTGCGGCTGCTGACGCTAGCCGTTGAAGCCGCCCCGAGGGTACCCCACAAGAAGCGTGCGCTGGCTACGCTCGCGCAACTGGCTTCGGCGGAAAACCGGCCGCCAACAGTGCTGGAAGGCAGGCCCTAGTTGCGGCGCCGGTTTCCCGTGGTTCGGTATACATCGAAGACCCCGTCGATCCTGCGTACTGCGCTCAGGACGTGGTGCAGGTATTTGGGATCGCCCATTTCGAAGGCGAACTTGGAGATCGCCACCCTGTCGCTTGAGGTGTGCACCGAGGCCGCAAGGATGTTGACGTGGTTCTCGGACAGAACCCTTGTCACGTCGGACAGAAGGGACTTGCGGTCCAGGGCTTCCACCTGGATTTCCACGAGAAAAACGCTGGATTGCGTGGGTGCCCACTGAACCTCGACGATCCTGTCCGGCTGGTCACGCAGTCCGGAAACGTTGGTGCAGTCTGTCCTATGCACCGATACGCCCGATCCCCGGGTGACAAAACCAAGGATAGGGTCCGGTGGCACCGGAGTGCAGCACCGGGCGAGCTTGACCCACACGTCCCCTACACCGCGGACGATGACCCCGGAATCGGAGAACTTGGATTTCGCCACTTGCGTGGGGATGCTGACCTCGTCAAGGTCTTCGTCAGGCGTCTCCTGGCCACCGAGGTGCTCCATGAGCTTTTCCATGACCGACTGGGCGGAAGTGTGGCCGTCCCCAACGCCTGCATAGAGCCCTGAGATGTCGACGTAGTGGAAGTCCTCAGCCACCGCTGACAGAGCATCGTGCGTCATGAGCCGCTGCAACGGGAGGTTCTGCTTCCGCATCGCCCGCGTCAGCATGTCCTTGCCGCGATCTATGGCTTCCTCGCGGCGTTCCTTGGTGAACCACTGGCGGATCTTGTTGCGGGCACGTGCCGATTTAACGAAGTGCTGCCAGTCTTGGCTGGGGCCGGCTCCCTCTGCCTTGGAGGTGAAAATTTCCACCCAGTCGCCGTGGTTCAGCTCGCTGTTAAGCGGAACGAGCTTGCCGTTGACGCGGGCGCCTATTGTCCGGTGTCCCACCTCCGTATGCACGGCGTAGGCGAAGTCCACCGGAGTCGACCCGGCGGGAAGGGCCATCACCTCACCCTTGGGCGTGAAGACGAACACTTCACGGGCATTGATCTCATAGCGCAATGAATCCAGGAACTCGCCCGGATCGGATGTCTCCTGCTGCCAATCCACCAAGGAGCGCAGCCATCCCATGTCGCCATCACGCGGGCTTCCGGGACCCACTGCCGTCCGGTTGGGCTGGTCCTTGTACTTCCAGTGTGCTGCAACGCCGTACTCTGCCCGGCGGTGCATCTCGTGTGTGCGGATCTGGATTTCCACGGGCTTGCCGCCCGGACCGATCACCGTGGTGTGAAGCGATTGGTACATGTTGAACTTGGGCATGGCGATGTAATCCTTGAACCGGCCCGGAAGCGGGTTCCAACGGGAATGCAGGGTGCCAAGCGCCGCATAACAGTCGCGCACGGAATCAACCAGGACGCGGACACCCATAAGGTCGTTGATGTCGTCGAAGTCTTTGTCCCGGACGATCATCTTTTGGTAGATCGAGTAGTAGTGCTTGGGCCTGCCCGTGATGGTGGCCTTGATCCGCGCAGTCCTCAGATCATCGGCAATTTGGTTGCGGATGACGCTGAGGCTCTTTTCGCGCTCGGGCGTCCGATCACCCACCATACGCACGATTTCCTCATACACCTTGGGGTAAAGAGCCGCGAAGGAAAGATCCTCAAGCTCCCACTTAATGGTGTTCATGCCCAGGCGGTGTGCCAAAGGGGCGAAGATCTCCAAAGTCTCCCGGGCCTTACGCGACGACGACTCAGCAGAAACGAAACGCCAGGTGCGGGCGTTGTGGAGACGGTCAGCCAACTTGATCATCAGGACACGGATGTCCTTCGCCATGGCGACCACCATCTTGCGGACAGTTTCCGACTGCGCTGCCTCGCCGAAACTGACTTTGTCCAGTTTGGTGACACCATCCACCAGCATGGCAACTTCAGGGCCGAAGTCACGGGTCAGGTCCGCGAGCGTATAGGGCGTGTCTTCCACGGTGTCGTGCAGCAACGCAGCAGCCAGCGTGGTTCCGGTCATACCGAGTTCCGCCAAGATCGTTGCCACGGCCACAGGATGGGTGATGTAAGGATCACCGCTCTTGCGCTTTTGCCCCTGGTGGCTGCGCTCCGCCACAGCGAACGCGCGCTGGATCAGGTCGAAGTCCTCTTTGGGGTTGTTTGCCCGCACCGTGCGGAGCAGGGGTTCCAGGATCGGCGAATACGGCGCAACGCCGCGCCCCGTCAAACGGGCAAGCCGCGAACGGGTGCGTTCCCTTCGTCCCGGAAAGGTCGGACGCACGCCGGGAGTGTCCAACGGGACGGCAGCAGCCCGTCCAGCCACACTCGTTGCCGGAACAGCCACGCCCTTGTGACTGTCCTCCCCGCCCGTCGGTGGTGCCGACGTCGCACGTTCTTCCACAGAAGTACCCCTCACGACCGATTTAATTCTCCCAGTCTATTCCCGGAAGTGAATGCTTCCGCAACCGGGCTGCACATGACGGACAAGAGTGGCAAGTCAAAGAGCCGGCCTCCGCTGTGATACGGAGACCGGCTCTTTGTCGCATGAGGTGCGTCCAGCCCCTAAACAGTGGCCCCCGACTTGCGGTGGGCGACTTTCCTGGCTTGCTTGACGAGCTCAGGTTCGCCTTGGCGCAGCCAGGCATACAGCGGCGCCGCAATGAAAATCGTGGCGGCCGTGCCGATGAGGATACCCACGAACAACGCCAGCGAAAGATCCCGCAGGGTGCCGGCACCCAGCAGCCCTGCGCCAATGAACAGGATGGCAGCTACGGGGAGGACAGCCACCATCATGGTGTTGATGGAGCGGACCAGCGTTTGGTTAACCGCCAGGTTAACCTCCTGACCGAAGGTCCGCCGGGTGGATGTTGCAATGTCAGCCGTGTTTTCCCTGATCTTGTCGAAGACCACCACGGTGTCGTAAAGCGAATAGCTGAGGACGGTCAGGAAGCCGATAATGGCCGACGGCGTCACCTCGAAATCGCTGAGGGCGTACACGCCCGCGGTGGTGAACATGGTGACGATCATTCCGGCCAAGGCCGACAAAGACATCTTCCACGTCCTGAAGTACAGCGCCATCAAGACGGCAGCTATGCCAACGAACACCACGAGACCGATGAGAGCTTGACGGGTCACGTCCTGGCCCCACGTCGGACCGACGAAGGTGGACGTCACTTCGTTGTCGGTGACGCCGTAGGCACTGGTGAGGCCTTCCTTGATCCGAAGGGTTTCCTCGTCCGTCAATTGATCCGTCTGGATCCGCATGGTGTTGCCCGCAACGTTCGCCACGCGCGGTACGGCGCCTGCTACGACGTCGTGCACAGCCTTCTCGCCGAGGCCGGCATCGGTGGTCTTGACATTGGACACTGTGAATTCCGAGCCACCGCGGAATTCGATCCCAAGGTTGAAACCGCCCTTCAGGACGGGAATCAGGATGGAGAGGGCAACAGCGACGGCGGCAATGATGAACCAGATTTTCTTGGAGTCAACAAAGTTGTACGATCTCTTACCCGTGTAGAGCTCGTTGCCAAAGGTAGCGAAGCTCGTAGTCATTACTTCTCCTCCTTGGTGCCGTTGGAGGTGCCCGTCAATTGGCCCTTCTCGGCAAGTCGCCTTTCGGCGATGGTCATCCGGCGTTCAGCTTCCGCTGCCGCTCCGGCGTTTCGGGTGCGGACAGTGGCGGGCCTTTCAGCAGGCGTACGAAGCCGGCCCGCGCCCCTGTACAGAGGCACAGCGCCGAGTCGGTCAGGTGAGAGACCCGAGAACCGGTGACCGTCGCCGAAGAACTTGGTACGCGCAAGGAGCTGCAGCATGGGGTGTGTGAACATGAAGACGACAATGAGGTCGGCCACAGCCGTCAGGCCGAGCGTGAACGCGAAACCGCGGACGTTGCCGACGGCCACGAAGTAAAGGACGAGGGCAGCCAGCAGGTTGACGGCCTTCGAGGCCAGAACGGTCCTCTTGGCCCGCTTCCAGCCGTTCTCGACAGCTGAAACGAGGCCGCGGCCTTCACGAAGCTCGTCGCGAATACGTTCGAAGTACACGATGAAAGAGTCCGCCGTCTGGCCGATGGCCACAATCAAACCTGCGACGCCGGCAAGGGACAGCCTGTAGTTTTCCGTCCAGCCCAGAATGGCGATGGCCAAATAGGTCAAGGCGCCGGCCACCACGAGGGAAGCAATCGTGACGAAGCCCAGGGCCCGGTATTGGAACAGCGAGTACACAACAACCAGGAGGAGGCCAATGAGGCCTGCCAAGAGGCCGAGGCGGAGCTGGTCACCACCGAGTGTGGCCGAGATCTGCTCCTGTGACTGGATCTCGAACGAGATAGGCAAGGCGCCGTACCGAAGCTGATCGGACAAGGCCTTCGCCGTCGCCTGGGTGAAGTTGCCGGTGATCTGCGGCTTGCCATCCGTAATGACGGCCAAGGCCCGCGGCGCGGAAATGACTTTGTCGTCCAGGACGATGGCGAACTGGGCCTTCGGATCATCTGTTCCCTGCGCTTGTGCAGCGGCGTAGAACTGGTTCAGGCGCTCGGTGACCTGTTTGAACTTCTCCGTGGCCTCGCCGTTGAAGACGATGTTCACGCCCCACGAGTTGGTGACGGAACCCTGCGCACCCTGAACCTGCGAGAACGTGGAGTCGCTGATGTCCTGGCCCTTGACCTCAACGGGGCCAAGAATGTACTTGATCGCAGGAGTCGTGGCAGTGGCGGCCTCACACGTTACCAACGGCTTGGCCGGATCCGAGCGTTCGCGCTTTTCGGTCGAAGGATTGACGCAGTCGAGTGCTTCGAATTCCTTCTGGACCTCGGGCGTGATCCAGTTGGTGTCGCTCGCGTTGGTCGGTTCAGCCGTGGGCTTGTTCAGTTGATCGTCAGGGGTACGTGACTCGGCAGGGACGGCTGCAGGATCGCCGTAGGTGATAACAGGCCGGAAGTTCATATCCGCAGATGCCTGGATCAGGTCACGGGTTTCCTTGGAAGGAGTTCCGGGAAGGCTGACTACGACGTTCCTGCCCGACTGCGTGCTGATTTCCGCTTCCGCAACACCGGAGCCGTCCACGCGCTGGCGGATGATGGCCACCGCTTGGTTAAGCTGTTCCTCGTTGATCTCGCTGGAACCCTCCACCCTGGGAGCCAGGATCATCTGGGTTCCGCCTTCAAGGTCCAAAGCAAGTTTGGGAGCCCAACTGGCATTGCCACTCATGACTCCACCACCCAGGACGGCGGTGAGTACGACGAATATTGCTCCAAGCCAAGTCAGCACCCTGCGGGCTGGGTTTTTAGGGCCGGTCCGTGCCATTATCGATCTTCCTGTTATCGCCGGACAGCCGCCGGCGGACGCTGGTAAGCGTCTGCCGGCGGCTCTCCGCTGCCGTAGAAGTTATCTTGCGCGGTGTTGCCGCGACTGACGGTGCTAGTTGTCCTTCTTGTCCTCTTTGTTGAGGCGCGCGATGGTCTCCTCCGGAGTCTCAGTCGCAGCAGGCTTCTCGGTGTCAGCAACAGTCAGCGAGGAAGCGTCATCCGGAACAACCGGGGCTTCCTCTTCGGTCTGTTCGATGACCTTGGTGACAGCCTGGCGGTGGACCGTGGCTTCGTTGCCCGGGGAGAGTTCAAGAACGACCTTGTTCTCGGCGTCATCGATGGACACGATGCGGCCGAAGAGACCAAAACTGGTCATAACGTCGACGCCCGGGGCAAACTTGGCCTGCATTTCGGCCTGCTGCTGCTGGGTCTTCTTGTTTTTGCGGAACATCATGAAGACAAAGAGTCCAAGCATGACGAACAGCAATATGGTCATTGGATCCACAGGGAAGTTCCGTTCTGTACTTACGTTGTGTTCACGGCAACATCCTGTGCCGAGCGTCATACCAGTCTAGAGGGAAAAGCTGAACACAGCGTGTTAACCGACGGTATCTACGCTTTCGGCGTGGTTTTCGTCCTGGTCAAAGAGGGACAACGTCTCCTGTCCAAAGACTCCGGCGGGCACGGCGTAACCCAAATGCGTCCACGCAGCGGCCATCGCGATGCGTCCACGCGGCGTCCGGCCCAACAGTCCTTCCCGCACCAGGTACGGCTCCGCTACGGTTTCAACAGTCTCCGGCTCCTCGCCAACGGCGATCGCCAACGTTGACAAACCTACGGGGCCACCGTTGAACTTGGTGATCAGGGCCTCCAGCACCGAACGGTCAAGGCGATCCAGTCCCCGCTCGTCCACCTCGTACATGTCAAGGGCGGCCGAAGCCGACCGCGCGTCGATTTGGTCGATCCCGTGGACAAGCGCCCAGTCACGGACGCGGCGAAGCAGTCGGTTCGCGATACGGGGCGTACCACGCGACCGGCCCGCGATCTCGGTAAAGCCCGCGGAATTCACTTTCAAGTCCAGAAGACCGGCGGAGCGGCGAAGGACAAGTTCAAGCTCGGCAACGGAATAGAACTCCAGGTGGCCGGTGAATCCAAACCGGTCGCGCAAAGGACCCGGCAAGAGTCCTGCACGGGTGGTTGCGCCCACGAGGGTGAACGGAGGCAGCTCGAGGGGGATCGCAGTGGCCCCGGCGCCCTTTCCTACAACGATATCCACCCGGAAGTCTTCCATGGCCATGTAGAGCATCTCTTCGGCCGGGCGCGACATGCGGTGAATCTCGTCCAGGAACAATACTTCACCTTCGGACAGCGAAGAGAGGATTGCGGCGAGGTCGCCGGCGTGCTGGATGGCGGGCCCACTGCTGATCCGCAACGGGGCATTCATCTCCGCAGCAATGATCATGGCCAGCGTGGTCTTTCCCAGCCCCGGAGGACCGGAAAGGAGGACGTGGTCAGCGCTGCGGCCCCGGAGACGCGACGCTTCGAGGACCAGCGAAAGCTGTTTCCGGACCCGATGCTGACCAACGAAGTCGTGCAGGTTCTTGGGCCTGAGGGCGGCCTCGATGACCCGCTCCTCCGGCTCCTCTCCCCCGGCTACAAGTGACTGCTCAGCCACGGCTGCCTACGCGGCTTCCCGCACGCGCACCGTCCTGGCCGAGCCAGCGCAACGTTGCCCGAAGGATTTGGGCGACGTTTCCTGCATCAACCAGCTCAGGAGAATCGGCCATGGCTTTGTCGATGCTCCCGTTTGCGTCTTTCTCGGACCAACCGAGGCTGGTCATGGCGGCAACCACCTGGGGCTTCCACTCCGTATTCGCGGCAGCAGCGGGAGCGGCACCGGTGGACGTACCGTGAGGTACCAGCTTCCCCGCCAGTTCAAGGACTATCCGGCCGGCGACCTTGGGTCCGATCCCCGGCACCTTGGTGAACGCCTTGCCGTCGCCGGTATGGGCGGCAACGCGGATCGCCTCGGGTTCATGCACGGCAAGCACCGCCAGGGCAAGCCGGGGGCCAACGCCGCTGACGCTGAGCAGGACATCGAAGACGTCACGTTCGTCGTCGTCGGCGAAACCGAAAAGAGTCAGGGAATCTTCACGAACGATCATGGAGGTGAAGAGCTTGGCTTCAGTGCCGACTTTGAGGTGGCTCAAGGTCTGGGGAGTTGCATAGACACTCATGCCTGCCCCGTTGAGGTCGATCACTGCGGTGGACAGACCAACGTGGGCGACTGTTCCACGAAGAAAACTGATCAAAACCCGGCTCCTGAATTCATGCCTGCCGCCTGCACCTGGCGGCGAAGGAGACGGGCGATCCGAACATATCTACGAATACCCTAGCAAGGGCCCGCGGGATTCACCGTGCGCGGCGCGCTTTCGCTTCGGCTTCAGCCCATGCTCTTTGCGCGGGAGTCAACGCATCCTTCGCGGAAGAGCCGTTCCCTGCGCCCATGCTGTTACCCGCCCGCCAAGCATGTGTAAGGGCAAGCGCCAAAGCGTCTGCGGCATCGGCAGGCTTTGGCGGAGCATCCAAGCGGAGGATCTTGGTGACGAGTTTGGTGACTGCGTCCTTGTTCGCGCTGCCGCTACCGGTCACCGCTGCTTTCACCTCGGAGGGCGTATGCAGCGCGACCGGAATGCCCCGGCGCGCGGCCGCGGCAATCACGACGCCCGAAGCCTGGGCGACGCCCATCACGGTGCTGACGTTCATCTGGGAAAAAACCCGTTCAACTGCAACGACGTCCGGTTTGTGCAGGTCAAGCCATTCATCAATGGCTTTGGCAATGACCAGCAGTCGTTTATCCAACGTCAGTTCAGCCGAAGTCCCAACCACACCTACCGCCACCATCGTTGCCCGGCGGTTGCGTTCAATATCGACTACGCCGATGCCGCAACGGGTGAGGCCCGGATCGACTCCCAATACGCGAAGAGTCAAGTCCGGGCCTCCTTGTTTGATGTCAAATGTTCTCTGCCCGGCCTACTCGGCGTCGAGGGCAGCCTGCACTTCCTCGCTGAAGTCGGCATTGCTGTAGACGTTCTGGACATCGTCCAGGTCTTCCAGGGCGTCCACAAGCTTCATGAACTTCTTGGCGCCGTCAAGGTCGAGCTCCACCTGCATGGACGGCACAAACTCGGCTTCATCCGATTCGTATTCGATGCCTGCTTCCTTCAAGGCGTCGCGGATGGCCTGCAGGTCCGAGGGTTCGGAGTGAATTTCCCAGTTCTCGCCGCTGTCCTTGACTTCTTCGGCGCCGGCTTCCAGGACGGCCATCAGGATGTCGTCTTCGCTGAGACCGTTCTTGGGCAGCGCTACGACGCCCTTACGGGTAAACAGGTAACTGACCGAGCCGGGGTCTGCGATGGTTCCGCCGTTGCGGGAAATGGCAAGCCGGACTTCGGAGGCTGCGCGGTTCTTGTTGTCGGTCAGACACTCGATCAGCAGCGCCGATCCCTGGGGACCGCGGGCTTCATACATGATCTCCGTGTAGTCGACGACCTCGCCGGTCAGGCCCGCGCCGCGCTTGATGGCGCGGTCGATATTGTCGTTGGGTACCGAGGTCTTCTTTGCCTTGGTGACCGCCAGTTCCAGGCCAGGGTTGCCGGCAAGGTCCGGGCCACCCATGCGGGCCGCTACTTCGATGTTCTTGATCAGCTTTGCGAACGACTTTGCACGCCGCGCGTCAATGACGGCTTTCTTGTGCTTGGTGGTCGCCCATTTGGAGTGGCCTGACATGCTTTACGCTTCTCCTCTGATCATTCGAATAAAGAGTTCATGCACGCGCTTCTCGCCCGTCACTTCCGGATGGAAGGAGGTAGCCAACAGGTGGCCGGAGCGCACTGCAACAATTCTAGCCAATCCATGCAAAGTGGCCGTGTGGCTCGCATGGTCCGGATCCACCTGCGCCAGGACGTCAACGCCCGGCCCAACGCGTTCCACCCATGGGCCACGGATGAAGACGGCGTGCACGGGATCAACCCCGGACTCGCCCGCACTGAAGTCAAGGCCCTTGAAGTCGAGGTCGATTTCAAAGGACTCGCGCTGGCGTCCAAATGCGTTGCGGCGCACAGTGATGTCCAGCCCGCCGAAGGTCTGCTGCGGGTTCCCCTCCAGGTCGGTTGCCGGATCTGCGATCTCGTCGGCCAGGAGAATCATTCCGGCACACGATCCATACACGGGTAGGCCATCGGCTATGCGCTTGCGGAGCGGGTCAGCCAGCTCGAAGATCCTGGCAAGCTTGTCAATGGTGGTGGATTCGCCACCCGGAATTATCAGGCCGTCAACGTCATCGAGCTCTGCCGGGCGACGGATGCCTACGCCAGTGGCGCCGGCCGCCTCCACGGCATGGAGGTGCTCACGGAAATCGCCTTGAAGCGCCAGCACGCCGATCCGGAGTCCGGCACCCACGCGTGATGAAGCGTCGGAAAGGGGGTTGGTCATTCGACCATCATAGTGGCCCGCTCCCCCAAACACCTCCCGCGGACAGCCCCGGAGGTGCCCGGACGGGGTTCCATGCGCCGACTGGGATATATTACAGAGCATGTTTTCCTTCAGCGTTCCCCTCGGCAAGCTGGTCCGGTCGCTGACGCGGCTCCGCGGTGGAGGTTCAGCTTTCCCTGGTCTGGTGGTCGAGAAAATCGACCCGGGTTTCATGCAACGAACGCTGGCCTCGCTTCCCTATGGCGTGGCTGTGGTCAGTGGCACTAATGGCAAGACCACCACAACCAAGATGGTCGTGGAACTGCTGGAAAGCCAGGGACTGAAGGTCTTTACCAACCGGACGGGCAGCAACTTCACCCGCGGGGTGGCGGCTTCCCTTCTGGGCGACGTGGACTGGCGCGGACAACTCGATGCCGACGTTGCGGTTCTGGAACTCGATGAAGCCCACGCTGTGCATTTCGTGAACAAGGTCGAACCGCGGTTCAGCCTCCTGCTCAACGTCCTGCGCGACCAATTGGACCGCTTCGGTGAAATCGACAAGACAGCACGCTTGCTCGAGCACATCGCAGTCAAAACCACGGACACCGTGGTCCTGAACCGGGAAGATCCGCGTGTGGCAAGGATCGCCGACACACTGAACGGCCCTACCGCCGTTCATGCCCCAACCGTCCGCTACTTCGGGCTGGACGAATCACTCCGCAATACTTTCCCCAACGATGACGACATGCGGACCGCCACCGGCACCGCCTCACCCGGAACAACGGTGGGTGGCAGCGCCGCTGAGCTTCCAGACGCCCCGGCCGCCGACGTCGTACTTCGTCGCGTAGGTGCGCAGGACGCGGACTTTGAGTTCGACGGCGAGACGACCACCACCACCATGAAACTGCGCGGCGTGTACAACATCTTCAATGCCGCGGCGGCGCTTTCGCTGGCCCGGTCCATCCTGGGTACCGGCGCCATTGACACACCCAAGCTCGTGGAGGCACTTGGTAACGTCGCCCCCGCGTTCGGCCGCGGCGAAAGCCTCACAGTCGACGGCCAGCCCTTGGAGTTGGTCCTCGTCAAGAATCCCAGCGGCTTCCGGCTGGGACTGAAGTCCTTTCCTGCCGGTGGATATGCCACCATGATCGCCATCAACGACAATTACGCAGACGGCAGGGACATGTCCTGGCTGTGGGACGTTGAGTTCGATTCCCTCCGGGAAGGCGGCGTTGAGGTCCTCACGGGGGTCCGGGCCTATGATATGGCACTGCGCCTGCAATACGACGACGTGCCCTTCGGCGCCGTCGAGACTGACATCACCTCAGCCCTGGGCACGTTCATCGACGGTTCGCGGGGAAAGCCCAAGCGCATCTTCTGCACCTACACAGCCATGCTCGCCATCCGCCGCGAACTGGCCAAAATCACCATAGTTGAGGTGGTCTCATGACCTCGGAAGCACAGCCCGCCAAGGGAACCATCCGGGTACTCCAGCTGTACCCGAAGGACATGAACATCTACGGGGATTGGGGCAATGCCTTGGTCCTCCAGCAACGCATCAAGTGGCACGGCTACACACCCGAGCTCCTGGAATACAACGTGGGTGACGACTTCCCCGAGGACATCGACATTTTTGTTGGTGGCGGCGGCCAGGACAGCGGGCAGCTGGTCATCCAGGAAGACCTTCAGGCACGCGCGGACCTCTTCCGTGGACTCGCGGACGGCGGCGCACCCATGCTCGCCATCTGCGGCCTGTATCAGTTGTTCGGGAAGTTCTTCAAGACAAGCGCCGGACGCGTCATCCCGGGCATCAGCATCCTCGACGTCGAGACGCATGGGACTGACGAACGGTTGATCGGGAACGTGATCCTGAAGTCCCCGGAGTTTGGAGAAATCCTGGGCTACGAAAACCACAGCGGGCAGACCACTCTGGGCCCCGGCGTCGAACCTCTCGGGACAGTCACCAAAGGTGCCGGCAATAACAGCAAGGACGGCCACGAGGGCGCCCGGTATCGGAATGTCGTTGCCAGTTACCTCCACGGCTCGTTGCTGCCCAAGAATCCGGCAATCGCCGACTTCCTGATCAGGACAGCGGCGGAACGCAAGTTCGGCAGCTTCGTACCGGGAACGCCCGACGACGAATACGCCCGCCTCGCGCGCGAACACGCAGCCCGCCGGCCGCGATAGGCGCTATTTCTCCTTCGTGATCAATAGTTCATGGGCTCCCGCGGCGGCGGCGCCCATCGATTCAACAACGCTCTGGGTGCGTAGCCGGGTTTCAGCGTCTGCCGCAGGTGACGCGCAGACGCCCTGTGGTGCATCGCTGGCTACAGAGCACCAGCGGTAGGGATCGCGGACAATGACGGACGGCGCCCAGGCCAAATCCGATGCTGTCCACACTCCTGCAGCGTTCTCGCTGAACTGCGCCCGCACCAGCAGGCCCTCATTGTTCACCACATACCACGGCGAAAGTTCCGTCACACCGTTGCCCAGCCCGTAGACAATCCACGTGCCCTTGTAATTTTCGATGGGCAAAACCGAGTGCGTGTGGTGTCCGTAGATCATGGTGAACTGGCCGCTGTCCACCAACGCATGCGCCACTTCCTGCTGCTGCGCATTAGGCTCGCTGGCATACTCGTCACCGGCGTGCATGACGCCAAGGACGATATCTGCTCCCGCGGCACGGGCCTGGGCCGCCTTCGCGATCATCACGGCCGGATCCAATTCATCCACAAGCCACGGGTATTCGGGGATCTGGCCGTTGTGGCCGTAGGTGCCAATAATGACGGCGACCGTGGCGGCCTCAGTCTTGAGCATCAGAATCTCTTTGGACGCAGCTTCCGTACGGTATGAACCCGTGTGCTTCAGCCCGGCAGCATCCAGCGTGTCAAGCGTCCGGAGCAGACCCTCGGTGCCGCGGTCAATGGTGTGGTTGCTCGCCGTAGTGCAGGCTTGGTAGCCAACGTCCTTGGCCGCAGTGATGATCTGCGGCGGCACATTGAAGGAGGGGTACGCGGAGAAAGGGCCATCGGGAACGGCAACCGGCGTTTCCTGATGGCAGATACCAAGATCACTGTTGCTGATGTAGCGCCGCTGCCCTTCAAGCAGGGGCACAAAGGTATAACCCGGTTGTCCCGCAGCGGCGGCATCAGCGCGGGCTTGCTGCCACAATTGCGTGTGGACCAACATGTCCCCCGTTACCGTGATCGACGTACAACGCAGCCCGGGACATGCCGGTCCCTTTCCAGGCGTAGGGGTTGGTGCAGGCGTTGGTATGGGCGTCGCCGTCGGGGACGTTATAGCAGCGCTGCTTTGTTCACGGGATTCGTTTTCGGCGATGACCCCGCAGGCATTAACGGACAGAAGCAGGGTTAGTGCTGTCAGCAGGACTGCGGTTCTGCTGCGAAACGCGCTAGCAGCCGAAGGTGTGATCTTGCCCATAACGGCAATCCTACGGCGCCAAGCCCGAGGAAAGCCGCACGGCTCTCCAGGCAAGGAGAATATCTTGAGCCCCGGGAAAACGACGTCGGGCGCTGATCCTGGAGAGGATCAGCGCCCGACATCCTAGGGCTGCCTTTTACCAGCCGCGTTCTGCGAGGCGGTGGGGTTCGGGGATTTCGTCGACGTTGATGCCGACCATCGCTTCACCGAGGCCGCGGGAGACCTTCGCGATGACATCCGGGTCGTCGTGGAACGTGGTGGCCTTCACGACGGCGGCGGCCCGCTGGGCGGGGTTGCCGGACTTGAAGATCCCGGACCCGACAAAGACGCCGTCGGCGCCGAGCTGCATCATCATCGCAGCATCGGCCGGGGTGGCGATGCCACCGGCGGTGAACAGCACCACCGGGAGCTTGCCC
Organism: Paenarthrobacter sp. NPDC089322; assembly: GCF_040684895.1. Lineage (NCBI taxonomy): Bacteria > Bacillati > Actinomycetota > Actinomycetes > Micrococcales > Micrococcaceae > Paenarthrobacter > Paenarthrobacter sp. NPDC089322. The sequence continues at coordinate 302,469 of NZ_JBFBGW010000002.1, forward strand.
GTCGCGGCGACTTCCTTGACCAGTTCGTACGGCGCCTGCAGTTCCTTCGCGGCGACGTACAGCTCGTCCTCCGGGAGGGAGGAGAGTTTGGCGATCTCGGCACGGATCTTGCGCATGTGCCCGGTCGCGTTGGACACGTCCCCGGTGCCGGCCTCGCCCTTGGAGCGGATCATCGCAGCACCTTCGTTGATGCGCCGCAACGCCTCACCGAGGTTGGTGGCACCACACACGAACGGGACGGTGAAGTTCCACTTGTCGATGTGGTTGATGTAATCGGCCGGGGTCAGGACCTCGGACTCGTCGATGTAGTCCACGCCGAGGGACTGCAGGACCTGGGCTTCGACGAAGTGGCCGATGCGGGCCTTGGCCATCACGGGGATGGACACGGCGGCGATGATCTGATCGATCATGTCCGGATCGGACATGCGGGACACGCCGCCTTGGGCGCGGATATCGGCCGGGACGCGTTCGAGGGCCATGACGGCGACGGCACCGGCGTCCTCGGCGATGCGGGCCTGCTCGACGTTGACGACGTCCATGATGACGCCGCCCTTGAGCATCTCAGCCATGCCCCGCTTAACGCGGCTGCTGCCCGTGACGCTGTTCGCGGACGAACCGGCTTCGTTGCTTACATCTGGTGTAGACACAAAAACCCCTATGGGTAGATAAACGACCTTCTTGCCGGAGGCACACGCAGCCACACGACCGCTATCAGCGCACACCGGATTTTCAGGTCAAGGTGACCAAGTACTAGTAATAGTAGTCGCACGCCGCCACGTGGCAGTACTTTCGTTACCGTCTATCGGGAGCAGGAAGAGGCTCTGGTAGGACACCTGCACAACTGGCTTTCACCAACTCTGGTCAGATGGCAGTTCCCTGGTCTGGGAACGGGTCCAGTGGCTTACGCTCCGGCCGTTCCCGCGGCACCGGCCCCGTTTGCCTCCGCCATGGCTTGCCTGCGGACCGCGGCTACTCGCTGGACTATCGTGACCAGGCTCGCGAGTGCCAGAAGGACCAACGTAGCGAAGAGCACCACCGGCGGAAGTCCCAATCCTGTGAGCCCCGCGACAAGGAGCACGGATGCCAGCCGTTCGGCCCGTTCAGCAATACCTACGCTGGCTTGATAGCCCAGGGACTCGGCTTTTGCGCGCGCGTACGAGACCACCATGCCCAGCACAAGGCACACGACGGCCGCCGAACCAATGGCGTGGTCCGCCCCGCCTGTGAAGAACCAGATGGTGAGGCCGGCGAAGATTGCGCCGTCTGCCAAGCGGTCCAGGGTGGAATCGAGAAAGTTTCCCCAACCGCCCACGCGGCCTTGAAGCCGGGCCATGATGCCATCCACGACGTCGGAAAACGCGAAGAAGGCCACTATCACCGAACCCCACCATAGGTGTCCCAACGGATAGAGAACCAAGCCACCCAAAATGACGCCGGCCGTCCCTGCAATGGTTACGGCGTCGGGGGAAACGCCGATCTTCAGGAGCCAACGTGCCAGGGGTGTGAAAAGGGAAGTGAAAAAACCGCGCGCATGCCTATTGAGCATTCGTCTCCCCAGGCCAGGCTTCGGCCACCAGCTTGCGGACTTCGTCGAGCGTCTGCGTGATGGCCTTGGTCTGCGCGATGATGGGGAAGAAGTTCCCGTCTCCACCCCACCGCGGAACCACATGTTGGTGCAGGTGTGCTGCGATTCCGGCCCCACCGGTGACGCCCTGGTTCATACCAAGATTGAAACCGCTCGGGTTGGAAACCTTGCGTAAAACACGCATGGCAGTCTGCGTGAGATCGGCAAACTCCATGGTCTCTTCCGCAGTGATGTCCGTGTAATCCGGTACATGGCGATAGGGGCAGATGAGCAGATGGCCCGGGTTATACGGAAAAAGGTTGAGGACCACATAGCATGTCCGCCCACGGTAAACGATGAGCGATTCTTCGTCGGTTCGTGTTGGACCTACACAGAACGGGCAGTCGTCCTTGTTCTTGAACTGGTCCTGCCCGCCCTTGATGTAAGCCATGCGGTGCGGAGTCCACAGGCGCTGAAACGCGTCCGGAACGCCTGCAAGGCCGAAGTCGTCGGTTACTTCGGCATCGCCCGGAAAGTCAGCTGCGCCTGTGTTCTCCTGCACCGTGATGTCCGTTCCGTCAGCTCTCGCGGTTCTTGACGGCGTCGACGATCCTGCGTACTGCCTCTTCCACCGGCACACCGTTATCCTGGCTGCCGTCGCGGAACCGGAACGAGACGGCACCCGCCTCGGCATCTTCACCGCCGGCAATCAGGACGAAGGGAATCTTGTCCTTGCTTGCTGTCCGGATCTTTTTCGGGAAGCGGTCCGAGGAGATGTCTACCTCCGCGCGGATACCTGCTGCCTTCAGGCGGTCCACGACGTCGAACATGTAGTCGTTGAATGCCTCGGCAACAGGGATACCCACCACCTGGACCGGAGCCAGCCACGCCGGAAAAGCACCGGCGTAGTGTTCGGTCAGGACGCCCATAAAGCGTTCAACGGAACCGAAAAGGGCGCGGTGGATCATGACGGGGCGCTGCCGCGTTCCATCTGCCGCCTGGTACTCCAGTTCGAAGCGCTCCGGAAGGTTGAAGTCGAGCTGGATGGTGGACATCTGCCAGGTCCGGCCGAGGGCATCCTTTGCCTGCACGGAAATCTTGGGGCCATAGAAGGCTGCTCCACCCGGATCCGGGACGAGTTCCAAGCCTGACGCGGCAGCGACCTCGGAAAGTGTCCGGGTTGCTTCCTCCCATGCGGCGTCGTCTCCCACGAACTTTTCTTCGTTCTTGGTCGAAAGTTCCAGGTAGAAATCATCCAGGCCGTAATCCTTGAGCAGGCCGAGCACAAAGTTGAGCGTAGTGGTGAGCTCGTCCTTCATCTGTTCACGGGTGCAGTAGATGTGCGCGTCGTCCTGGGTCATGCCCCGAACGCGGGTGAGTCCATGAACAACGCCGGACTTCTCGTAGCGGTACACCGAGCCGAATTCGAAGAGGCGCAGCGGCAGTTCGCGGTAGGAACGCCCCCGGGAACGGAAGATCAGGTTGTGCATGGGGCAGTTCATCGGCTTCAGGTAATAGTCCTGGGCAGGCTTGCGAACTGTGCCGTCTTCGTTGAGCTCGGCATCCACCTGCATCGCGGGGAACATGCCGTCCTTGTACCAGTCAAGGTGGCCGGAAACTTCGTAGAGGTGGCCCTTGGTGATGTGCGGCGTGTAGACAAACTCATAGCCGGCATCCACGTGGCGCTGGCGGGAGTAGTCCTCCATGGCCTTGCGGATGATTCCGCCCTTGGGGTGGAAGACAGGCAGGCCGGATCCAAGTTCGTCGGGGAACGAGAAGAGGTCCAACTCGACACCCAGCTTGCGGTGGTCCCGGCGCTCGGCTTCGGCAATGCGCTCCTGGTACGCCTTGAGGGCTTCCTTGGTGGGCCACGCCGTGCCGTAGATACGCTGCAGCTGCTGGTTGTTCTGGTTGCCAAGCCAGTATGCGGAGGAAGAGCGGGTCAACGCGAAAGCGTTGGAGATGATCTTGGTGTTGGGCAGGTGCGGTCCCCGGCAAAGGTCGCACCAGACGCTGTCACCGCTCTTGCGGTCCACGTTGTCGTAGATTGTGATATCACCCGCGCCAACCTCGACATTGACGCCTTCAGCGGCGTCGGTGGCGTCATTCTTCTTGCCCAGCAGCTCCAGCTTGTATGGCTCGTTGGCCATGGCGTCGCGGGCTTCGGCTTCGGTAACCACGCGGCGAACGAACTTCTGGTTCTGGTTGATGATCTTTTGCATCATCTTTTCCAGCTGGCGCAGGTCTTCCGGAGTGAACGGGTCCGCGACATCAAAGTCGAAGTAGAAGCCGTCTGTGATGTAGGGGCCGATGCCAAGCTTCGCGTCAGGTCGCAACTGTTGCACTGCCTGGGCCATGACATGCGCGGTGGAGTGCCGCAGGACGTTGAGGCCGTCGGGCGATTCAATGGTGACACCTTCGACATTTGCACCCTCGGTGAGGACTTGGTCCAGGTCCTTGAGGACACCGTCAACCCGGGCAACAACAACATCGCGGCGCTCGAAGAAGAGTTCCGCGCCGGTAGTCCCTTCCGTCACCTTTGTCTCTTCGCCATCGACGATGAGGGTGATCTGTTGGGCATCTGACACGGGTGTCTCCTATTCATAGTTAAGGCTTCATAGCTTGTGGCATACGGGGACCACAGCCAGCCACCGTCAATCGTATCTGCTTCGGCGAGGGCGGCCAAAGCAGCCCGCCGCGCCCGTGATCCTGCTGCCTGAACCCGCGAATCAGCTGCCCAAACCAGTAATTGCCAGGTTCCTTGAGATGCCGTCCAAGGGACCGGCGTGGGCGGATTCCTGCGGGAGATCCGCCCCGGGAGGGAGGAACTCCGCGTATGGCAAAGTCTCCGGCCGGCTGAGATCCCACGCTTTGCTTGCGCTCAGGCTGATGCCCTTGGGTCCTGTCCTACGGGTAGTTCCACGGATAAGCAGCAATCGGGTACCGAACAGGAGGGACCCCGATTCTTCCTGGGCTTCATGGAAGAAGACACTGTCCACGCAGCCTGTTCCGTCGTCGATGCTGATGAAGACCACCCGGCGACCACCCCGCATCGGCGGTGTCTGCGTGGCAACCCGCACCCCCGCCACGAGGACCTCAGTACCGTTACGCAACCCCAGGAGCTTGTCGGCCGTAGTGACACCAAGCTTGTCCAGTAGCGGACGGTGGCTCTCCATCAGGTGTTCACTGACATCCACAGCCATGAGGTCAAGCTCCGCCCTGACGTTGTCAACGCTGCTAGGCTCCGGCAATTCCGGGACCAGGTTGCGCAGTTCAACATCACCGAACTGGAAGGCGAGCTGGCCTTCGATTACTTCGGTGGTTTTCCTGGAGGGACTGCTTTGCAGCGCCTGGAGGTGGTGGACCAGATCGGCACGGTTCGCGGCTCCCCCGGAATCCTTATGCAAGGCATCAAAGGCTCCAAGTTGGGCAAGCCTCTTGATATTCGGTTTGCTGACCTTGGCCCTGGCCCTGAGGTCTGCCAAGGAATCATAAGGCTGCCCCGAAACTATCCGCTTTAATTCGGCACCCGATAAACCATAGATACCTGCGAGGCTGAGGCGGATGCCAAGCTTGCCGGCGTTCTGCCCTTCCTGGATTTTTTCCACCCTGTACTCCGATTGGCTTCGATTGATGTCCAGCGGAAGGATCGGGATGCCTAAGCGCCGCGCCTCGGCCACCAGCAGTCGTTTGGGGTACATGCCGGGATCGTGCTCCCACAGACCTGCCAGGAAAGCTTCCGGGTGGTGCGCTTTGAGCCAGGCCGATTGATAGGTGGGTACGGCAAAAGCAGCCCCGTGGGCTTTGCAAAAGCCAAAACTGCCAAAGGCCTTGAGGGTTCCCCAAACCTTATCCACTACATCGGGCGGATAGTTCTTGATCGCTTCCTTGCGGAAGAACGTCTCTACTTCCGGTTCATGGACTTCGTCCCCCAAGGCCCGGCGGAATTCGTCGGCCATGGCCAAGCCGCACTTGGTCATCACGTCAAAAGTCTTCAGGATTTGCTCATGGAAAACCGTGACCCCATGGGTCTCTTGAAGCACGGGTTTCAGGTCCGGATGGGGATAGATTTCAGGGGCGAAACCATGGCGGTGTTCCAGGAAAGGCCGCACCATGTCGGACTTCATGGGGCCCGGCCTGAACAAGGAAATGTCGATGATGAGGTCGTTGAATTCCCGGGGGGCCATTTTCCCGATGAGCTCCCGCTGGCCCGGGGACTCGATCTGGAAGCAACCGAGGGTATGGGTGCTTCGGATCAGCTCGAAGGTGGGCTCGTCGTCGAAAGGAACTGCGTTGAGATCAATCCTGCCATCAGGTGCAATGTAGTCCGGCCCGGCACTTCCCGGCTCCACGGGATGATGACCCGCTGCTACAACCTCCGCTTTGGAAGGGTGCAGCCGAATGACTTCACGAACGGCAAAAGCCATGGCACTTTGCATCCGGACGCCCAGCACATCCAGCTTGAGCATGCCCATGGGATCCATGTCATGTTTGTCGAACTGGCTCATGGGAAGCCCCAGCCCACTGGGTTGCACAGGTGTTCTATCCAGAAGCGTGGCATCCCCCAGGATCACGCCGCAAGGATGCATGGAGATGTGCCTTGGCAGGCGATCCAACCTTTCGGTAAGGTCCACCAGCAAGTCCAGTTGCTGGTGATCCCCCTCAGCGCCCGGTTCTGTACGTGCAGCTTCAACACGCCCGGCAAAATCGCGAAGTTCAGGTTTCTCCACCAACGCCTCACGAAACTTTCGGGCTGAAAAGCGCCACAACTGTTTGGCGATTTCGCCGATCTCCGTGTCATCCATACCCAGCGCCAATCCGGCGTCCCGGACAGCACCCCTGGCCCTGTAACCGTTCTGCATGCTCATGAGGGTGACCCGCTCGGCACCAAAGCGTTCGAAAATCTTCCTGTATACGTTGTGCCGCTCAGCACTTTCAACGTCAATATCAATATCGGGAAGGGTGGAACGGTGCCCTGAGAGGAAGCGTTCAAAAATGAGGTCGTGCCGGATCGGATCCACTTGGCTGATGTCAATCAGGTAGTTCACCAGGCTTGAGGCTCCCGAGCCGCGTGCTGCAACCCTGACTCCCATGTCGATGATCATCCGGGATACTTCAGCCACGGTCAGAAAGTACGACGCAAAGCCCAAGCGCGCGATGATTCCCAACTCGTGCTCCAGCCGCGAGCGCACCCGTTGTTCGGCTTTGCCGTTGATGCCGGGGAACCGCCGGATGATTCCGGCTTCGCATCGTTGGGTGAGTTCCATCATGGGGTCTTGGTCGATTCCAATGATGGATGCTTCAGGGACTACCGGTTTCTTCCATCCCATGTCCAGCACGGGATCCATCCGGCATTTGTCGGCCAGTGCTTCGGTGTTGGCGAGCAGTTTGTTCAGGTCCGCCGCTCCCTGGCCTGCTGCGTTCATGATTTCTTTTCCGAGTTGCAGCATGTGCGGGGCGCTTTTAAGCCAGCCTTGCCCGGTGGGCTGAAGCATAGGAGCTGTTGAGAGTTCAGGGAGTGACTTCAGGGTACGTGCGGAGTCCAGGACGTCGGCGGTGGGCGCACCGTCCTGCGCGCAGTATCTGACGGCGTTGCTGAGGATGGCCGGGATGTTGTATTCGAGGGCGAGCTTGAGCATCCGGACTGCGTGGGATGTGCTCAGTGGCTCTCCGGGTGCGCTGAGGTGGGAGACGATTTCCGTGACGATCGTCCCGGGGGGCATGGCGTCGATCCATTGTTTGAAGAGGGTCCGTGGCCGGAGGTATTTCCGTCCTCCCATGGCGACGCCGACGTCGGAGTCCGGACCGATCAGGACGGTGAGTACGGGTTTGAGGGTTTTTGGATCGAGGGTCCGTGAAGCAAGCTCTCCCCTTGTGACGGCTGCGGGTACAACACCACCGGCTTTGCCCGTGGTGCGGGCGTGGGCGTCCGAGACAAGACGACACAGGGCGCGGTAGCCGGCTCCGTTGTTGTTGCCGTGGGCGAGTACGACGACGCGGCCCGCTACCTGGGTGCGGTGGTCGCCGTCATCGTCGAAAACGGCGAGGTCGACGCCGACGATGGGGTCTATCCCGGCGTCCATGCACGCTTTGAGGTGTTTGACGGTTCCATAGAGGCCATCCCTGTCAGTGCATGCGAGCGCAGTGGCGCCGTCTGCTGCTGCTGTTTGGGCAAGCTCGTCAGGCCAGGAGACTCCGTAGTGGGCGCTGAAGGCAGTGGAAACGTGCAGGTGTGTAAAGCTCAAGGTTAGGCGGCTTCGTCGGGTTCAACGGCGCGGGCTGGTGCTGCGTCATGGATTCGGAGCAGCCTCCAACGTCCGCTGCCGAGGTGCCTTGCAAGGTCAAGGGTGATGCATTGTGCGTCGTCTTGTGTGGCCTGGAGTTGAACGCGCCAAATTTCATGATCAACGAGCCCTGCACCGCTTCCCAAGGGTGCACGGCTTTCTTCGACCCACCATTGGCGGCGTTCGTACCATCGGACAGGTTCGTTGCAGACGAAGTAGCTTTGTCCTTTCCAATTGATGGTCCGCGGCTGTCCTGCGTCTGTGCAGGTGACTTCCACCGACTCGCTGAACAAGCCCATTTTCACGCTCCTCACCGGCGGATAACTATTCGAAGATATATTCGAATAGTTCCAGTTTACGACGGTGGGGCATCAAAACCTACTCCGGAGTTCATGCTCCCTTACGCTTGCCTGCCACACGCTTTCCGACCTGCTTGAGCAGTCCGTCCCTGACGGGTTGCATGGTTTCTGCGAGCGCCACTTTGCCCATCATCGAGGAGGCCAACCGGAGCTGCTGGGTTCGCAGGACCCGTTGTCGGTTGTACTTGTGGAGCGCTTCTTGGCGTGGCAGGTCGTTGATGAGTCTTCCCAGGGTTACTGCATCCACCAGGGTCTCGCACGCGCCGCGCCCCAGGTTGGGGGTCATGGCGTGGGCGGCGTCGCCCAGCAGTACAACGTTTCCGCGGGTGTACTTGGCCAATGGAGGGGCGGTCCAGATCCGCTGCGCGAGGCTTATGTCGGGGGTGGCTTGGGCGAGGACGCCTTGCACGGCTGCCGAATGATGGGAGTAATGTTGCTGCGCTTCTTTCAAGGCCTCGGCGACATCAACACGTTCCGGACCGAGTTGGGAGCGGTAGGAGGCATACCAGTTGGTGCCTCCTTCGGTCGGTGCCAGGCCGAAGAGGGTTCCCCGCCCCCAGTACTCCCCCACATCTTCAGGCGAGGGCCGGCTGGGCACTACTCCCCTGACGGCGAGGAAGGGGGTGGGTCGTGCCGCAGCCCGCGCACCCCAACAGGTCCTTCGAACGGTGCTGTGGACGCCGTCGGCTCCCACCACCAGCCAGGAGTCCGACGGCAGCAGCTCAACCCGTTCCCGCTTGCGTCGCACACTCACTGGAACGGCCGAGTCCAGCAGCCGCAACAGCGCGGGTCGGGTGACACCCACCAGGCCGCCGCCTTCCATGGTCAACATGGGCTGACCGGAGGGTTTGCGGAGCGCGCCGGCGGCGAGGAAGGTCCCCTGCTCGTTGATGGATTCCAGGAGGCCGAGTTCTGCCAGTGCTTCTCTGGCTCCTGGCCACATCGCCAGGGTTGTTCCCACCGTTGGAAGTTCCGGGCGCTGCTCATGGACGGTGACGTCGAATTGTGCTGGATCCAGTTTCGCGGCCAGCGCCAGGCCGGCTATTCCGCCGCCGATGATGTCGACTTTTTTCATGAGCCAACAGTATTACTACATTTGTAGTAGTGCCAGGGGTTGGAGCTAAAATTTCGCCATGCCTGACAGACGAACTGAACTAGCCGATGCCGCGCTCGCGGTCGTCGCGGCGAAGGGCCTCAAGGGCCTCACCCACAGGGCAGTCGACGCGGAGGCCGGTGTTGCCATCGGAACCACATCCAACTATTTCCGCAACCGTGCCGCGCTGGTGGCTGCCGCAGTCGATCGCGTTGAACAGCGCGATAGCCTTCTGCTTCAACACCAGGCAGACGCAAGGGTCCCGACGTCGGTCGCGGAGTTATCGGAGCAGCTCGCCGGAGCCCTGCTTGCACTCGCGGATGACCACGAAGGCCTCACGAGGGCCCGATTCGCCTTCGCCTTGGACCAACCCGACGTTGTGGCGCCCGGGCACGAGAGGATGCTGTCCGCTTTGGAGCAACTCCTGCGTGCCATGGGAATCAGCGATGCCCGGGCACGTGCGGAGGCGGTATCGGACTACGGGGACGGCCTCGCGCTGCACCTCCTGACCGCCCGACGCGGACAGCAAGCCAAACGGACAGCAGTGGCAGCCAGCATTCAACGGCTCCTTGAAGGATGATCCCCAAGGGGTGGACGGCGGCGGGTCCACAGAGCAGGATTGTGGCATGAGCAACCATGACGCACTCCTGAAGCAGGTCAGCATCACCGCCACGGATGACAACCTCGTGGCAAGGTTCGAGATCGAAGGCAACATCCCCGGCTCCGGCGCTTACGTCGTGGGCCTTGTTGCTGCCAGCGAGGACTATTCCTCACAGCGCAGGCTCGGCATCGAGTTCATGAACGGCGAGGCGATCTCGTTCTACTCCTTCAACCATTCCCTCAGCGCCGAGGAAAACTACGACGTCAAAGGCGTAGAGCACTCGGGCAACGTCATCACCGGCAATTTCCCCAAATCAGCCATCCACGGACTCAGCGAAGGCCACGTCATGACGGCCTTCAGCGAAGCGGACGGCCGCGACTTCCAGTCGGGCGTACCGGTCAACGAATCCCTTTAGATTTCCGGTACGACGGCCGTTAGAACAGGCCCTCCACCGGTTCAATGAGTTCCGGGCCATTATTGCGGACATTCCCGACGGCGGCACCCACCGCGTCGAGCGTCCAGTCGGCTGCGGCGTCATGCGCCTTTGACCGTACGAGGTCCACGAGGCCGGCCGCATCGTCGTGGCGCGGATCCAACCAGGTCTCCATCGTCTCCTTGCTCATGGGCAGGGGAACACGGTCATGCAGCGCAGTCAACTCGTCGAATACCGAGGCACTCCGCCGGGTCTTGGCCGACTCCGCCGTGGGGGTGTCTGCCGTGAGGATCGACATGGACAGCAACCAACGGGCCGGATCGTCAGGGGACGCCGCCTGGTCCCGCCACCATTCGTACAGCCCGGCGAATACTACGCCCCCGCCATCTCCGGGATGCACGTAATAGGGCTGCTTGCTTTTCCCCTCGCCCTTTTTCCACTCGTAGTAACCGTCAGCCGGGACGGCACACCTGCGGGCAACCGCGGCCTTGCGGAAGGACGGCTTCTCCAACAGCGTTTCGCTACGGGCATTGATGAGGCGGGCACCGCCTGAGGGATCCTTCGCCCACGAGGGCACCAAACCCCAACGCGCCACGTGCAGCTGACGCTTCAACGCGTCGTCGACAAGCCTCTCCAGAACGATCGGAACAGCGTCTGTCGGCGCGACATTCCACGATTTTTCGAGGGCGATCTCGTTTTCAAGTTCGGCATCGAAGTCGGCCAACAGGTCTCCCACGGCACGCGCCATGACATAGCGTCCACACATGGGAACAGTCTGCCGTGTCCGTGCAGAAGGCACCAGTGCGGTGCATGTGACGTAACGCTGGTTCGCCTTCCCACGGGAATTATTGGGCGGCAGGTTACCGTTGGTACCAACGAAACACCCGTAAGAACACCAAGCTTAAGGAGAGCTCTGTGGACTTCACTCCCGAATCCGGCACCATCACCATGTTCTCGACCACCTGGTGCGGTTACTGCAACCGGCTGAAGAAGCAACTGGACGCCAAGGGCATTGGCTACACCGAGATCAACATCGAAGAAATCGATGGCACTGCCGAGCTCGTCGAGCAGCTCAACGGAGGCAACCGCACCGTCCCCACCGTCCTTTTCCCGGACGGAACGGCAGCGACCAACCCATCTGCCTCCGAAGTGGAGAGCCGCCTCGCCGCCTAGGCATCGCGGACGCCGGAAAAGGGTCTGCCCCGTGTGATAGACAGAATGGGAATGCCGTTGCGGGCTCCGGCCTGCAACGGCATGTCCTGCTATCCGCGAGCCCGAAGGGGAATATCCATGGCCCATGCAGTCAAAGGCGTTGTCGTACGCTCCAAAGGGGCACCAGCAACCCTCGAAACCATCCTGGTTCCCGAACCTGGTCCCGGCGAGGCCCTCGTCGACATCCTCACCAGTGGCGTCTGCCACACGGACCTGCACTACAAACTCGGTGGCATCAGCGACGATTTTCCGTTCCTGTTGGGCCACGAAGCCACCGGCGTCGTCAGCGCTGTCGGCCCTGACGTCACGGACATCGCCCCCGGCGATCGCGTCGTCCTCAACTGGCGAGCCGTGTGCGGTAACTGCCGCGCGTGCAATCGCGGCGAAGCCCAGTACTGCTTCAACACCCACAACGCCACGCAGAGGATGACCCTTGAGGACGGCACGGAATTGTCGCCCGCCCTCGGCATCGGCGCCTTTATCGAAAAGACCCTCGTCGCCGCCGGCCAATGCACCAAGGTAGACCCCGACGCCGATCCCGCCGCCGTCGGCCTGCTCGGCTGCGGCGTCATGGCAGGTCTGGGTGCCGCCCTGAACACCGGCGGAGTCAAGCGCGGCGACTCCGTGGCCGTGATTGGTTGCGGCGGAGTTGGTGTCGCGGCAATCGCCGGGGCCGCCTTGGCCGGTGCCACCACCATCATCGCCGTCGACATCGATGCCAAGAAGCTCGAACGCGCCAAGGAACTCGGAGCCACGCATATTGTGGACTCTTTGTCCACGGACCCCGTCGAGGAGATCCGTGCCCTGACGGGCGGCTTCGGCGCGGACGTCGTCATCGACGCCGTGGGACGGCCTGAAACCTACAAGCAGGCTTTCTACGCCCGCGACCTCGCCGGAACCGTCGTCCTTGTGGGCGTTCCCACCCCCGACATGACCCTCGAACTTCCCCTGCTGGACGTCTTTGGCCGTGGGGGATCACTCAAATCATCCTGGTATGGCGACTGCTTGCCTTCCCGGGACTTCCCCATGCTCGTGGACCTCTACAAGCAGGGCAAGCTGGACCTGGACGCGTTCGTCACCGAACGCATCACCATTGACCAGGTGGAAGAAGCCTTCGACAAGATGCACCATGGCGCCGTCCTGCGATCGGTGGTTGAACTGTGAGCCTCGCAATTGATCGCGTTGTCACGTCGGGGACGTTTTCCCTAGACGGAGGCACCTGGGACGTCGACAACAACGTTTGGATCGTTGGCGACGACAAAGAATGCTTCGTGATCGACCCGGCACACAACCCGGGGGCGATCTCCGAGGCCGTCAAGGGACGGACGGTGCGGGCGATCCTTCTGACGCACGGCCATGACGACCATATCCGCTCTGCCGTGGAATTCCGTGACCTCGTATCCGCACCGATATACCTGCACAAGGACGACTGGATGCTGTGGCGCGACGTCCATCCGGACGCCGATCCTGATCAGGCGATTGCCGACGGCGACGAATTCGTTGTTGGCGGAGTGGCGATCAAGGTGCTGCACACCCCGGGGCACTCACCCGGTTCCGTCTCGTTCCACGTGCCCGGCGAGGGGACCATCTTCAGTGGCGATACGTTGTTCCAAGGCGGGCCCGGTGCCACGGGACGCTCCTACAGCGACTTCCCCACCATCATCGAATCCATCCGCACGCGCCTCCTGACGCTGCCGCCGGAGACGGTGGTACGGACGGGCCACGGTGACACCACCACCGTTGGCGAGGAAGCGCCGCACCTTGACGAGTGGATCGCCCGGGGACACTAGAACCACTCAAGACTCTGGAACGCCGGGCTCAACCGGCTGCCGCAGCGAAATCGGGTGCGGCAGCCGGTTCCAGCCTGACTATCACGGCTTTCGAGACGGGCGTGTTGCTTCCTTCGGCCGTCGAGTCCAGCGGAACCAGGACGTTCGCCTCCGGAAAGTACGCGGCCGCACAGCCCCTCGCGCTGGGGTACGCGACCAAACGCAACTGAGGCAGGACCCGGTCCACGCCGTCGTCGGCTTCGCCATGGACATCAACGTACTGGCCGTCCGCGAAACCCAACTCAGCCAGATCGGCGGGGTTCACCAGCAACACCATGCGGCCCTTCTTGATGCCCCGGTAGCGGTCGTTCATGGTGTAGGTAGTGGTGTTGAACTGGTCGTGGGCCCGGATGGTTTGCAGGAGCAGGCGACCCCTCGGCACGCCGATGGTTTCCAGCTCATTGACCGTGAACATGGCCTTCCCTGTGGACGTAGGGAACGTGCGCGAGTCCCGTGGGGCATGAGGAAGAACAAACCCGTCGCGGGCCCGGATCCGGGCATTGAAGTCCTCGAACCCGGGCACCACCCGGGAGATGTGCTCACGTATGGTGTCGTAATGACGTCCCAGCCCGGACCAATCCACCGGTACCTTGCCATTGAGAACCGTTTGGGCGAGCCGACTGATGATCGCCACTTCGGACAGGACACCCGGCGCGATGGGTTCAAGGGGACCTGCCGAGCGATGAACCGCGCAGACGGTGTCCTCCACCGTCACAAACTGCTCAACGCCGTCCTGCCTGTCGATTTCCGTTCGACCGAGTGTTGGAAGGATCAGCGCCTGCTCGCCCGGGACTACATGTGACCGGTTCAGCTTGGTGGAGATCTGAACCGACAGTCGGGTTTTCCTCACGGCTGCCTCCGCAACAGACGTGTCCGACATCGCGTGAACCAGGTTGCCGCCCAGCGCCACCAGGACCTTGATCCTGCCGTCCCGCATCCCCCGGATGCTGTCCACCGAATCTGCCCCTGGCTCACGTGGCGGATCGAAGCCGAATTCCCGCTGCAAGGCGTCCAGGAAGCGCGGGGGCATCTTCTCCCAAATGCCCATGGTCCGATCTCCCTGCACGTTGCTGTGGCCACGGATCGGGGATGGCCCGGCGCCCGGCTTGCCTATATTTCCACGCAACAGCAGGAGGTTGATGATCTCCTTGATGGTGGGCACGGCTTTCTTGTGCTGAGTCAGTCCCATGGCCCAGGTAATGATGACACTGTTGGCCCGGATGTACCGTTCCGCGAGCTCGTCTATTTCGGCGCTGGTCAGCCCGGTAGCGGCGAGGACATCCCGTTCCTGGAGGGTTGCCAGGTGCGCAGCGAATCCCACGAATCCCTGGCAGTGTTCTTCGATGAAGCCGCGGTCCAGGACGCTACCGGGTGCCCTGCGTTCTGCGTCGAGAACGCGTTTGGAGACGGCCTGCAGGAGAGCCATGTCCCCGGCCAGCCGGATTTGGAGGAACTGGTCTGCCAGATCCGTGCCCTTGCCTGCCAGCCCCCGGACTTTCTGCGGGTTACGGAAGTTCATCAGACCGGCTTCGGGCAGCGGGTTCACTGCGACGATCGACGCCCCTGCCCGCTTGGCTTCTTCCAGGGCCGTGAGCATCCGTGGGTGGCAGGTGCCGGGATTCTGGCCCATGACGATGATCAGCTCGGACTTGGCGAAATCCGTGTAGGTGATGGCGGACTTTCCCACGCCGATGGTCTCCCCCATGGCAACGCCTGTGGACTCGTGGCACATGTTGGAGCAATCGGGCAGGTTGTTTGTCCCGAAGGCACGGACGAAGAGCTGGTACAGGAAGGCCGCCTCGTTGCTGGTCCTGCCGCTCGTGTAGAACGTGGCTTCGTTCGGATCATCAAGGAGATTCAGTTCCTTGGCCATGATCTCGAAGGCACGGTCCCAGTTGATGGGCGCGTAGTGGTCCGACCCTGCTGCCTTGTACACGGGTTCCACCAAACGACCCTGCTGGCCAAGCCAGTGCTCTGACCTTGTCTCCAGGGAGCTTAGCGGGTTTTCGGCCCAGAACCTGGAGTCGATCCGCAGAGGCTCGGCCTCCCAGCCGATAGCCTTGGCGCCGTTCTCACAGAATTCGGCCGCCTTGCGCTCCGGCGGGTCAGGCCAAGCGCAGCTCATGCAGTCGAAGCCGTCTTTTTGGTTGACGGCCTTGAGCGTCTTCCACGTCCGGGATGGCCCCATGCCCGCCAAAGCATGAGGCAAGGTCTCGCTGATGCTGGGCAGGCCTGCAGCAAACCGCTTGGGTTCGCTGACGGTCAACTCCGCCTCTGACTCCTGAACTGGGTGCTTCTTTTTCCGGTTCACTGGCCCACCACGATTCACTGTCCCGCCACGACTTCGGCATTGGGGATGCTATGTTTTTCACCCTATGCCTTCACGAGTCAGGGCAGAAGTGTTCGGAAGTCGCCGTCGATGACATCCGCATACCCGCGGTACGCCTCAACCACAGCTTTCTCCACCGTCTCCACGTCCAAGTGCGGAAGGAGGTCGTTGGCGGCTCCGGCCGTTGCCGGGTCCCAGTCCAGTCCGAGCGCGGCGTAGCTTGCGGTGAGGACGTCCCGGATAGGCGCTGAATCCTCCACAACAATGACGGAACTGAAAAGCCAGCCGCCCGAAACCACACGCTGGGCCGTGCCGATCAGCTTGATGCGGTGGGCGGGAAAGTCGGGGTCCTCCCCGTGGACACTGAACTCGCCAGGGCAATACTCCCCCGGGATTTCCCCGACGGCGGCATGGACGCCCACGCTGCGGAGCGCACCGGCCAGCAACTCACCAAACTCGGAAAAACGGGCCTTCGCCCGGACGATCGCATCCGGATGCGGTTCAATATGGTCGATGACCAAGGTGCCCTGGTGGTAGGCGGCTGCCCTGCCTCCGGCTTTCCGGACCAGCGGTTCAAACCCTCTCTCGCGGCAAGCGTCCGCTGCCGCGCTGAAGCCCGGCAGGTTTGCGTCCCGCTGGCCAAAGGCCACCGTAGCCTGGGGCCTGTAAAGCCGGAGCGAGGGGCCCAGTTGTCCGGTGCGGGCGCGCTTGAGCAACTCCAAGGCGAAATCAAGATCCTCCGCGGCACCCAGTGATTCCAGTTGGCGATACACAGTAAGGCCAGGATGGGAGGCACTGCCTGTGGTCATCAGCTTTTCCTCAGCGTCAGGATCTGCTCGGCCCTGCCGAAGGGTCCTTCAACGTCATGGAGGACGCTGGACGTCAAGCCGATGCCGTCGGCCCCGAAGGACACCTTGTTGTCGAGGCCGAGCCATTCTCCGGAAGGCGCCCTGTACATGTGGATCTGCAAGTCGACGTTGGGAAAGATGTAGCTGTTTTCACCCGGTGGTACGCGGGCGGCGATGCCGTTGGCTGTATCCACCAGCCCCATGAGGCGCGCGAGGTCGCCGCTGTCTTCCCTGTCAGTCAGAGGATGCATGGTACGGATCCACACCTTGCCCGATCCGGGGCGATGTCCTTCCGCCATCCTCATTTCCAGGGACCGGATGTAGCCGCCCGGCCATACGCTCGCACCATCCCAGGGCTTGCATTCATCCGGCGCGGGCATCGGGTCGTCCTCCACGGCAGCGACGGCGCTTGTATCGCTGGTGATCATGCGCCAGGCCGTGGCCCGGATGGCAACGCGGCCTCCTGCGGAGAGCTCAGCCTGGATGAGCTCGATGGTCCTGCCGGGCCTCAACGTTGAGGTGGCAACCTGGAACTCTCCGCCGGGAATCAGGCCGAGGATCTCGTAGCTGATCCTCGCCAGGCGGACGTCCTTGCGGGGCTCGTGCCGAACGAGGGCGTCGGCGATGATGCCCGAGGCCGGGGCCATGTGTTGCTCGTGCGGATTCCAGGCGCCTTGGGCGTGGATCGTGGAGCGGTAGCGGCCTTCCCCCAGGGTTTCGTAGTAGAAGTTGCCTTCCGCAAGTTCCGGTAATGCAGTAGTCAACCCGAGCCTTTCGCCGATCCAGCAGTAGAACTCAGACCACTGTATCCGCTGATTTGACCGCTGCCCGACGACGCCGGGCCACAATGACCCAGACGACCACCAAAGCCACCACAGCGACACCCACAGTCGCTCCCACAGGCGACGCTGCAGCAACAGCCAACCAGGCCTCCAACGCGGCGAGCCCGATAGTTGCGTAGAGCAAGGCCCAGAGGACAGATCCAATGGTGGCGGCCGGCAGATACCGGCGCAAAGGCATCCGGCCGGCACCGGCAGCCAGGTTTACTGCAGTCTGAAGGCCCACGGTCAGGAACGAAAGAACGACGGCGTACGGCCCCCAGCGCTGGATCAGGGCCTGCGCGCGGGCTGCTTTGGGACGTTCCAAAGCATTGCCGAAGCGGGTGTGGGAAAAGCCGGCCACGGCTCCGCGGCCCAGCCAATACGTCACGTTCACGCGGATCATGACAATGGCGAAAAGCGCCGCCAGCGCGACGCCAAAAGGCAAGCTCATGATCTGGTCCACGTGACTTAGGCTACCCTAAGAACCAGTGCGCCGCCGACGGCGCCCTCTGCTGCCAGGCCAAAGTCCCGCTGCCCGTCGGGTGCCCCTCTAGGATGAAGGCATGGATCTGCGCGATGCCGCCCAACAGCTGTATGCGGTGCTGCCGCGCGACTTCACCTCCGAACGGACTGCTCTTGCCCGCCGTGCCAAAGACTCCGGTGACAAGGATCTCGCCAAGGAGATTACAGGCCTGCCAAAGCCTGCCGCAGGAGCTTGGGCGATCAACATGCTCGCCGTTCACAAGCCCGAGGTGATCGACGCCGTCGTGCGTTTTGGCGCTTCCCTCCGCGCTGCGCAAGAAGACGGTGACGCAGAGGCCTTCCGCGAACTTGGCCAGCAGCGCCAAGGCCAGTTGACGTCGGCTGTCCATTCAGCCAAGGACTTGGCCAGTGAGCTGGGAGCTGTGCTAAGCGCGGCGGCCGCTGCCGACGTCGAGCAGACCTTCAGGGCGGTAATGGCCGACGCCGGTGCTGCCGCCGCTGTTGGTACCGGCCGCCTGGTACGGGCGTTGAGCGGGAGCGGTTTTGAGTCCGTGGACCTAACGGACGCCGTGGCTGCCGCAAGTCCCGAAGACACGGAGGTCAGCGAAGCGCCGACGGCTGGGAAGTCGGTCCCCCGGGCCGAACGTCAACCGTCAGTACGCGCGAGCAAGAAAAAAGCTCCGGAGCCGGTGCAGAAGAAAGAACCCGAAGAAGCCGCTACCTCCTTGGCTGAGCGTCGCGCAGAAAAGCGCCGGGCTGCCTTGGAGGAAGCCCGCAATGAGTTCGAGGCAGCCGACACCGAGGCACGGGATGCGGAGAACGCCGCAGCCCGCGTCTGGGACGACGTCAAAGAACTGGCTGAACGGCGATCCGAACTGGAGGCCGGGATCGCCGACGTCAAGAAGCGCCTGGCCGCCATGGAGGCCGAGCTGATCGGAATCACCAGGGACGCCGAAGCTGCCGAGTCGAAAAAGAAACTCGCGGTCCGGGCAGCCACACAACAACGACGCGCCGCGGACCAAGCCCGGCGGCGCGTCGATCGTCTGTCCTAGTCCTTCTTCTTTCCGGGAGACTTTTGCAGATTGTGCGTTGCCGGCCCTTCCAGGTATTTGCCGTCAGGCGCAAACCTGGATCCGTGCAACGGGCAGTCCCAGGACTTTTCAGCGTCGTTCCAGCTCAGCAGCCCACCCAAGTGGGCGCAACTCGCAGACACCATGCAAACATTGCCGTCCACCGTCGAGACAGCTGCAGGCTCACCTTGATAAAGCCCGACAACTCCGCTGCCCTCGGGCGGGCGCGTCTGGTCAGTAATTTCCGGGTTGCTCCTGACCCTGGCTTTATCCTCGACCATGCGCTTGGCCACACTGGCGTTCAGGCGAATGGTCTGGGCAGCGCCTTGGGGTGATGTGACGCGGTGATGGATGACGCGGGCCCAGTCGGAATGTCCTCCGAGGATGTCGGAGGTAATGGACAAGGCCGCGGCTACGCCGTTGCTCATTCCCCACTTGTTGTAACCCGTGCCAAAGAAGATCCGGCCGTGCCCCCTGGGGAGCTTGCCGAAGAAGGGAACCAGGTTGGTCGCCTGGTAGTCCTGGGCAGACCACGTGTGCGTAACTTCTGCCCCGGGATAGTGCTGGTTGGCCCAACCAAGGAGGTCATCCAGATGCGCCTGTGGCGACTTCGCCCTGCCGCCGGGATGCCCGTAGCCGCCGACGAGCAGCAACTCACCATCGGGCGCCGGGTACGTGCGCTGCGAACGGGTAGGTGGATCGATACTCAGGTACATTCCGCTTGGAATCGTGGCTTCGGCGGGAAGCCGGAGCGCGGCCGCGTAGGAACGGTTGGGTTCAAGTTTGGCGAAGTAAAGGCCGCGGTCGAGGATCGGTGTGCCGGTGGCTATGACTACCGTGTCTGCCGTAAAAGAGCCCTTACGGGTGGAAACCTCCAGCGGCTGCTCCGACCCCACGTTTTGCACCTGCACACCTTCGACAACCAGCCCGCCATGTTCCCGGATATCCCTGGCCAACGTATCCAGGACTTCCATCGGGTGTATCTGGGCCTGGTCCTCAAGTTCCAGTGCCTCCACCACGGAAAAGGGCAGTCCCGCGTCCCGGCTGAAGTGGACATCCAAACCTGCGTCCCGCGAAACCGCAGCTTCCTTGCGAAGCCGCTGCGCGCCGTCGTCGCTGGTTGCGAAAGTGACGGCAGTCCTGCGCTGGAACGGGATGCCTTGCTGCTCCATGTACTGCATCAGCCACGCCTGCCCGGTTCTGTTGGCCTCCACATAGGCTTGCACAACCTTCAGGGAGTACTGGCCGCGCAGGGCTGACAAGGCGCCTCCCTGCAGGAGGCTCAGCTTGCCGGTGGTGTGGCCTGTGGTGACGGCGCCCAGGGTCCTGGCCTCGAAGACCACAACACGTTGCCCGGACCTGGACAAGAGCAAGGCGGTAACCATGCCGGTCAGGCCGGCACCGACAACAATCGTGTCAAAATGCTTCTCGTCGGGGATTGCGTCGGACGTAAAGCGGGATTCGCGATCCAACCAGAGCGACTTCATCAAGACAACCTGCCTCTCAATTCACGGAATTGGCATGTGGCATGCGTTGCTGGAAACGCTAGGCGCGTCTGTGATGCTAATCAAGGGGTGGGGCCACCGGTAGCCAAGGCCGCAGCGCGTCGGAGCCAGGGATCCGGATCATTGGACCAACGCTCCAGGACCCTGTCTGCGCGCTCCCTTGCCTGTCCTTCCAGCCGCCCCAGCAAGGGTGCCACGACGTCAACCGCCAAGGGATCAACCAGTTGCTCAGTCCCCGATTGCCGGATGAAACCCTCGAGTCGGGTCAGGTCCGTGTTGACCAGGATCTTCACCTTGGTCTGCAGCAGGACCACTGCGGCGAGACGCCGCTCGAAAACAGGTTCTGACCAAAGTTCCGAGCTCAGGGCTGTGACATCGTCATGGCTGAGACCCTTATGCCGTTTCAGCGCGTCCCTGATGGTTCCCCGGACGGCACCCACCGAGGCACCGTACACCTTCAATCCGCCGAGGTGTTCGTTTGCTTCTGCGGCCTTCTCCCATGAGGACTCACGCTGAAGCGTGTAGTCCACAAATTCGCCGGCGTCACTCATCCGCCTATTTTGTCAGTGCCTCCGCATAGCGTGCTGCCATCAGCAATCGATAGGAGTCACATGCCCTCGCAGGAACTCTCAACCGACACCTCGGCATCATTCCCGGGCGTACCGGCGGCCTCATCCATGCCGGAGTGGTACCCCACCCTGCTCAACACGGTGGCGCAAGAGGTTCGTGTTGGCCGCACCCGGGCGCTCGCGGCGGCCAACAGCGAGTTGCTGAATTCGTATTGGAGTATCGGCCGCCGGCTGGCCGAGCGGGAATCCGAGGAGGGGTGGGGCGCCAAGGTTGTCACCCGGTTGTCAGCGGACATCCGCACGCGCTTTCCCGGCGCGAAAGGCTTCTCCCCCAGGAACCTTCGGTACATGAAGAGCTTCGCCCAGGCATGGCCGGAGTTCCCGATGTTGCAAGCGCCGCTTGCAACATTGCCGTGGTACCACCAGATAGCGCTGCTCGAGAAGCTCGACGACGCCGCCACACGACTTTGGTACGCTGCGGCGGCTGCCGAACACGGCTGGTCGCGCAACGTCCTGACGCACCAGATACAGACCCGGCTTCATGAACGCTCCGGGCAGGCCATCACGAATTTCAAGTCCACCATGGTGCGTGCTGATTCGGATCTCGCGCAGCAGGCTACCAAGGATCCGTACGTCTTTGATTTCCTGGCCATGTCCGAGCGGCACACCGAGCGGGAATTGGAGCTGCAATTGGTGAAGCACGTGGAGAAGTTCCTGTTGGAACTGGGACAAGGTTTTGCGTTTGTTGGCGAACAGGTGCGGTTGGAGATTGCCGGTGACGAGTTCTTCGCCGACCTGCTTTTCTATCATTTGAAGTTACGTTGCTACATGGTGATCGAGCTGAAGGCAGTCAAGTTTGAGCCGGGCTTCCTGGGGCAATTGGGCATGTATATGGCAGCAGTGGATGACCTCATGGCGCACCCCGACGATAAACCCACCATCGGCCTGCTGCTGTGCAAAGAGAAGAACAGCGTGGTGGCCGAATACGCCTTGCGTGGATTCAATACACCAATTGGCATAGCAGAATGGCGCACCTCATTGGCCGACTCACTGCCTGATGAACTGGTCTCAAGCCTGCCCAGTATTGAAACCCTCGAAGCCGAGTTGGCAAGTGAGGCGGAGCGGCTGGGCGGATAGGGTTCAGACGTTCACACGTTCGCTTTGAACCACGCCAAGGTGTCGTTCCACGCCGCCGTTGCCTGGACTTCGACGTACCGCTCGCTGGTGTCGTTGTGGAAGGCATGGTCAACGCCGGGATACACCTTGAGTTCGTGTTTGACGCTCGTCGCGTCCAGGGCTTCTTTGAGCTGCGGCATCGGGCCCGTGATCCGCGCGTCGTTTTCGGCGTAGACCCCGAAAACCGCGGGCTTGATGGTGGGCACTTTGGCCAGCTCCGGGGCAGGGCCATAGAACGCGGACGTGACTTTGAGTCCGGGGATATCGGTGGCCGCCTGCCAGGTGATGCCGCCGCCGAAGCAGAAACCGACCATGCCTATCCGGCTTTCCTCTACGAAGTCTTGTCCGTTGAGGTACTCGAAGGCGGCTGCGAAGTCGGAGACGTGCCGTTGCGCACCCGCCTGGGTCAGAGCCCCGGAGACTGCATCCGGGTCAAGTGAAGCCGTGCCGCCCTCCCTGCTGAGGAGGTCCAGGGCCAACGCGGCGTAGCCCTCCTTGGCGTAACGCCGGGCTACATCCTGGATATGTGGAGTGAGCCCGCGATTTTCGTGACAGATCAAAATGCCCGGTCCTCGCTGGCTGCCTTCCGGCCGGGCCAAATAGCCGCTGATCTCGGTGCCCCCGGAGTCGAATTTCACCGTTTCCGTGACTAGCCCCGCGGCGCCCTCAGGTACGGACAAAGGGCTCTTGGCATTGGGGACAGCCGTAGTCGCCGTCCCGGGTGATGTTGCCGCGGACGTGGGCGAAGGCGTGGGCATCGGATCCGTGCTCCTGGGGACTTCATCCGGTGTGCAGCCGACCAGAGTCATGGCTGCCGCGGCTGCGGTCATGCTTCCCATGATGAACGCGACGCGTCGGGTGAACGTCTTGTGGGACATATCGCCGGAGCGGTAATCGTCGTAGAACTCTTCGATCAGGTACTTTTCGAACTTGCCGAGCTGAGTCATGGTCGCTGTCCTTCCCGGAAAGATGGCAGATATCGCCCTCTGATGTAAGGACGTGTGGCAGGGCTGGAAGGTTCAGCCGGCTGCCCAAGGAGACCAATGTCAGCTCGCCGGATCGTACTGGAACTCCCTCAGTTCCTGCGGGCACCGGCACGCCACTGCAATTTTTGCTGCCCACTCCACTGCGTCGTCGCGGGACGGCAATTCGAGGATCGTGTACCCGCCGTTAGGTACGTTGTGCCCTGGATATGTACCCCGTTCCACTTTGCCATCACCCGCTACGCGCACGGGCTTCACGTCTTCGTTGATTCCGCCACCGAAGACGTATACACCGGCTGCTTTGGCTTCCTCGATCACGGCATGGGCGGCATCTGCCACCGCTTGGAACTGCCCTTCCGGAATGACCATGGCTTCGCTGGGGAAGGAGATCAAGTACTTGGTCATGCGGCACTCCAGTATCTACTCGGTTCGGCTCTACGTGGGTTACAAGCAAAACCCTACTCTCGCTTTTCCGCCCCGCAGAGCGCGAGCGACCAACTTCCCGCTTCAGTCTGTGTTTCTCAAGCAGGTTACGGCGGGACGCTAAATTGTCGGTGCCCCCTGACAGAGTGGAAGCATGAGCCGAAGTCAGCAAGTCCAAGCCGCCAAAGCGGATGTCTCATTGCCTGCTCGCGCTCCCGCCAAGGGTTCATCTGTCGCCGAGTATCAACCCGTTCCGGCAAAGCACGCTGCTCTCGCACCAAGCGGCAGTGTGAGCACCGACCTCATCAAGCAGTTGCGCATGCTTGAGGACATGAAGTCGGCCATTTCAAGTTTGCAGGCCAAGATCGCGGTGGCCTTTGACCTGGCTCAACGTGAGGAACAGACATCAGCCGGAATTCCGGCCTCGGAGCGAGGCCAAGGCGTAGCGGCGCAGGTGGCCTTGGCCAGGCGTGAATCTCCGAACAAGGGCTCGCGGCTCCTTGGCCTCGCCAGAGCCTTGGTGACCGAGATGCCCCACACCATGGCTGCATTGCAGAACGGCCGGCTTAACGAATGGCGGGCAACGCTGCTGGTGAAGGAAACAGCCTGCCTCTCGATCGAAGACCGCTGTGCTGTCGACGAAGAACTCTCCGCCGATACCGGAACCTTCGACGGCGCTGGCGACCGCGCCATCATCGCCGCTGCTAAGGCGGCCGCCTACCGCAGGGACCCGCGTTCCGTCACCCAACGCGCCGCCCACGCCGCCTCGGAACGTCACGTCAGCCTCCGCCCCGCCCCGGACACCATGACCTACCTCACCGCACTCCTACCCGTCGCCCAAGGCGTCGCCGCGTACGCTGCCCTCACCCGGGACGCCGACACCGCCCGCTCCCGCGGCGATGACCGCTCCCGGGGCCAAGTCATGGCCGACACCCTCGTCGAACGCATCACCGGCACGCCCAACGGCTACACCGGCATTGACCTACAGATCGTCATGACCGACCGCACCTTGTTCCAAGGCGACACCGAACCGGCACGCCTCGCAGGCTACGGAATCGTCCCGGCCGGCTGGGCACGGTCATTCATCGGAGCCGCAGGAACTGACCCCGGACCCGAGCCAGGCAACGCAACGCAGCTTGAAGCCGCGTCCGTAGCTCCCCAGGAGCCGGGCTTTGACGTCTGGTTACGCCGCCTCTACACCGCACCAGGGACCGGCGAACTAGTGGCCGCCGACTCGAAAGCGCGTCTGTTCCCGGCAGGCATGCGCCAATTCATCGAAACCCGCGACCATACCTGCCGCACCCCGTACTGCGACGCACCCATCCGGCACATCGACCACATCCTCCCCTGGGCCAACAGCGGACCGACAAGCCTGAGCAACGGCGCCGGACTCTGCGAACGCTGCAACCACACCAAAGAAAACCCAGGCTGGAATGCGAAACCTGCAGCTGGGAGCAGACACACAATCCACGTCACAACCCCCACCGGACACACCTACCAATCCAAAGCCCCACCCCTACCCGGGCACATACGTACCACTACTGCACAAGCCTCTGCCGGCACCCCCTCACCTCCAAGGACTGCACCGACGTAGGCTGACCTTCCCCTGGAGCGTTGCCGTGCATGCATCCGTTTGCCGGAAAAACACAGAAAAGGCGGGCAGCTATACGCTGCCCGCCTGATCAAAGGTGGCTTAATGCCGGAAGTCCTTAGAACTCCCAGTCCTCATCCTCCGTGTTCACGGCCTTGCCGATCACGTAGGAAGAGCCCGAGCCGGAGAAGAAGTCGTGGTTCTCGTCAGCGTTCGGGGAAAGCGCTGAAAGGATCGCCGGGTTCACGTCGGTGACGGATGCCGGGAACATGGCCTCGTAGCCGAGGTTCATGAGGGCCTTGTTGGCGTTGTAGTGGAGGAATTTCTTGACGTCCTCGGCCAGGCCAACACCGTCGTAGAGGTCGTGCGTGTACTGGACCTCGTTTTCGTACAGCTCGAAGAGCAACTCGAACGTGTAGTCCTTGATTTCCTGCTTACGGGCCTCGGAAACCTTTTCCAAGCCCTTCTGGAACTTGTAGCCGATGTAGTAGCCGTGCACGGCCTCGTCGCGAATGATCAGGCGGATGAGGTCGGCAGTGTTCGTGAGCTTGGCACGGGAAGACCAGTACATGGGCAGGTAGAAGCCCGAGTAGAACAGGAAGCTTTCCAGCAGCGTGGAGGCAACCTTGCGCTTCAAGGGATCGTCGCCCTGGTAGTAGTCCATGACGATCTGCGCCTTCTTCTGCAGGTTCTCGTTCTCGAGCGACCAGCGGAAAGCGTCGTCAATCTCCTTGGTGGAGCACAACGTGGAGAAGATGGACGAGTACGACTTCGCGTGCACCGATTCCATGAAAGCGATGTTGGTGTACACAGCTTCTTCGTGCGGGGTCAGCGCGTCCGGAATGAGGGAGACAGCGCCCACGGTGCCCTGGATGGTGTCCAGCAGGGTCAGGCCGGTGAAGACGCGCATGGTCAGCTGCTGCTCTTCCGGCGTCAGCGTGTGCCACGACTGGACGTCGTTGGACAGCGGCACCTTCTCCGGAAGCCAGAAGTTGTTAACCAGGCGGTTCCAGACTTCCACGTCTTTGTCATCCTGGATCTTGTTCCAGTTGATGGCTTCGACGTGGCTCAGCAGCTTGACCTTCTCGGTCATGTCATCCCCTTTAGCGTTGGGTTCTTTAAGGTAAGCGTACGACGGCGGGTGGGAACCCGCCGTCGTAATCTTCAGTTTTGTGTGCGGCAGTGGCCGCAATACATCAACCGCTTTCGGTTGATTAGAGCATGCAGCTGACGCAGCCCTCCACCTCAGTCCCTTCCAGCGCGAGCTGGCGGAGACGGATGTAGTAGAGCGTCTTGATGCCCTTGCGCCATGCGTAGATCTGCGCCTTGTTGATATCGCGGGTGGTGGCGGTGTCCTTGAAGAACAGCGTCAGGGACAGGCCCTGGTCCACGTGCTGCGTGGCGGCGGCGTAGGTGTCGATGATCTTCTCGTAGCCGATCTCGTACGCGTCCTGGTAGTACTCCAGGTTGTCGTTGGTCAGGTAAGGAGCCGGGTAGTACACGCGGCCGATCTTGCCTTCCTTGCGGATCTCGATCTTCGCGGCCACCGGGTGGATGGACGACGTGGAGTTGTTGATGTAGCTGATCGAACCGGTGGGCGGAACGGCCTGGAGGTTCTGGTTGTAGATGCCGTGCTCCATGACGGAAGCCTTGAGCTCGCGCCAGTCGTCCTGCGTAGGAATGTGGTGACCGGCAAACAGCTCACGCACGCGCTCCGTTTCCGGAGCCCATTCCTGCTCGGTGTACTTGTCAAAGAACTCGCCGCTTGCGTAAGCGGACTTCTCAAAGCCACCGAACTTCTGGCCCGTCTCGATTGCGAGCTTGTTGGAAGCACGCAAAGCGTGGAACAACACCGTGTAGAAGTAAATGTTGGTGAAGTCCAGGCCCTCTTCGGAACCGTAGTGGACCCGCTCACGGGCAAGGTACCCGTGGAGGTTCATCTGGCCCAGGCCGATGGCGTGGCTCTGTGCGTTGCCCTGCGCAATGGAGGGAACCGAGTTGATGTAGGACATGTCCGACACAGCGCTGAGTGCACGGATGGACGTCTCAATGGAGAGACCGAAGTCCGGCGAGTCCATGGTCTTGGCGATGTTCATGGAACCGAGGTTGCAGGAAATGTCCTTGCCCACGGTTTCGTAGCTCAGGTCCTCGGCGTAGATGGACGGCGAGGAAACTTGCAGGATCTCCGAGCAAAGGTTGCTCATGGTGATCTTGCCGTCAATCGGATTGGCCCGGTTCACGGTGTCCTCGAACATGATGTACGGGTAGCCGGACTCGAACTGGATCTCGGCGAGGGTCTGGAAGAACTCGCGGGCGTTGATCTTGGTCTTCTTGATCCGGGAATCATCCACCATCTCGTAGTACTTCTCGGTGACGGAGACGTCGGAGAAGGGGATGCCATACACGCGCTCGACGTCGTACGGCGAGAAGAGGTACATGTCCTCGTTCTTCTTGGCCAGCTCGAACGTGATGTCCGGGATCACGACTCCAAGAGACAGCGTCTTGATGCGGATCTTCTCGTCCGCGTTTTCACGCTTGGTGTCCAGGAAGCGGTAGATGTCCGGGTGGTGCGCGTGCAGGTACACGGCACCGGCACCCTGGCGGGCACCGAGCTGGTTGGCGTAGGAGAAGCTGTCTTCGAGGAGCTTCATCACAGGGATGACGCCCGAGGACTGGTTCTCGATCTGCTTGATCGGTGCGCCATGCTCGCGGATATTGGTGAGGGACAGTGCCACACCGCCACCGCGCTTGGAGAGCTGCAGTGCGGAGTTAATGGCACGCGCGATCGATTCCATATTGTCCTCGATACGCAGCAGGAAGCACGAAACGAGCTCACCGCGCTGGGCCTTGCCGGCATTGAGGAAGGTGGGGGTGGCCGGCTGGAAGCGACCGTCGATGATCTCGTCCACCAGGCGGGTGGCGAGCTCTTCGTTGCCGCGGCCGAGGTGCAGCGCAACCATGCAAACGCGGTCTTCGTAGCGCTCAAGGAAACGCTTGCCGTCGAACGTCTTCAGGGTGTACGAGGTGTAGAACTTGAAGGCACCGAGGAAGGTCTCGAAGCGGAACTTCTTCTTGTACGCCCGGTTGAAGAGGTCCCGGATGAAGTTCATCGTGTACTGGTCGAGGGTTTCGCGCTCGTAGTACTGGTTCTTCACCAAGTAATCGAGCTTCTCTTCCAGGTCGTGGAAGAACACGGTGTTGTTGTTCACGTGCTGCAGGAAGTACTGGTGCGCGGCCTCGCGGTCGGCCTCGAACTGGATCTCGCCGTTTGGACCGTAAAGGTTCAGCATGGCGTTCAGTTCGTGATAGCCAAGACCTTTATAGGCCTCCGGCAGTGGCTTCTTGGCCGTGTCCACAGTGCCCCCGGCTACTTCTGATTCTGCGACAGTCGTGTCCAAAACTTTTCCAATCCGTCGTTGACACGGATGACGTCTTCCGGCGTCCCCATGAGTTCAAACCTGTAGAGATGCGGAACTTTGCATTTCACGGAGATGATGTCTCCGGCTGCGCAGTAGTTGTCCGCGAAGTTGGTGTTCCCCGCACCGATCACACCACGGATCAGTTCCCTGTTCCCGGGGTTGTTCAGAAACCTGATGACCTGTTTAGGCACGGAACCCTCCCCGTTGGTGCCGCCGTAGGTAGGCAAGACGAGGACGAAGGGTTCAAGAGCCTGAAGCGGTGCATCCTGGGCGTAGAGAGGGATGCGCGCCGCATCCCTGCCCAGTTTCTGGACAAAGCGCTTGGTGTTCTCGGAGGTGGAGGAAAAGTAGATGAGGTGACTCCTCGTGGTGACAGCTTCCGTCTCATTGCGAGCGGTTGCCGCTGCCAGCGGTGCCATGGGAGTCACCTCGACTACATAGGAATTCTTGCTTGATGTGGTGGCGGAGTCAGTTAACGAAAACTAGGCCACGGAGGAAGCGGCCTGTGCCAGTTCCTCGATCTTGTCCGGGCGGAATCCAGACCAGTGATCCTGCTCGGTCACGACGACAGGAGCCTGCATGTAACCCAGTGCCTTGAGGCGCTCGAGGGCCTCGGCGTCCTGGGAGATATCGACACTCTGGTAGGCAATGCCCTTCTTGTCGAGTGCGCGGTAGGTTGCGTTGCACTGAACACAGGCCGGCTTCGTGTAAACCGTTACGGTCATGATCCCTGTCCCCTTAGTTGAAGTCTGTAGCTCTTCGTATCTGGCGGGCTCAACCGGAACTAATTACTGAATCCGATAACGGCCCGCAGGCTGCTGTGGCAGCCAACACGCTCTGTTTGGTCTTGGGCTGGTTTCCCGCTCAATCCGTAAATCGATACTACATGTAGTGCAAGCTTCTCTCCGGAACCCCAAGATGATGTATTACAAGTATGTCATTCAATCCACCGTCCGTCCACAGGTGAGGGCCCTCAAAATGTCCGTGATTCCGCCAAAGTGAGAGATGAAATCCACACCCTGTGGACTACTTAGCCACATTTAATCTCCAGCGTGTCGCCCGTTTCCGGCGTGTCGCGACACTTTGAAAATGTGGCGTGGCGAACAGTACGGTGTGCTGATGGTCAACCTTCTCCACCTCCGTACATTGATGGAGGTCACCCGGTTGGGTTCGTTCGCGGCAGCGGCAGCCCAACTCGGTTACACCGCCTCGGCCGTGTCCCAGCAAATGGCAGCCTTAGAACGGGACACCGGCGTCGAATTGTTCCTGCGCTCCGCAAGAAGCGTGGTACCGACCGAGGCGGCCGTCACCATGACGCGGCACGCATCCAAAGTGCTGACAGACGTCGAAGCGCTCCTCGCCGCAGCATCAAGGACCAACGATGCCCCCGCACAGGAACTGCGGCTGGGGATCTTTCCCAGTCTCGCCACGTACGTACTGCCCGATATCCTGCGCAATGAGCGATGGAACGGCCTCGGCATTGAACTGAAGGTGTCCGTGGCTGAGCCGGCGCAGACCATTCAGGGCCTGCGCAGCGGCGGCGAGCTGGATGTGGCCCTCGTGTACCAGGTGGGCCAATCCGGATTGGCGTGGCCGCACTCGCTGGAGCGGCAATGGATCGGCGACGACGACTTCCGTGTGGTGCTCCCTGCTTCCTGGAAGATCCGGGAGGATGCCGAAATCGAGGCTGCGCATCTTTCGGACATGCCGTGGATCATCCACCATCCCGGTACCAGTGACGCCTTGGTCATCGAGCGACTTTTCGCCAGCTGCAACCTGCACCCCCGCGTCGTTGCCTACAGTGACGACTTCCACGCCAGCCTGGAGATGACGGCGGCGGGTCTTGGTGCGTCGCTGGTGCCGGAACTGGCGCTGCGGAACCGGCCACCCGGCGTCGTGGTCCTTGACGTTCCGGACATCCGGCTGGCACGAAACGTGTTCGCCCTGCTCATCAATGAAAAGCGCACGGCCCAGGTGCAACTGTTCACGCAGTTGCTCGCTGACACGCTTCGGGGCACGACCGAAAAGAGCGGCCTGCATCCCCTGAAAGCCACGCCCGTCAAGGGTCCGCAGCGGAGGAAGTGAAATATCCCCAATTGCTGGAACACGCCGGAGGTTGGGGTTAGATTGATCACATGGGCAAGGTAGCGAGCAAACATTTTGGGGAGATCGAGCTCAACCACGGGCGTGAACACTGCTTCGTCGCCCAGCATGAACTCGGCGGGAACCAGCTTGAGTTGGACCTCAACGTCACGGCACATGACCATTTCGACGAGGCCGCCATGCACAAGGTGGACTACCGCTTGAGATTCCTCCCGGAGCTGGTTGACCAGGTCCGGGAGATGATCGCCGACGAACTGGACCAGGACGGGACGAACCCCCAGCAGTTCCTGCATTTCCATAGTTCGCAGCTGAAGGAAGAACAACTGGAATCGGTCTTCGGCGTGAGGGACAAATCCCAGCTCACCAATGATGTGTTCCTGAATGCCCTCAAGCTCGGTCATGTTGCCATCTACCCTGGCCAACCCGAACGCTACTTCGTGCTGGACTTTACCCTCGGCTCGCATTTCACCGACGAGACACTCGTGGTCGCCGCAGACGAAGACGGCGTAGTGGACGACGAAATCCTTTGGGAGTAGCACCCACCCGTAGAACCACGACGCCGGCCGGTCACCTTTTCAGGTAACCGGCCGGCGTCGTTTATGCCTGGCCTACTTGGCGGTTTCAGCCAACGAATTCCTGGGGGCGGGCCATGGTGCTCACCCGGTTCGTTGGGCGGGCAGGCCGCAGAAGCGCCAGTTTGTCCAGCACATCCAGGGCATGCGCGTGCTCATTGAACGTGTAAACGTGGATGCCGGGGGCGCCGGCGTCCAATGCCGCGTTGGCGATGTCAACCGTTGCGGCCACGCCAAGGTTGCGGCGCTCGGCTTCGGTGTCCGCGGCAGCCAGGCGCTCCATGAGAACAGGTGAAGGGTCGACGTCGGCCAGCTCGCCAAGGCGCTTAAGGCGCCGGACGCTGGTGAGCGGCATGACGCCGGGGATGATCGGGATGGTCACTCCTGCACGGCGCGCCCTTGTGACCAGGTCCGAATACTCGTGGGCGTGGAAGAAGACCTGGGTGATGGCAAAGTCCGCACCGGAGCGCTGCTTGGCCAGGAGGACTTCCACATCGTGCCCGATGCTGGGCAATCGGTGAACTTTCTTTGCCGAACCCCACCGGGAGTCGCACGCACATTACCCCTACCAAGGACGGTCCACGCCGGTACCCTGATCGGGGCTCCGCAAGTATTCTTCCCGTTCCTGGCCCTCGGCCCGTTCCTGTTGGGCTTTGTGCGCACTCTCCTGGAGCTTGTGGAGTTGTTCCTGCTGGGCGGGAGGAGGTGCTTCCGCAGAATCTCGTCCACCCTCGCCGGGCGTGGAATCGTTGCCGATCTTGGCTGTGAGGCGCTCCCGTGCCGCGTCCAGCCGGTCACCCTCACCGGCAGCGTTCGCAGGCCCCTCGTCACGGCATTGAACCGGAGACGCTTGGCCGGCGTCCAGCGCTTCCCGGAACAGGCCATCCGCCGTAGCGCTCCCGGCAGCTTCAGCGGCATCGCCCAGTTTTTCGATGGTGAGGACCAGGTTCACCCTCACCTTGCACTCGTCCATGCCCGGGCTTGCTGCGAGCGCCGCCTCAAAGTCGCTTCGTGCCGCTTCGAAGTCCCCCGCAAGCACGTGGGCGTCGCCTGATGCGAAGTGTGCTTTGTGGGGTTCAACGATGTTCGCGATCTCCAGCCAGGCAGCTGCCGCGGCCACGCCGCCTTGGTTCCCTGATTCAAAAGCGTGAAGTGCAGAGCCGCCAAAGCCTGCCACTGTGAGGAGCTTGGCTGCCAGGGCGAGAGCAGCCAGCGATGGCAGGGCGGACCACAGCGCAAGTTGGCGTCTCCGCCGTCGGGCTTGGTCCATTCGGCGCGTGTGGCCGCCCGGTTGGTCGAAGCTCATCGAACGGAAGCCTTGCCATCGTGGGACTGGTGCAGGGCAGGTGTCCCCCGCAAGTCCCTTAGGGCTGCCAGCTGCCGGAGCGGTTCATGCATGGCCAGGAGGAATGCCGCCAGTGCAAGTAGCCAGTAAAGTTCGGCGCGGCCCGTTGCGTCGTCGTGAGTTGCTGCCAGCGTGCCGGGTTGTGCCTTGCCGAGCATCGCTGCTGTCGTTTCCGTTCCGCTCCGGTGGACGTACGGCACGTTGAGCTGCGAGGCAATGGTCCGCAGTTGACCTTCATCGATCCGCGACACGGCATCCTGCGAGGAGTCACCGCTCCTGTCCTGCACGTAATCACCGTCGTCCTTGGCCGGGTCTTTCATCCGTCCGCCTTGGGAACTGCCGTACCCCAGCACCGCTCCCCCGGCCACAGTGGCAGGGTTGATGGGCAGGGGCATAGGTGTGCCGGAGCTGGTGTTCTCACCGTCGCCGGCGTAGAACACCAGTGCCGGACGCCCGGGGTGCTGTTCCTGGGCGGCGGCCAGCCTTTCCTGGAGTATCTCCCCGGCACCGGTCACGCTGCTGCCGTTGGCGTAGCGCGGATTCTGCGGCTGGAGTGTGACAATGGCGGTCTGCAGGGCGGTGGCGTCCTGGCTCAGTGGCATGCGGACGGTCGCTTTGCTGTCGAAAGTGATCAAGGAGAACTTCGCACCCGCCAACTCTTTGGCAACTGCCATCACGTCCTGCTTGACCCCGGAAAGCCGGGTGTGGGTTCCGTTGTAGTCTTCCGCCGCCATGCTGGTGCTCGTATCAACCACGAAGAAAACGTCCAGGTCTGCCACGGCGCCCCTTGCGTCGTTGCCCGCCCAACCGGGGCGGAGCGCCGCCAGGACAACAAGCACGACGGCGGCACCCCGGAAGGCTGCGGATCGGGAGGCCCGCTTGGGCTGGCGGCCCCGAACCATGAGCCAGACGGTAAAGGTAACCACGGCCAAGGCAAGTGCAGCCAGGAACGGCCAGGGAAGAAGCGGCGCGATGGTCACGTTGTTCATGGCTGCGCCCTCCATCCGAGCAGCACTATTCCCGTCCCTGAAATCAGGGCAATGCCGATGGGCCACGCCGGGGCGTCCGCAACAACTACCTGGGGTGCGGCAAGATAGCTTGTGGCCTCGGTCTCCTGCACCTTACGGACAATGCCGGGAACGGTTTCCGGGCTGTCCAGGGTGTAGTAGCTGCCGCCCGTCATCTCCGCTGCCGCCCTGAGCCGCGCACCTGGCTGCTCAGGATCGTCACCATAGTCCAAATCTCCGGGGTTCAGCGCATAGACCCTCACATCCTTGCTCTTGGCCAAGGCGCCGGCCTGCTCCAAGGTGAAGATCGGGTTGCCGGAAAGGAAGTTGTCCGTAGCCAGCACCACAGACCGCGAGCGCTTGGCGTCATTGGTGGCGGGTCCGACGTCGGGGAAGCTTTGGACACAGGACACAAGGCCGTCACCGATCAGTGACGAGCCGCCTCCGTTCCAGGTGCCGTCGAAGAAGGACCCGGCGCCGCTGTCCAAGGCCTCTTGTGCTGCCGTCAGTTGCTCGGCGGCGTACTCGTAGTCGTCCGTGAGCGGGAAGAGGTGGACGCTGCTGCTGTCGAAGATCACCATGCCGATGCGCTCGCCGTCGAATTCGCGGGCAAGGTCCTTGAACACCCCGGTGATGGCGGCGTCAGTGCTGGTCATGGAGCCGGAAACATCCAGGCACAGCATGATGTCCCGGTTACGGATCTCAGGTTGATCGGTGGTCCTCTGGGAGGGCCTCGCTGCGGCTGTTGCCGTGGCTGCGAGGAACACGGCTCCCAGGGCAACAGCAAGGATCAATCTTTTCCGATGCCGGCGGAGTGCCTGCTGGTACGCGGGAAGATCGGTGAGCCGCTCCCCGTGTGCCACCGGCCTTGTTGTTGGGCGAACCCTGCGGCGGAACAGCCATGCGGCCAAGAGCAGGGCTGCCAGCGCGAGTGGAAGAACCCACCAATAGGTCAATTCCACGCCTCTACCGCCTCTCGTGCTGCGTTCGCAGAATCACGAACCGATTGAACTGCGACAGGAGCGAACTCGTTCGGGTAGATTCGGGCGATCCGCACAGCAAAATGATCCAGGCCGTGACGCCGTAATTCCTCCAGGGTCATGGAAGCGGCCGGCAGGCCCGTCGCCGCGGCTGCGAACTCCCGCACGAGGAGACTCAGCCTCTGGTGGGCGTCGCGCTCAAGCATACGGCCGCCGTCGACGTCCAACTCGATGGCGCCAATGGCGCGCAGGCAGGCTGCCCGGACTGATTCCAGGTCGTGCGTCGTCTCGGACAGTATGGCTGACCGCTTTATTGCACGCGGCAACAGGAGCCACGCATACCAGCCGGTAACGATCAGGAGAAGTGCCAACCCCAGCCACAGCCAGTGCTGCTGGTACACGAGGGGCGCGTAGAACGAAGCCTCATCATCCATGGCGTCCACCCCTGCGAGCGCCTGAAGACGAGGGTCCACCGGATCTATGCTTATCCAGGAGTGCGAAGACAGCAGGAAGCAGGTCCGCGGTGCCCCGCGTTTGCAACTCTGCGATTCCAAGCCTGCGGAAAATCGCTTGGCGGTCTTCTTCCCTGTGCTGCATGGCGTCCGCGTAGGCGTCGCGTACCGTGACGTCCGTCGCTAAAGCAGCAGGAATGGAAAACCCGCTTCCGACGTCCGTGCTGTCCGGATCCGAAGCCAGCTCCGCGTCCCGGATGGTGAGCCAAAGGACCTCGTGGCGGACGCGCAGCCGCCGCAGCAGATGTTCCGCATGGGCGTCGGGCATGAACTCGTCCGCGATAACAACGATCAGCAGGCGCCCCTTCACATACCGCAGCGCATAGTTGAGTTGTTGCGTGATCGCGCTCGCAGGGCCATCAAGGGAAATGGTCGCATCCAGTTCGCGGAGCAGCCGTTCCAGGTTCTCCTCGCCGCCACGCGGTGCCAGGTATCGGGAGGCAGTGGCCGAACCGTGCAGGAGTCCTACGTCGTCGCCGTGCCGGCAGGCGAGGTACCCAAGAACTCCGGCGGCTTCGATGGCTATGTCCTTCTTGGCTTCACCGGAGGCAGCCTGGGCTGCCATGGTCCGTCCGGTATCGACGAGCAGCAGGACGGAATGGCGGCGTACAGCAACGTAGCGCTTGACCAAGGGCGAACCATGACGCGCGGTGGCCTTCCAATCAATGTCCCGCACTTCATCCCCGGGGACGTAGGCCCGCAGTTCGTCGAAATCCAGGCTGCGGCCCTTGAATACGGATCCATACTCGCCATCCAGCAGGGTAAGGGTCCTGCGATGCGCGAAGATGAACATCCTGGACTTGACGCGGTGGAGGAGGCTGGGCACCTGCGGCCCCCGCTACGGCGTCTGTACGGATGCAAGGACGGCGTCGATCACCGTTTCCACAGGAACTCCCTCCACCACAGCGTCGAAACCGAGGACGATGCGGTGGCGAAGGACGCGGTGGGCGAGTTTCTTGACGTCCTCCGGAATGACGTGGTCCCGGCCATTGAGCAAGGCGAGAGCCCTGGCCGCCTGGCTGAAAGCGATGCTCGCCCTGGGGCTTGCACCAAATTCGATGAGGTTGGCCAAGCGCGGTTCGAGGTACTGGGAGGCGTTGCGGGTGACGTAGGCCAGGCCCACGATGTACCTCACGATCGCCGGGTCGATGTAGACCCGCCGTACGAGTTCCTGGACTTGGACAACAGCATCCAGGGAGGCAGCCGCGGGTGGTTTTTGAGCTGCGCTGAACACACCGGCATCTATCCGCCGGATCACTTCGGCTTCCTCGGCCGGGCTGGGATAATCGAGGACGTCCTTGAGCATGAAGCGATCCATTTGGGCCTCAGGCAAGCGGTAGGTGCCCTCCTGCTCAATGGGGTTCTGGGTTGCCAGCACCAGGAACGGCTCGGGTAGTGGATACGATTCGCCACCGATCGAAGTTTGCCTCTCCTGCATGGCCTCCAGCATGGCGCTTTGCGTCTTGGCGCTGGACCGGTTGATCTCGTCGAGCAGCACGATGTTGGCGTGGACGGGACCCAACTGGGTGACGAAGGTGCCCTTGGCCGCATCGAAAATCTGTGTCCCGGCGATATCGCTGGGCAGGAGGTCCGGGGTGCACTGGATGCGGCGGAACTCGGCACTCACCGACTCCGCTATGGTCTGCGCGGCCGTGGTCTTCGCCAGGCCGGGAACGCTTTCCAGGAGGACGTGTCCGCCCGTCAAAAGTCCGATGAGCAGTGTCTCCCGGAGCCGGCCCTGGCCCACCACCTTGGCCTCGAAACTACGGATGATGCTGCCAACGAGTTGCTGGGCACGGGCCATGTCCGGTGCGTCGATTCCGGCCGTGGCTGTGGTCTGCTGCACTCGTGGTCCCCTCGCTGGTGTTTGTTTCGCCGCTGCCGGGACCCGGCGTCCTGCGCCCCGGCCCTGCAACGGCCACTCTATCCAAGCCTCCCCCGTTTAAGGACGCAATGGGGAGCCCTCCCCATGGAGGCTTCCGAGGTCTATCCTTTTGCCATGCCACAGCTACCAGCCCGTTACCAGGAGTACCTCGCCGGCCAGACAGAGCATGTCGCCTTGGCCGTCCGGCCCGTCTTGCAGCAGTCCGCTGCGGAACAACGGCACGGTGTCCGGATCACGTATAACCCCGGCCCCACGGGCCATCAGGCCCACCTTGATGAATCGATTCCCTACGGCGAAATCGTCGAGGACATCGACTAGCCTCGCATGGCTCCAATCAGCCCTTCATAGCTCCGGACAGGGCAAACGAGCTGCCCATGCTCCTCGACACCACGGCGTAGAGCACCAGTACCGGCAACGAGTACAGAATCGAGAACGCCGCGAGCTGTCCGTAGGCGATCGCCCCGTGCTGGCCGAAGAAGCTGAAAATGGTGACCGCGGCGGGCTGCTTCGCGGTGGAAAGCAGCAGGATGAAGGGCACGAAGAAGTTGCCCCATGCCTGGATGAACACGAAAATAAACACCACGCCCAAGCCCTGCCTCATCAGTGGCAACACAACGGTCCGCAACGCCGCCATCCCCGAGGCACCGTCCACCCATGCGGCTTCCTCCAAATCCAACGGCACGGAATCCATGAAGTTTTTCGTCATCCAGATCGCCATGGGCAACGTCGTGGTGGCCATGAAAAAAATGGTGGCCGCCATCGAGTCCAACAGGTCCAACTGGACGAACAATCCATACACGGGCACCATGATCGCCGTCACGGGCAACGAGGTCCCAAACAGCACGGAGTACATGAAAGGCTTATTGAATCTGGACTGGTACCGGGATAACGGATAAGCCGCGAGCACGGCCGCCAAGAGGTTGACCACCGCCGTTCCAGCGGACAGCACAAAACTGTTGGCAAGGGGCTGGAAGAGTAACTCCGGCGTGAAAACCGCAGTGAAGTTCAGCATCGACGGCGCCGCCGGCACCTTGGTCTGGTACCCGGCTTGAGGGTCGACGGCGGCCAGCAGCAGCCAGAGCAGGGGCGCCACGAAGCAGAAGCCAATCAAAGCCAGGGAAACGTCGGCGCCGAGCCTTGCCCTTGATTTCCGGTTCCATGACGTCACAGCCGCCGCTCCCGTGATGCCAATGCCCGGGGTTCCTGCTCCCTGAGAAGCCGGACGTACACCCCGCCAAAGACCAGACCGAGGACAATCAGCACCGAAGCAACCGCAGTGCCGTAGCCGATGTCGCCAAACTTGAACGCCTCCTGGTAGGCCAGCACCGGCAGCGTCGTACTGGCATTGGCCGGTCCGCCGGCCGTCATCACCCAAATCAGGGTGAACACGGCCAAAGTCTGAAGCGTGATCAGCATCAGGTTCGTGGCAATGCTGCTCCTGATCAACGGCAAAGTAATGAACGCCAGCCGCTGCCACCCCCGGGCACCATCCATCAAGGCAGCCTCGGAGACATCGCGCGGCACATCGGACAGGGCGGCACGGTAAACCAACATCGAAAACGCCGTCCCACGCCACGTGTTGGCCAGGACGATGGCCACCAAGGGAAACGAATACAGCCAGTCCGGCCCCTGGCCACCGAACAGGCCAACAGCCTGGTTCAACGTCCCATCGCGGTTGAAATAGGCGTAGGCGGCAAAAGCCGCCACGATCTCCGGCAGAACCCAGGCGGCCACTACGGCCGTTCCAACCCATGAGGACACTGCCCGTCGCGACCTCGTCATGAGCAGCGCGATCAACAAGCCCAAAACGTTCTGGCCCACCACCGCCGAGGCCACCACAAACACCACAGTCAGCCATGCAGCCACCGGAAACGAGTCGTCGCCGAGCATCCGCGCATAGTTCTCCGCCCCCACCCAGCGGGGGTCCCGGGCAGCACGGCCGGATAGGGCAGCGTCGGTGAACGAAGCATAGAAAGACCACACCACCGGCGCCAGCATGAAGAGGAGCAACAGGAGGATCGCCGGTACTACCGGTAACAGCCGCAGGTAGCGGCGGATACTCATTTCTCGATGACCTTGTCCTCACCCACCAGTTTGCGGACAGTGGCGTCGTACTCGGCCGCCGCGTCCTCGGGGCTCTGCGTGCCAGTGATCACGGACTCAGTAGCAACCTGGACTGCTGTTGAAATCCGCGGATAGTCGGCTGTGGCCGGACGGTAGTGGGTTACTTTGACAAGCTCCGAGACGTCCTTCACGAACGGATTGGCGGCAAGGTAGCTCGGTTCGGATGCGACGTCGGAACGAACAGCGATCTGTGAGTTGTTGATGTCGAAAGCCAAGGCGTTTTTCTTGTTCAAGGCAGTGGTAAGGAACTGGAAGGCCAGGTCCGGGTTCTTGCTCTTTGCGCCGACAGCCAAGGTCCAGCCGCCGGACATGCTCACACCGCCGGGCTCCTGCCCGTTCCTGGTGGGAAACATGGCAACGCCCATGTCCTGCTCGTAGCCCGCCCACTCGTAGGCTCCACCTTTTTGCCAGAACGACGGCGAGTAGGAGCCTTCCACGGTCGCCGCGAGTTTGCCCTGCGGGAACCACTCGCCAAACACCTTCTTCCACACGTTGGGATCAAGGGCTTCAGCGGGGCTCACAGCGAGCTTCTCGTCATAGAGGGTTTTCAGGAAGGCCAGGGAATCAGTGAAACCTTGGGATCCGACTACCCACTTCTTCTCGTTCTCGTCGTAAAGGGTACTGTCCGTCCCGTAGAGGAGTTCGTAAAAGCTCTGCATGACAGTGCCCTCGCCGGTCCCCTTGCCCGCATACATGTTGAAGGGAATGACCCCGGGATCCGAGGCCTTTATGGCTCGGGCCGTGGAAAGTATGTCCTCCCACGTTTTGGGCTGCCAGGGAACGGGAATCCCGGCCTTCTGGAAAACCACCTTGTTGTACCAGATGGCGCGGGTGTCGGTACCCAGCGGGACGGCGTAGATGCCGCCGTCATCGGCGCGGCCGGCAGCCTTGGCGGCTTCGTCGAATTTCGCCCAGTCGTCCCAATTGCCCAGGTAACTGTCGAGCTTGAGGAGGTAGCCGGCGTCGACGTCGGAACGCACCTTGAAGGTGTCCTCATAGAAAACGTCGGGAGCGGTATCTGCGGAGCGCTGGGCCAAAGCCAGCTTCGTACCGTAATCGTCATCGTTCGCCTGAATGGGCTCAAGGTTGACGGTCACCGACGAGTTAGCCGCTTCGAACTCCTTTTTGGCCTCCTGCATCACGGCGTCCAGGGCCGTAAACGAGTCCGTCTTCTGGTAGACGATCTTCAGCGTCTTGTCCCCGGGCGACTCTGGCGTGGATGAACAAGCTGATGCGGCGAGAAGCACGGCGACGATCGGAATGACGGTGGCAAACCTCGGCGGGCGGCGCATGATGATCCCTTCGGTGAGCGTTGGTGAGTTGCTAGCCCTCCAGCAGGAGCCGTTGGGCACGTGGCGCCAGCGTGTGTTCCAGGACGAGGCATGCCGCACCGATGGCGCCCACATCTTCGCCCACACCGGAACCCACAACATCGATTCCATGGATCATGCGTGCAGCACTGTTCTCGGCAATCAAGCCGGGAACCCGGTCCAGGAAGTACTTGGACATCCGACCCCAGAACGGGCCACCAAAAACCACCCGCTCCACGTCCAGGGTGTTGGTGACCACCGAGACCGCACGTGCTACGAGGGTGGCGGATTTATCGAGAATGGCAATCGCCTTCTCATCCCCCGCGTCGGCTTTGTCGCACAACAGGGCGTAGCGCTCCTGCACCTCGGGACCGTCAGCGTCGTCGCCATGGCCGTCCAACACCCCCGCGGCTTCGGCTTCGGCAACCAGCACCTGTGGAATACACGAGGACTTCACACAGCCTCGAAGTCCACAGTCGCACTGCGGCCCTTGGGGATCAACAATGATGTGGCCGATCTCGCCGGCGTTTCCCGACGTCCCGCGGACCACTTCGTCGTTCAGGACAATGCCGCAGCCAATACCGGTGCCCATGTACATGAAAACAAAACTGCCGGCGCCGCTTGCGCCACCGGCCCAGGTTTCAGCCACCGCTGCACTCGTGACATCCTTGTCCACCAGCGTTTCAAGTCCAGTGGCTTCCGTCAGTGCCTCACGGATGCGAACCCGGTTCCAGCGGGTCAGCAGGGGCGGCTCCACAACAGAACCTTCATCAAGGTCGATCGGGCCCGGAACCGCCACACCGAGTCCCGCGATTTTTGACGAATCGACGCCCGACTCTTCAATGAGGACCGTAATCTGCTCGGCAATGCTCTTGATCACGGCTGCCGGTTCCCCGCCGGGGGTAGCCATGCGTGAATGCCGGACGACATCCCCGAGGAGATCCAGGACAACAAACGTGATAACCGCAGGATCAAGATGAACGCCGACTGCGTACATCCCGGAAGGATTGAGCCGCAGGATGGTGCGTGGCTTACCCGGGCCGCTGCCCTCTTTGCCTGCCTCGATGATCAACTGCTGGTCGAGAAGCCGACGGGAAATGTTGGAAATGGTTTGGGGGGACAAGCCGACGATCTGGGCCAACTCCACCCTGCTCAGTCCACCGGAAGACCGCCGGATCGCTTCCAGGATGACGGTCAGATTGAAGTCCCCCATTCGGGGTAGATTCGTTCCGCGCCTCATGGTCGGCTGCCGGATCTCAGTCACTGAATCCCCTCGTCATTCGGAAATACTCCATCGAACTTCATATGTGTCTGAATCGTACGATACCTACGACCCCACGCCTACGCGCACACGCAGCCATCAGGGTCAGGGCTTGGTAACGATGCCAATGAATTGTATGCGACACCGTCCGCACTACTTCCCCGCGCGTCGGCTCCTCGTCACGGTGAACTTCGGATTACGGCCCTCCACCACCGTGGGTCCGATGATCTTTTCCAGCGCCGTCCGGTACTGCAAGTGGCTGTTGTACACGGTCCACAGTTCGCCGCCCGGTGCCAGGACTGTCGCTGCGGCCTGGAACATTTTCAGCGCAGCCCCTGCATGCACGCTGGACCCCAGATGGAAAGGCGGGTTCAGCATGATGAGCTCCGCGCTGGCCGGCTCGAGCGTGGACATGGCGTCGTCGTGGACCACGCTGATCCTGTCCTCAAGACCGTTGGCCAAGGCGGTGCCTAGGGCGGACGCCACAGCTGCGGCCGACTGGTCGGTTGCCACGACGCGCGCGGCAGGCCGCTGGCGGGCATACATTGCTGCGAGGATACCGGTACCGCACCCAAGGTCCACAACCCGGGTGGCATCGGGCATGCTGTCCAGGAAAGTCAACAGAAAGCGGGTGCCGATGTCCAGGCGCGCTCCGGAGAACGCGGCGCCGTGAGCGCACACGCTCAGGCCGAGTTCCGGAAGGTAGTCGAGGAGGGGGTAGGGAGCCATTCCTGTAGTCGGGATGGGGTTCCGTGCTACCAGCACCCTCGACTTCTGCCGCGCGAGTTGCGGTTGTACCGACTCGAAGTATCGTGCGAGCACTGCATTCATGCCCAGGGACATGTGCTTGACGCGACCGCCTGCAAGCAGGACCGCATCCGGCCCGGCATGCCGGGCAACGGCGTCGACAATTTCCTCCAACTCAGCCAGCGACTTAGGCAGCTGCAGAAGTACTGCATCTGCACCCTCCAACAGCTCCCTGCCGAGTTCATGTGCCGTGAAAGAGGTTTCCAGCCCCGCCCTCGAGGCGTTGCGCTGCAACGCAAGCCTTCCGGTATACAGGTCCTGGTGGACGCGGACATTTTCGACGCCGAGCCCCGCCACAGTGCCAAGCGTTAGGGCTCCGTAGCGGTCGCCGATAATAACCACCTTGGCACCGGACCCAATGATGTCCCTGGCGGTCTCCAGAAGGAGCCCGTCCGTGGCGTCATAGGCATGCAGGTTGTCCGCTTCGACGTCCGGAATCCTGCTGAGCGTGCCGAACAGTGTATCCAGGTCCTGTACGATCACGATGCGGGCTCTCGCTTTCCTTGGTTCAGTTCTCCGGGGGCGGTACACCCCTCTAAGAGTTTCCCGCAGAAACAGAAAAACCCCGCTCTACCGAGCGGGGTTCTCATCCGAAGTGGAGCTGAGGGGACTCGAACCCCTGACCCCCTGCATGCCATGCAGGTGCGCTACCAGCTGCGCCACAGCCCCGGAAAGTTGCTGGTCCGGTGAGGAAGACTTCCCTTCCTGCCGAAGCAACTCGTCAATACTAACCACATTCCCTCGAGAAGCGAAATCGAGGCAGAGTGAACTGCATCACGCATCCGGGTGAGCTCGAAGTGCCTCTGCGCCGCCCGGATATGCGTGGAAACGACAAAGGTCCTGCTTTCCGGATGACATGTCTTCATCACGAAAGCAGGACCTCAAAGTGGAGCTGAGGGGACTCGAACCCCTGACCCCCTGCATGCCATGCAGGTGCGCTACCAGCTGCGCCACAGCCCCATATCCTTGCCGTTTCACCGGGAGTTTTTCTACTATTCCCGCCGAAGCAACTCAAATATCTTAGAACAGCGAATCCGATAATTCCAAATCGGGCATATTCGGACGCCGCGCTCCTGCTACTGCTCAATATCCTCGGCAGAAACAGCATTGGCGGAGGCTTCGTCACCCAGTTCAAGGTCTACCACCGGGCAGTCCTTCCACAACCGCTCAAGCGCGTAGAAGACACGGTCTTCCGCATGCTGGACGTGGATGACGATGTCGGCATAGTCCAACAGAACCCAGCGGCCTTCCGACCGGCCCTCGCGGCGGACCGGCCGGAGATCCTGCTTCAGCAGTTCTTCCTCGATGCCATCGACGATGGCGTTGACCTGGCGTTCAGTCGGAGCAGAGGCGATGAGGAACACGTCAGTCAGGGCAAGCCTTTCGCTGACATCCAGGGCGACGATGTCTTCTGCGAGCTTGCCTGCAGCGGCACGCGCGGCGTGACGGGCGAGGGTGATGGATTGTTCATGTGCAGACACGGGGACTCCTTGTTATGGCCGATGGCCTTGATGTGGCGTAAGCCGTTTCCAGCGGAACTAACCGCTCGTAATCATGATGATGCCGACAATGAGCGCCACGATGCCCAACGCGAGGACACCGTATTGCAGCAGCCTGTTGCGCTGCGCCCTGGCCAGGCCCGCAGTACTCGCGTCGAGGGGATCGAGACCGTAGGCAGTGCTGGCGGAAACGGGGGGACGTTGGGCTTCCTCGACCGGTTGGTCGGCGGTGACAGGACGTTTCCGGGCATTCCGGGCAAGAGCTTCGGCCCTGGCCAGGACACCCGCACGG
The DNA here is from genome assembly GCF_040684895.1 of Paenarthrobacter sp. NPDC089322. Classification (NCBI taxonomy): domain Bacteria; kingdom Bacillati; phylum Actinomycetota; class Actinomycetes; order Micrococcales; family Micrococcaceae; genus Paenarthrobacter; species Paenarthrobacter sp. NPDC089322. Next base: position 346,758 of record NZ_JBFBGW010000002.1, read on the forward strand.
CCGCGCGCACCCTTTCCGGGGGCAGCAGGAGAAGAAGTCTCAAGTTTTGGTCCAGAAGACGTCACTACCGGCACGAAAGTTGTGCTGGGACGCTTCATGACGGGGCGCTCGATGCCCGGAACCTTCACGAACTCCAGCGGGGTGACCATGGCGAGGTTATTTGCCGTTGAGGGGCCACCCGCAGCGGCAGGCGTTTTGGCGTTGCCGGCTTGGTGCTGTTCAGCCTGGTTCTGCTCCGCGAGCTTTTGCTTGGCCGCAGCGCGCTTGTTCAGGACCGCGGCACGTTCGGCAAGCGCAATCTGCTGCGCCAGGACTTCCGGATCCACTGCAAGCGGATCCTGCTCGGCGATATGCTCCAGCTTGGCTGTCTGGTTCTGCACCTGCGCCGCAATCAGTTCGCGGACTGCGAGAGCCTGCTCTACTGACATCTCCTGGCCATTCGCCGCAGGCTGCTTTTCGCCCTGGGTGGTGGCTTTGACTGGAGGTGCCTCGCCGGATCCTGAGGAATCAGGCGATCCAGCCGGTGAGGAGGGTGAAGACGTGGACGGTTGCAGCTTGGCACCGGGTGCGGGAATAATCGGGTTGGCCGACGTAGCGACTTCAGCCTGCAGCTGCTGCAGGCGCAGTTGCCTGCGCGTAGGCGGACCGCCCCCGGACAGTTGCTCCTCTTTGTCCGCCAGCTCCTTGATGGTGCGAAGGGCTGCGCGGTCCCGTGCGCGGATTTGGGAGGACCGTTCCTGTGCCGCTGACCCAAGGGCGTCCACAGGTGCGTCGGCAGCACGCCGATTACGGGCGCTTCCCTGGGCATCGGGTCCTTGAGCCTCGGATCCTTGAGCAGCGGCGACTTTCTGGCCAGCAGGAGGTGCCGTAGCCGCTGCGGCGTCTACAGCCACTGTCGCTTGGGCCGCTTGTTGCTGCTCTTCGCGGGCCCGGCGAAGCTCACGCCGGCTACGGATGGGTCGCTGTTCCTGGCTGCTCATTCAAAACTCATTCAGTACGTGCTTGGTCGTCTGATCCGGACAATGACGGCGCGAACTCATTTGCCGCAGGCTTCGCGGCATACAGTCCATACTTGGCGATGTACTGCACCACGCCGTCAGGCACGAGATACCACACCGGGTTTCCTTCATTCACGCGGTTTCGGCAATCCGTGGAGGAAATAGCCATGGCCGGCACCTCCAGAAGACTCACGTCATCCGTGCGACCCAAATCATTCAGTTCGTGTCCGGGACGGGTAACACCGACGAAGTGCGCCAGCGACCAGAGCTCGTCCACGTCTTTCCAGGAAAGGATCTGGGCCAAGGCGTCAGCACCCGTGATGAAGAAGAGGTCCGCATCGGGACGCTGCGCCCTCAGGTCACGCAACGTGTCAATGGTGTACGTAGGGCCCGGGCGGTCCACATCCACACGGCTTACCGTGAACCGGGGGTTCGAAGCGGTAGCAATCACCGTCATCAAATACCGGTGTTCCGGCCTGCTGACCTTCTTGCTTGACTTCTGCCAAGGCTGGCCGGTGGGCACGAAGACCACTTCGTCCAAGTCAAACTTGGCGGCGACCTCACTGGCAGCCACAAGGTGGCCGTGATGGATGGGATCAAACGTGCCACCCATCACGCCCAGCCGAAGCCTGCGCTCCGATTCCCCACGCGGTGTTGCGGCGATGATGTTAGTGGCCCTGCTTGTGGGTGTGCTTGTTCGGGTGCTGGCGGTGCGGATCCGAGTGCTCTTCCACGGCTTCGTGGCGGTTGCCCAGGTTGGTGTAGGAGAGGGTGACGAACATGAGAACCAGCAGGAGGGCGAACATCACAACACCGAAGACCCACGGCTCTGCCCACAGCGGAGCAAGTTCCTCGTGGCCGCCTTCGGTTTGGGCGGCAATGGACGTGGCGATCTGCTGAAACAGCATCTTCTCCCCTAGTTGGTTCTCAAAGGATTCTTGACGGCGGACCTTTCCACCGTTCCGGACTTCTGTTCTATGTTACAGCGTTGCTAGCCGCGGATCTGGCCTTCACCCTGGACGATCCATTTGGTGGTGGTCAGCTCGGTCAGGCCCATGGGGCCGCGGGCGTGCAGCTTCTGGGTAGAAATTCCAACTTCTGCTCCCAAGCCAAGCTCGCCGCCGTCGGTGAACCGCGTTGAGGCATTCACGATCACCGCAGCAGAATCGACCTCGGAGATGAACTTCTCGGCGTTGGCCAGGTTGTTCGTCAAGATTGCCTCGGTGTGCCCCGTCGTCCACGTACGGATGTGCTTGACGGCGTCGTCGAGGCTGTCAACCATGGCGACCGCAAGGTCAAGGTCCATGTACTCCGTTGCCCAATCCTCATCGTCGGCAGGAACGGTTTCCACGTCCTTGCCCAAAGCCGCGGCAATTCGCTCGTCCACATGGAGCCTGACTCCGGCCGAGCGCAGGGCGGCAGCAACCGCGGGAAGCACAGGTGAACCGGAGTGGACCAGCAGGGTTTCCACCGTGTTGCACACACTCGGCCGCTGGGTCTTGGCGTTCAAGAGAATATCCACTGCCATCTCTTCGCTGGCCGACTCATCGATAAAGATATGGACGTTGCCCTCGCCGGTTTCGATGACGGGCACGGCAGAGTTGGTGACCACGGTCTGGATGAGTTCCCTGCCACCACGCGGAATCAGGACATCCACCCGCCCACGGGCACGCATCAGCACGTTGGCGCCCTCGCGACCGTACTGGTCTACCGTCTGTACAGCGTCCGCGGGCAGGCCTACGGAATCGAGGGCTTCGCGGAGGATCCGCACGAGGGCTTCGTTGGTGTTGGCTGCAGCAGAGCCGCCACGCAAAATAACGGCATTTCCGCTCTTCAAGGCCAGCCCTGCGATGTCCACGGTGACGTTGGGGCGGGCTTCGTAAATGGCCGCCACGACGCCCATGGGAACGTTGACCTGGCGAAGGCGCAGGCCATTGGGCAGGGTTTGTCCACGGACCACGTTGCCCACAGGATCCGGCAGCCCCGCGAGGTTCTCCAGTGCAGCTACCAGGCCATCAATGCGGGCAGGAGTAAGGGTAAGCCGGTCCAGCAGCGCGGCCGACGTACCGTTGGCACGGCCGGCAGCAACGTCCTTGGCGTTCGCGTCCAGTATGTGCTTTCGGTTGTCCAGCAAGGCCTGGCCAATCGCGTGCAGGGCCCGATCCTTCCACGCGCGGTTGGCCTGGCCCATGCGCCTGGCGGCATTCCGGGAGCGGTCTGCAATGGAATAGACGGCAGCTTGAAGGTCCTCCGGAGACAACGGAACGCCGCCTGCCACGGGGCTCTCCGGCGTAGCGGCGGCAGCACCGGAAACGTCGGAAATCACAGGGGCGTCAGGGGTCAGCGCTTCAGTCATGCTCCAAGTTTAGATGAGCGGGCGGCCCGGAGGAGCACGAGGTCGTCAACATGAACAACTTCGCGGTCGTAGCCCCGGCCCATCGCCTGTCCGAGTTCCTGGGTGGAGCGTCCCAGCATGCGCGGCAGCTCCTCCGAGGAGTAGTTCACCAGGCCACGGGCTATCACGGTCCCGTCCAGGGCAACCATCTCGATGGCGTCCCCGGCCTCAAAGTCACCGGCGATGTCTGAAATTCCAGCGGGAAGCAGTGACCGATGCCGGTCGCGCACGGCTTTCACCGCGCCGTCGTCGAGCACCAACCGCCCGTGGACCGTGGCGAGGTGGGCCAGCCACAAAAGGCGGACGGGCTTCCGGTTCCCGTTGACGGCAAACCAGGTTCCCACATCCTCGCCCGCCAGGGCAGCGGCGGCATTGGCCGTTGACGTGACCAGGGCATGGATCCCGGAACCGGCGGCGATGGACGCGGCCTCGACCTTGGTCATCATCCCGCCTGTACCCACACCGGCCTTGCCGGCCTTGCCAATGGTTACCCCTTCCAGGTCCTGCGGACCTCGCACCAAGGGGATCCGCTGTGCTCCTTGCGACGGTGGTCCGTCGTAGAGCGCGTCGACGTCGGACAACAGTACAAGGGCGTCGGCGCGAACCAAGTGAGCCACCAAGGCTGCCAGGCGGTCATTGTCCCCGAAACGGATTTCATGTGTGGCCACGGTGTCGTTTTCGTTGACTACGGGCACCACGCCAAGGTTCAGGAGACGGTCCAGCGCCCTGAAGGCGTTGGTGTGCTGAGTCCGGCGCATGAGGTCGTCCGCGGTCAGCAGCACCTGGCTGACAGTGACCCCGTGAGCGCTGAAGGCCTGCGTGTAGCGGGCCATCAAAAGGCCCTGCCCTACGCTGGCCGCCGCCTGCTGGGTGGCAAGGTCCTTGGGTCGCTTGGCCAGGCCCAACGGCGCTAGACCGGCTGCGATGGCCCCCGACGAAACAAGGATGATCTCCGTGCCAGCGTTGCGTTTGTCCGCCAAGGCGTTGACCAGCCCTGTCAGCGACCTCTCCGAGATCCCGCCCTTGATGCTGGTCAGCGAGGACGAACCGACCTTGACCACAATCCGCTTGGCTGCGGCCAGCGCCTGCCGCTCAAGAACTTCTGCGTTCGGAGCTTCGGCAGTCCTAGTCGTCATCACCGGTATCCAGGGTGCTTTCCTTTACGGGTTGGGCGCGACGGCGGCTGACGGACTCGGTCCAAATCCCCGCCTTGCGCTCGGCTTCGAGCTCTGCCCGCGCTGCGGCTTTGGCTTCGCGTCGCTCGATCTGCTCTTCACGCTTCTGCGAACGCGTGGGACGATCCCCGATATCAGCGATGCGGATATCGGTGCCACGCGGAGTTGCCAGAAGCTCGGCTCCGGCCATCATGGTGGGCTCCCAGTCAAAGACCACGCCGTCATCTTCACCGATGACCACGGTGTCCCCGGGCTTGGCGCCGACCTTGAAGAGCTCCGTCTCAACACCGAGCTTGGCAAGGCGGTCAGCGAGGTAGCCAATGGCTTCCTCATTGGTGAAGTCGGTCTGCTTGACCCACCGGACAGGCTTCTCGCCAAGCACGCGGAAGAGCGGTTCGAGGTTCTTCTCCTCGCGGCGAATGCGGAAACCGGTCTCGTTGACGGCACGCGGACGCAGTACGGGCGGGGCAACCTTGGGAGGTGCGGTCTCAACGGCATCCCGGGCCGCTTTAACGATCTCAGCCATGGCGAAACCGAGCTGGCGCAGGCCCTCATGGCTGGTAGCAGACACCTCGAAAACCCGGTAGCCGCGGGCTTCGAGATCGGGGCGTACGAACTCCGCCATATCCTTGCCGTCCGGGAGGTCCACCTTGTTCAGGACCACCAGTTTGGGCCGCTCGTTGAGCGGAACCACTTCGCCATCGGCACCTGCGTAGCTCATATCGACGGCGTACTTCTCCAACTCCGCCTCGATGATGGCAAGGTCGGAAAGGGGATCACGGTCGGATTCCAGCGTGCCGCAGTCAAGGACGTGCACCAACGCGGCGCAGCGCTCTACGTGGCGGAGGAAGTTGTGGCCAAGGCCTTTGCCCTCACTGGCGCCCTCGATCAGCCCGGGGACATCGGCAATGGTGAAGCGGACGTCACCGGCCTGGACCACGCCAAGGTTGGGAATGAGGGTAGTAAACGGGTAGTCGGCGATCTTGGGGCGTGCAGCCGACATGGCAGCAATGAGGCTCGACTTGCCCGCGGAGGGGAAACCGACCAGTGCGATGTCTGCAATCGACTTCAATTCCAGGACGATGTCGCTGGATTCACCCTCAATGCCGAGAAGGGCAAAACCGGGCGCGCGTCGCTTCTGCGAGGAAAGCGCGGCGTTTCCGAGGCCGCCCTGGCCACCGGCGGCAGCAACAAATTCCGTGCCTTCACCCACCAGGTCAGCCAGGACTTCCCCGTCCTTGGTTTTCACCACGGTGCCGTCCGGCACGGGAAGAACCAGGGTTTCGCCGTTCTTGCCGCCCCGCCAGTCGCCCATGCCCGGGCCACCGTTGGTGGCGTGGCGGTGCGGGGCATGGTGGTAGTCCAGCAAAGTGGTGGTTTGGGCAGACACGCGAAGGATGACGTCTCCTCCGTTGCCGCCGTTTCCGCCGTCGGGACCACCCAAGGGCTTGAACTTCTCCCGCTTGACAGAGACACAGCCGTGGCCGCCGGTTCCGCCGGATACGTGCAGGACTACCCGGTCTACAAAGCTGGCCACGTGAATCTCCTCTGGTGCTGCGTTCAGCACAATTGCTGTTTCCAGGGCCCACGGCGGCGCCCTAGTAGATTGTAATGCTGTTAAAAGAACGGTGGAGCGGGCCGTTTGGCCCGCTCCACCGGTTCAGAACTTGTTGTTACTCTGCAGCTGCAGCAGCAACGATGTTCACCACGCGACGGCCGCGGCGAGTACCGAACTCAACCGCACCTGCCTGCAGGGCGAACAGGGTGTCGTCGCCACCGCGACCGACGCCTGCACCGGGGTGGAAGTGGGTGCCACGCTGGCGAACGATGATTTCGCCTGCGGAAACTACCTGACCGCCGAAACGCTTGACGCCGAGGCGCTGTGCGTTGGAGTCACGACCGTTGCGAGTGGAGCTCGCGCCTTTTTTGTGTGCCATGTGAAATGCCTGCCTCTAAATTTCTGGGGAAACTGAAAACCTGAACAGCGGTAACGAAAGTTACGCGATGCTCGTGATCTTGATCTTGGTCAGTTCCTGACGGTGACCCTGGCGCTTCTTGTAGCCGGTCTTGTTCTTGAACTTCTGGATGACAATCTTGGGACCGCGGAGGTCTTCCAGGATTTCAGCCGTGACCTTTACCTTGGCCAGGTCCGCAGCTGCGGAGGTGACCTTGTCGCCGTCAACCAGGAGCAAGGCGGGCAGCTCAAGCGTGCTGCCGGCTCCACCGGGGACGCGGTTCAGCGTTACGTAGTCTCCAACGGAAACTTTTTCTTGGCGGCCGCCTGCGCGGACAATCGCGTACACCACTTGGGTACTCACTTCTCTCGACGTTTCTTACTAAATTTGCGTGCGGAACCTTGAACCGGAATTCGGGCCTGATTCGCGCTGTGCCTCAACGCCGTGGACTTCGGATCGAAGCCCGCGAGTCATCCCATGAACAATTCCAAGGGGCATAACCCAAGTGTTGGCGTAAGCACCGAAGATCAAGATTACGCTAGTTTGACCTTCAGCTGCAAATGAGGCCGGGCCTGGAGGCCGCCAAGTGACGTTTGTCACCAGCTTGAAAGGGGCTCGCCCGGCACCGTGCCCCTACAGCTTACAGCGCCCGGACCCGCATGACGGGATCTGCGAAACGACGCGCGGCAACGGACAACGGAACGGGCAATGCTTCCTTCGAGCCTGAACCTCAGGCGTACAACCTGGGTGCGTCAAAGAAGGCTGTTTCGTAACGGCAGGATTGCGCGAAGGCCTCCACCATCGCAGCGCGCTCGGCGCCGGAAGCCATGCGTGCAGCGACGTCCGTGAAGTCGATGGCTTTCCTGGTTGCCGCGGCAAAGTCCTCGTCGGCGTAGGTCTTGAGCCACTCGGCATACGGGTGGTCGCTGGACGCGCCGGCAGCCACATAGGCTGCGTGGAGTTCCTGGCCTACCTCTGCGTACAACCAGTAGCACGGCAGGATCGCTGCCAGCAGTACCGCGTAACTGCCCGCGGCCGACGATGCCACGAGATGATCAACATACGACTTGGTGACCGGTCCTGTCCGGGTGGAAGCCTGGCGGGTACTCAGCCAGTTCCTGTGCAGTTCCGACTCCACTTCCAGGCATTGCTGTGACGACCGTGCCCAGAACAACTGCTCTTCCTCCGTCGGGGCAAGTGCTGCAGCCCTCGCCAGGACCCTCGAATAGCCGTTGAGGTAGATGGCGTCCTGGGCAAGATAGTAGTTGAACCCGCTTTCCGGAAGAGCGCCCGACTGCAGTCCTTGAATAAAGGGCAGGCCGTAGATGGCCTCCAGTTCCGGCGTCGCTTCCTGCCACAGCCGCGCCGCGAAGTCGCCGGGCCGCAAGGTGTCGGTGAGGTGGTGGAAGTGATTGATCGGTCCGCTGCCGCTGCCGACTTCCAGCCGGTCCGCCGTCGTGAGGGCCTGCAGCAGCCATGGCTTCACCTCGCGCAAGGAAGCTTCCCAGTCACCTGTCCGGGCTTGGACCGTAGCCAGCGCGGAAGAGAGCGAGCAACCGGTACCGTGGCTGTTGACCGTCGCCACGCGGGGACCGGCCACCTCTATCACGTCCTGCCGCAAGAGTCCGCTTGTATTGATCAAGGCATCAGGGCATTCGCCGCCTGCAAGATGTCCTCCCTTCACCAAAACCGTGGTGCCGCATTCAGCTGCGAGCCGTTTCCCCTGGTCGAGCGCCGAGGCCCAGTCTCCGGCCTCGGACTCCCCGAGCAGCATGGCCAATTCGGGAAGGTTGGGAGTGATCAGGTCAGCCAACGGCAGGAGCGTCCGCAATGCGGCCTCGGCAGATTCCCGCAGGAGGCGGTCGCCGCTGGTGGCCACCATCACCGGGTCAACAACCACGACGGCGGGACGTACCTCTTCGAGCCAGGTGCGGACTTCGTGGACAACAGCCGCGTCACCCAGCATCCCGATCTTGACGGCATCGATGGCGACGTCGCTGCTGATGGCAAGCAATTGCTGACGAAGGAACTCCACGGGTGGCACGTGCACCGCGGTGACACCCAGGGTGTTCTGCGCCGTGAGCGCCGTGATCGCCGCCATGCCATAGCCGCCATGGGCAGCGATGCTCTTGAGATCCGCCTGGATGCCGGCGCCGCCCGAGGGATCAGAGCCGGCAATGCTGAGCACCCGGGGATGGGGCCGGCCCACGGCAGCCAGGGGGTAGACAGGAGAAAACGACGATGAAGTCATCAGGACATCCCTTCGCCGGTGCTAACCGGACAGGTTCAACGGGTCTGGATCTCAGCCCGGCCCTTCGCCCGGCACCCCGTGTCAACCTCCAAGCCTAGCCGGGAAGCAATGGCGCCCTGCAACCCATACACCGTTCGGGTCCGGATGTGACCGGCGGCAAATCGGCCGGAGCCGCCTCCCGGCTTGTCCGCACGGCAAAAGGCCCCGCGTTCGCCGCAGTGAGCGGTGAACGCGGGGCCCTTCTGTTCTGGCTCCCATGCCACACGTGCGCTTCTTAGCCACGTGCTTAATTTCCGGGCTAGAGTTCGGAAGCGGGTACTCCGACCCCGAGGATGATGGGCTCTTCCGCCACAGTCTTCTTGACGGGTTCCCCGGGGGCCTTGGCCTCGTGCGATGACCCACCCGCCGCGGAGGCTGCTACCTCGTGGTGCTCAACGCTCGTCTCGTTGGCGGCGCCCTGTGCCCTGCTCGCGCTTCGGTTCCTGCGTCCGCGGCGCCCCCGGGACGGCGATGCGGCCTCGGACCCGGCAGGACGAGAAGCCTCTTCCTCCGGGGCGGGTGCGCCGAGGTGCGAGAATGCTTCGGCCAGAAGATCCAGGCTCATGGCCGGCTTGCTCGCTGCGGGCTCTTCGTGGTGCTCAACGAACGGCAGGGCAACCTCTTCCCCGCCAAAGCGAAGGACGGGAGTGGTCCGCCCTTGCCGGGTGGCGCCTGCCTCATGGGAGTCAGGAGTGTCCGCTCCGCCCGCCTCGGACGATGATTTAGCACTGCCTGTGGTTGCACCAGCGGCATCGGCGTGCTGCTGGCCGGCCGCAGCGCGTGCTTGCTCCTCCGCGCGATGAATCTCGTCGTCGTGCAGGTGGGCCGCATGCGCCGCAGCGGCGATGGTTGCCAAAGCGGCCCTGGTTGCTTCGGCTTTGGCCTGGCGAACCGGGTCAACGGCCTCAACGCTTGCCGTAGGTGCCGGCGGAGCGGAAGAGGTGTGGACCGGCGTCGAAGACTCTGCGGGGCCCTGTCCGCCACCCTTGCCGCGGCGACGCTTGCGTTCCGTCCGGCCTGCGGGTTGTTGAGGTTCCGCATGCGGACGGTGGTGCTCGGCGGCCACGGTGTTTGCGCGGCGGTGTTCCACGGGTTCGTCATGGGTTACGACGCCACGGCCGGCACAGTGCTCGCACTGCTCCCCGAACACCTCAAGCAGGCCGGTGCCCATACGCTTTCGCGTCATCTGGACGAGGCCCAGCGATGTCACTTCCGCCACCTGGTGCTTGGTGCGGTCACGGCCGAGGCACTCCACCAAGCGCCGAAGCACCAGGTCCCGGTTGGACTCCAGGACCATGTCGATGAAGTCGATCACGATGATGCCGCCGATGTCGCGCAGCCGCAGCTGGCGAACCACTTCCTCGGCAGCCTCAAGGTTGTTCTTGGTGACCGTCTCTTCCAGGTTTCCGCCGCTGCCGGTGAACTTACCGGTGTTGACGTCCACCACTGTCATGGCCTCGGTACGGTCAATGACCAGGGAACCGCCCGACGGCAGGAACACTTTGCGCTCCAACGCCTTGTGGATCTGCTCATCAATGCGCCAGGCAGCGAAAATGTCCTGATCCTTGGTCCACTTTTCGAGGCGGCCCACGAGATCGGGGGCAACGTACGTAACGTAGGCCTCGATCGTGTCCCACGCATCGTCGCCGGAAACGATCAACTTGGAAAAGTCCTCGTTGAAGACGTCACGGACCACCTTGATGGTGAGGTCGGGTTCGCCGTAGAGCAGTTCCGGCGCAAGCACCTTGGTGGACGAGGCCTGGCCCTCAATTCCTTCCCATTGTGCCCGGAGGCGGTTGATGTCGTGCGTGAGCTCTTCCTCGGACGCACCTTCGGCCGCCGTGCGGACGATGACACCGGCGTTTTCGGGCAAACGATCCTTGAGGATCCGCTTGAGGCGGTTCCGTTCGACGTCGGGCAGCTTGCGGGAGATGCCGGTCATGGATCCACCCGGCACGTAGACGAGGTAACGGCCCGGGAGCGAAATCTGGCTGGTCAAGCGCGCACCCTTGTGGCCAACCGGGTCCTTGGTCACCTGGACGAGAACCGAATCGCCGGACTTCAGGGCGTTTTCAATACGCCGCGGCTGACCCTCGAGGTTTACCGCGTCCCAATTGACCTCGCCGGCATAGAGCACCGCGTTGCGGCCGCGTCCAATGTCAACGAAGGCGGCTTCCATGGAGGGCAGGACGTTCTGGACCTTGCCCAGGTACACGTTGCCGATCAATGAGTCCTGCTGGGTTTTGGACACAAAGTGCTCAGCCAGCACGCCGTCTTCAAGGACGCCGATCTGTATTCTGTCGTCACGCTGGCGGACGATCATCTGCCGGTCAACCGACTCCCGGCGGGCCAGGAATTCAGCCTCGGTGATGACCTGGCGCCGGCGTCCCGTTTCGCGCGATTCACGGCGCCGCTGCTTCTTCGCCTCAAGACGGGTCGATCCCTTGACACTGGCTACCCTGTTGGAGCTGCTGGAGTCGGTGATCGGCCGGGGCGCGCGCACGCGGGTTACCGTGTTGGGCGGGTCGTCATCCGAGCCGCCGGTCAATTCAAGGTCCTGGTCACCACGGCGGCGCCGCCGACGACGACGTGAGGTCACCCCTTCTTCAAGGGGTTCCTCCGCGGGGGCTTCTTCATCCTCTGCGACGGAACCGTCCTCTGCTTCGGCCTCTTCGCGCTCGGCACCCCGGCGACCACGGCGACCACGGCTCCGGCGACGGCGGCGACTTCCCGAATCATCCGCGTCGCCTTCGGCACGGGCTTCGGACGTCTCCTCTTCGTCCTCGGCCTCGTCCGCGGCGGGGCGAACCACGGTGCTCAGGTCCGGGGCCTGGAAGATCATGGACGTGATGGACACCGGCTCCAGGAACAAGGCGGTGGATCCGGGCGCGGCATCCTCCTGCCCAGGTTCCGCTTCAACGGGCGCGACTTCTGCTGCTGCCTCAACCGACGGCTTTTCGGCGGCAGGCGTCCCTTCGACTGCTTCGGCTTGATCGTCGACCGGAGTCTCAACTGCGACCGGTGCGTCAGCCGCATCAGGAACAGGCTGTTCTTCCGGCGCCATTTCCGGCGTCGAAGTCTCCTCGACCGCCGCCACTGGAGCAACTTCCGCTGCTGCTTCAGCCTTGGGCTCTGCCGCTTCAGCCTGAGGCTTGGCAGTACGACGACGGCGGACCGGCTTCTCCGGGGCGGCCTCCGCGGACGTCGCGGGGAGGGCTTCAGCGGTGGTTTCCGCGTCCAGACCGGGCAGGGTCTCCGCAGGCTCAGTCTTTTTGCGGGCGCGGCTGCGGCGGACCGGCGTGGCGGGTGCTTCCGTTGCCTCTTCCGTTCCGGCAGTCCCGGCCGGAACGGTCCCGGCCTCGGATGCCGGGCTTTCCTCCGCTGCGGGCACAGCCTTTCGTGGCGTTCGTGTGGCCCTGGTCCGGGTGGTCTTCTTGGGCGCTTCCGCAGTCTCCGCGGGAGCTGCCTCATCATTAACGGCTACAACCTGGTCATTATCCATATGTGGCAACACTCCTGCCCCGGCGACGCCGCCACATCCGGCGCCCTATGGGGCAAATATTGTCAAAACCCTCAGGCGTTGACAGAAGTCGGTAGTATTCCTCCCGGTTCGCACCATCATTGGGGTGCGGCAGCCCTGGAAGGCCAGTGGCATTGCTCTGGAACCCGTTGTTCTGCTGCCACAACCAGGTGCCGTCCATTGTCATGGCGGGCCTACCGAGGATCCTTTGTGATCCGGGCATGCCCTGCTCATGCTGGCGGTCTTGGGAACAAGTCACCGGACCGGATTCCGAATGTGGATCGGCGTCCGGCCATGTTCATTCTCTCACACCCCCACGCATACGACAGGTAGGCCCCTGTGTCGGGCAGCATCCACCCGGGGGCTTTGCCCAGCCTGCGGCGTTACAATCCTCCCAAGAGCCGTTCCCGGGACCACCCCGGCTACCTGTCGAAAAGGACTAAACCCGCGATGCCAAGCACCGCCAGGGGAAACCTGGCCAACCATGACTCCACCCCGGTGGAGGAAACCGTCATCCAACCAGGATCCCTGCCCAGGACGGTCCGGGATAGGCCGTTCGCCTGGCTGCTTCTGATCACGGGCGTCATCGGGTGGTTGGCTTCGGGCGCGCTCGTCCTTGAAAAGCTGGAGGTGCTCAAGGATCCGAACCATGTCACGCTGTGCGACGTCAATCCTTGGGTGTCCTGCGGCACGGTGATGCAAACGCCGCAGAGCTCAGTGTTCGGGTTCCCCAACATGTTCATCGGGATTGTTGCTTTTGCCGTGATCATCACCACTGCGATGGGCATCCTTGCCGGTGCAAGGTTTTCGCGCTGGTATTGGTTGGGGCTCCAGGCGGGCGTAACGCTGGGTTTCGCTTTTGTTGTCTGGTTGTGGTCGCAGGCCCTCTATGTCATCCATGTGCTGTGCCCCTTCTGCATGGTGGTATGGGCAGCCATGATCCCGTTGTTCGTTTGGGTGACCATCCGCAACGTATCCCGTGGCGTCATCAAGGCGCCCCCGGCTTTGACGAAGCTCCTGGGTGATTCGGGATGGATTATCGTAGCGCTGCTCTACGTGGCGGTCATCGCCACGATCTTCTTCTCTTTCCTCCATGTCTTCGCCGGGACGTCCGGCTACTAAACAGAAAAACAGCAAAGGCCAATGTTCGCGACGAACATTGGCCTTTGCTGGTTCCCGTGTGGCTTTCAGCCAGCGAACCAGATCTTGATCTCGCGCTCGGCGGATTCGGTGGAATCCGATCCGTGGACAAGGTTCTGCTGCACGGCCAGACCCCAATCGCGGCCGAAGTCGCCGCGGATGGTGCCGGGTGCTGCGGTGGTGGGGTCCGTGGTGCCGGCCAAGGAGCGGAAGCCCTCGATGACGCGGTGGCCTTCGAACACCGCCGCGATGACCGGTCCACTCAGCATGAACTCAACCAGGGGCTCGTAGAACGGCTTGCCCACGTGTTCCTCGTAGTGCAGCTCCAGCAGTTCGCGGGTCGCGTTGACCTTCTTCAGCTCAGCCAGGGCGTAGCCCTTCGCTTCGATGCGGGCGAGGATGCTTCCGCTGAGGTTGCGGGCGACGCCGTCGGGCTTGATCAGGACAAGGGTCCGTTCAATGCTCACAGTTGCTCCAAACGTGGTGGTTGGTGGGTTTCCCAGCCAGTTTACGGGGTTTGCGGACCTGTTTCGTCACGGTGGGCCGCGTCCCATTCGGCCTGCTCGCGGTCGCGCTGCGCAACTTCCCGGTCGATCCGCATTCCCGTCCGGATCCCATACCACCAGCAGATTGCGAACAAGATGCCGACGATGAACATCATCGGTTCAGCCAGTCCCGTCAGGATCAGGAGTACCTGCAGCCCCCAGCCAACACCGATTCCCCACGGTTTGGACAACACCGCGCAGGCCAGGACCAACAGAACGCTGAGCGCGATCCCGATGCCAAGAATGATTCCTGGCGCCACTTCGCCGCGCTTCAGGCCGAAAACCACCAAGGTGCCGAAGAACGCTACAAAGGCTTCAAGCAGCAGCACAGTGGACCCGAACATGACCTTGGTTGAGCGACGCTTCCTGGGCATGCCGGGCCGCCATTCGCGTTGGGCCTTGGTCAATCTCGCCATGGTCAAATACCGGCCTTTCCGAGCAGGATCCGGGCCTCGGCAACCACGGTAATGGAGCCGGTTACCAGCACACCGCCAGCGAGGTCCTCGTTGGACTCGGCACGCTCAACAGCCCATTCAAGGGCGTCGTCCAGCTTCTCAGCGATGTGGACGTTTTCCTCCCCGAACCCAAGGTCCACCGCCAGTTCGGCGAGTTCCGCAGCAGGTATTGCCCGGGGTGAATTGGACTGAGTGAAGCAAAATTCTTCGGCGAGGTCACCCAAGGACTCTTTGAGCGTCCTCAGGATCTCCTCGGCGTCTTTCTCCTGCAGGATACCGATGACCACCACCAGCTTGCTGAAGCTGAATGCCTCGTTGATGGCCTCCGCAGACACCCGGATGCCATCCGGGTTATGGGCAGCATCCACCACAATCGTGGGGGCAGTCCGCACTACCTCCAGACGACCCGGGGAGGTCACGGTACCGAGTGCCTCGCGCAGGACGTCTGCATCAAGCTCTTTCCCTCCCCCGCCAAAGAACGCCTCGAGCGCTGCGATTGCCACAGCGGCATTCTCCGCTTGGTGGGCACCATGCAAGGGCAGGAGCAGGTCTTCGTAGCGCCCGGCCAGGCCCTGGATGGTCAGCACCTGGCCGCCCACGGCCACACTCCGCGATTCGACTCCGAACTCGACACCTTCGAAACGGAAGGGTACGTCTACTTCCCGGGCCTTCTCCAAAAGCACCTGAGCCGCGTCAACAGGCTGGGCCGCACTGACCAGGAAGCCTCCCGGCTTGATGATCCCGGCTTTCTCGTAGGCGATGTCCTCTGTGGTATCGCCCAGCAGGTCCGTGTGGTCCAGCGAGATCGGAGTGATGACCGAGACCTGGCCATCGCCGACGTTGGTGGCATCGGTAATGCCGCCAAGGCCGACCTCGATCACCGCCACGTCCACCGGCTGGTCGGCAAAGATCGCGAAGCCGAGGATGGTGACGCACTCGAAGTAGGTGAGCCGCGGTTGGTTTTCCGCGAGAAGTTCGTTGTCCACGATCTCCAGGTATGGCCGGATCTCGTCCCAGATGCGAACGAATGTCTCGTCCGGCACAGGCTCACCGTTGATGCTGATGCGCTCGGTGACCTTGGACAGGTGCGGGCTCGTGTACCGCCCGGTGCTCAGCCCATGGGCGCGCAAACCTGCCTCGATCATGCGGGCCGTGGATGTCTTTCCGTTGGTTCCGGTGATATGGATGATCGGAAAAGCCTTGTTCGGTTCCCCCAGCACATCCATTGCGCGGAACAGCGGAGCCAGGCGCGGCTCCATCTTGTTTTCCGGCGCCCGGCCGAGGAGCTCGGCGTAGACGCTTTCCACCGAGAATTCGTCACTCATGGATCAGGCTCCTGCCTTGGCTACGGTGACCTGCGGTTCGTCGGCGCTTGACAGCAGAACCTCCAACTCCAGGGTCAAGGTCTCGGTCTTGACGAGTTCAGCATTGGCGTTCAAGGCATCCACGACGTCCTGTCCAGCCTCGACCGACGTGCGGATCCGGTCGCTGACGTTGAGCCCGGCGTCCTTTCGGGCCTGCTGGATGGCACGGACCATATCGCGGGCCAATCCCTCGGCTGCCAGTTCAGGGGTGACCTCGGTGTTGAGGACAACAAATCCGCCGCCGGGCAGTACGGCAGCCGCGGCGGCAGCACCGCCGTCGGCCGCTTCAGCCACGACTGTCTCCAAGGTGTATTCCTGGGGCTCAAGCTCAAGACCACCTGCCACAACGACGCCGGCATCATTTACCGACCAGTCACCGGACTTGGAACCCTTGATGGCCTGCTGGACGTTCTTGCCGAGGCGCGGACCGGCGGCGCGGGCGTTGACCACCAGCTTCTGCTGGATGCCGAACTCTTCCGGCGAAGCCGAGGCGGCGTCCAAGAGACGCACGGAGCGCAGGTTCAGTTCATCAGCGACGACGGCGGCAAAGCCTTCCAGCGCATCTGCCCCGGGTGCCACGACAGTCAGCTCCTGCAGCGGCAGGCGGACCCGGAGGTTGGCAGCCTTCCGCAGGCTGGAACCCGTGGAGCAGATCTGCTGGACACGGTCCATGGCCTCCACGAGTTCCGGGTTGGCCGGGAACAGGGAAGCCTCCGGCCACTCGGCCAAATGCACAGAACGGCCGCCCGTCAGGCCACGCCAGATTTCCTCGGTGACGAGTGGCAGCAGGGACGCAGATACACGGCATACAGCTTCCAAGGCTGTGTACAGGGCATCAAAGGCGTCCACGTTCTCGTCGAAGAAGCGCTGGCGGCTACGCCGGACGTACCAGTTGGTGAGCATGTCCAGGTAGCTGCGCAGTTCATCGCAGGCACCGGAGATGTCGTAGGTGTCCAGGCTCGCGGTGACGTTCCGGACAAGGTCCCCGGTGTTGGCCAGAAGGTACTGATCGAGGGTGTCCGCGTAGCCGTCGTACCGCAGCTTCGCGTCGTAGCCTTGACCGCCGTTCGCGGCGTTGGTGTAGAGCGTGAAGAAGCTGTACACGTTCCACAAGGGCAGGATGACCTGGCGGACACCGTCACGGATGCCCTGTTCGGTGACGACCAGGTTGCCACCGCGCAGGATCGGGCTGGACATGAGGAACCAGCGCATCGCGTCGGAGCCGTCACGGTCCAGGACCTCGGAAACGTCCGGGTAGTTCCGCAGGCTCTTGGACATCTTCTGCCCGTCGGAGCCCAGGACGATGCCGTGACTGATGACGTTGCGGAACGCGGGCCGGTCGAAGAGGGCCGTGGACAGGATGTGGAGCATGTAGAACCAGCCACGGGTCTGGCCGATGTACTCAACGATGAAGTCCGCCGGGTTGTGGGTGTCGAACCATTCCTCGTTCTGGAACGGGTAGTGGACCTGGCCATAAGGCATGGAACCGGAGTCGAACCATACATCCAGCACGTCTTCCACGCGGCGCATGGTGGACTGGCCCGTGGGGTCGTCCGGGTTGGGACGGGTCAATTCGTCGATGAACGGACGGTGCAGGTCCACCTGTCCCTCATTGTTGACGGGCAGGCGGCCGAAGTCGGCTTCGAGGTCAGCGAGGGAACCGTACACGTCCGTGCGCGGATACTCGGGGTTGTCGGACTGCCACACCGGGATGGGGGAACCCCAGTAGCGGTTACGGCTGATGGACCAGTCCCGGGCGTTCTCGAGCCACTTGCCGAACTGCCCGTCCTTGACGTTGCCGGGGATCCAGTTGATCTCCTGGTTCAGCTCGGACATGCGGTCCTTGAACTTGGTGACCTCAACGTACCAGGACGATACTGCACGGTAGATCAGCGGGTTGCGGCAACGCCAGCAATGCGGGTAGCTGTGCTCGTAGCTGGCCTGGCGAACCAGCCGGCCGTCGGCACGCAGGACCTGGGTGATGGGCTTGTTGGCATCAAAAACCTGCAAGCCGACAATGCCGGCCAGTTCGCCGTGCCCGAACAACGGGAGGAACCTGGCGCCCTCGTCGACGGACAGGACAACAGGGATGCCGGCGTCTTCACACACCTTCTGGTCATCTTCACCAAAGGCGGGGGCTTGGTGGACAATACCGGTGCCGTCGGTAGTAGTGACGTAGTCCGCCACCAGGATGCGCCAGGCATTCTGCGTTCCGTACTTTTCCGTGTCCGCGAAGTCTTTCCACAGCGGCTCGTACTCCAAGCCTGCGAGCTCGGAGCCCGCGAAAGTGGAGGTGACGGCGGCAGCGGCGGCAGCAGCGTCGTCGTACCCCAAATCCTTGGCGTAGGAGGCCACAAGGTCAGCTGCGAGCAGGAAGCTGCCGGCAACCGGCGCGTCCGCGGAAGCGGCTTTGATACCGTTCGGACCAGCCGGCAGGACGGCATAAGAGATGTCCGGCCCCACGGCGAGCGCAAGGTTGGTGGGCAGGGTCCAGGGCGTGGTGGTCCAGGCGAGTGCCTGGACGCCTGCGAGCGCCTTGGAAATCTCGGAGCTTCCGGCCTTGATGGGGAACGTAACGGTGACGGTCTGGTCCTGGCGGTTTTTGTAGACGTCGTCGTCCATGCGGAGTTCGTGGTTGGAGAGCGGTGTCTCGTCCTTCCAGCAATACGGGAGGACGCGGTAGCCGTTGTAGGTCAGGCCTTTTTCGTGGAGCTGCTTGAAAGCCCAGAGGACCGACTCCATGTACTCGACGTTGAGGGTCTTGTAGTCGTTGTCGAAGTCCACCCAGCGGGCCTGGCGGGTGACGTACGCCTTCCATTCGTTGGCGTACTTCATGACGGAGGCACGGCAGGCGTCGTTGAATTTGTCGATGCCCATGGCTTCGATCTGGGTCTTGTCAGTCATGCCCAGTTGCTTCATGGCTTCGAGCTCTGCGGGGAGGCCGTGGGTGTCCCAGCCGAAGCGGCGTTCGACGCGCTTGCCGCGCTGGGTCTGGTAGCGGCCTACAAGGTCCTTGGCGTAGCCGGTGAGGAGGTGGCCGTAGTGCGGGAGTCCGTTGGCGAAGGGAGGGCCATCGTAAAAGACGAATTCGTTGCTGCCGTCATGGCCGGCTTCGCGCTGGTCGATGCTCGCCTGGAAGGTTCCGTCTTCGTCCCAGTACTTGAGGATGCGCTCTTCGATTTCCGGGAACTTCACGGAAGCGGACACGCCATGGGTGCCGGAAGGCGATGCTGAGGCCTTGGGGTAGTGGGTCATCTCATATCCTGGTGATAGCTGGTTGACTGTCAGGATGCGAGGACGGCTCCTGTGCCGCCTTGCGGCGACACGGGTACCGCGGTACCACCTCACTTACCGGCTCACGAAGATCCGGCCTCTCATTAACTGCTGTGACGGGCTTACCCGTCCGGTTCTACTGGGCCGTGTTTCCTTTGGGGTGTCCCGCTGGTGGGTGTCCCGCTGGGTCCAGGGCTGTTCTTCCGGAAACTCACCGGTGATGGCCGGGTCGATGCTGGTTCCCCAAGTCTAGCCGCAGCTTTGCTTCCTGCTCCACCTGCAGGTTCATCCTTAGGGTGGACGGGCAGCGCAGGAGGGCCTGAATAGACTCGGGCCATGAGCAAACCCGTTCCCGCCGCTCCGGCCGGCCGCCCCGTACGACGCCGCGCGTCGCCTGTTTGGTCTGTCCTGGCCTTGCTTGTGGCGCTGCCGGTGGCCGGGTTTTCGATGTTCAGGGCCATACCCGTTGAGTGGCCGTTGATTGTGGTCCAGTTGGTGTCGTTTACTCCGTGGCTCGTGGTGCCGGCTGCTGTGGCCTTTGTTCTTGCGCTGACGGGTCGGCGGCCGTTCCCGGCCATCGCGACGGCGGCCCTGCTGGCTGTGCAGTTGTTCTGGCTGTTTCCGCTGGACTACGGCCGTCCGGCTGCTTTGCGTGCCGATGCTCCCCCACCGGTACCGGTGAAAGTCATGACGTTGAATGCAGAGTTTGGCGAGGCCGATGCCGGCGATATTGTGCGGCTCGTCCGGGAGAACGACGTGGACGTACTGACCATTCAGGAGCACACCCAGGGTTTGGAGGACCGGCTGGGTGCCGCCGGGCTTTCCGGGATTCTTCCGGAGCTGTTGAGTGATCCCAACGACGACGCGTCAGGCAGTGCGCTTTATTCCAAGTTCCCGCTAGAGGCAGTAGGCCAGCTGCCGGACACTCCGTTTCGTATGCCGGTGGTCCGCGTTGCCGTCGGTTCATCCAGCGCCAAAGCAGTGCTGACGGTGACCAGCATTCATGCCCTGCCGCCTGTTGACGAAAGGATTGAGCAGTGGCGCAGCGACCTGGCTGCCATTGGGCTTCAGGCTTCCCGGCCCGGCCACCAGCTGCTGATGGGCGACTACAACGCAACGTACGATCACGCAGAGTTCCGGCAACTGCTGGACGGCGGGACGGACGGCGGGAAGCTGGTGGACGTGGGCGTCGCTTCAGGCGGCAGGCTCCAACCGACGTGGCCGATGGAGGGGCCGGCGCTTCCGGGAATCGTCATCGACCATGTGGTGACGAGCCCGCTGGTCGGCAGCACCGGTTACTCCGTCCACCGCGTGCCCGGGACGGATCATGCTGCCATCGTGGCAACGCTGACCGTCCCGGTCTCGTAGGTATCGGCTCAGCCTTCCTTGCGGATGAGCTTGTGGTTGGCAGCCTGGGCTACGGGCCTGATGGTGATGTGGTCAAGGTTGATGTGGTGGGGCAGGGAGACCGCGTACTTCACAACGTCCGCCACGTCCTGCGCTGTCAAAGGCTTTTCGACACCTGCGTAGACCTTGGCTGCGGCGTCCTTGTCGCCCAGGCGGTTGAGGGCGAACTCCTCGGTGTGGACGAGCCCGGGAGCGACCTCGATCACCCGGATGTTGTTTCCTACCTCTTCGAGCCGGAGCGCATTGGTCACGGCGTGCTGGGCGAACTTGGCGGCGTTGTAGCCGCCACCACCTTCGTACGCAGCCAGGCCCGCAGTGGAGGTCAGGTTAAGGACCGTTCCTTCGCCATTGGCCCGAAGCATCGGCAGGAAAGCGCGCGTGATTTTCATGGTGCCCAGGACGTTGACCTGGTACATCCAGTCCCAGTCTTCCGTGTTGGCGTTGCCGATGGTATCCGCACCGCGGGCGCCGCCGGCGATGTTGATGAGGGTATCGGCTCCCCCGTCCCGGGTGACGGCTGCCAGCAAGGCCGTGACGTCGTCGTCCACTGTGATGTCAGCCGCGAACGGGATGGCGCCGGTTTGCGCGCCGAGGGCTTCAAGCCTGTCTGCCCGACGAGCCACCGCGTAGACCTTCCAACCACTTGCTGTAAGCGCCCGCACTGTCGCATCGCCGATGCCCGTGCTCGCGCCCGTCACTACTGCCGTTTTGTTCTGCGTCTCTTCTGCGGAAGTCATGGCACCACACTATAGAGGGCCGGACCCTGGCCGAAGGCGGCCTGTAACTGCAGGCCATGAAACAATTGGTCCATGGCTGAATCAACGCAGGGTACAGACACGCCCGCCACCGCCCCCATTAACGTTCCCGACAAGCCGGCCCTCGAAGGCCTCGAAGTTGCCTTGACGCAGCGCTGGCTTGAGGAGGGAACCTACAAGTTCAACCCGGACACCACCCGGGAGCAGGTCTACTCGATCGACACTCCCCCGCCGACCGCGTCCGGCTCGCTCCATGTCGGCCACATGTTCTCTTTCACCCAGACCGACGTGCAGGCGCGCTACATGCGGATGACCGGAAAGAACGTCTTCTACCCCATGGGTTGGGACGACAACGGCCTGCCCACCGAGCGCCGCGTCCAGAACTACTACGGTGTGCGTTGCGATCCCGCCATCCCCTACAACGCTGACTACCGCCCGCCCGCACAGCCGGCCAAGAACCAGCGCGATTTCGACGTCGTTTCCCGCCAGAACTTCATCGAACTGTGCGAGGAACTCGCGGTTGAGGACGAAAAAGTCTTCGAGAACCTGTTCCAAACCCTCGGCCTGTCCGTGGACTGGGACCTGACCTACCGCACCATCGACGACACCTCGCGTGCCGTATCCCAGCGCGCCTTCCTGGCAAACCTCGCGGCCGGCGACGCCTACATGGCCGAGGCTCCCACACTGTGGGACGTTACGTTCCGCACCGCCGTCGCGCAGGCCGAACTGGAGGACCGCGAGGTCCCCGGCGCCTACTACCGCTACCCCTTCTTCACCGAAGACGGTGAAAAGATCTTCATCGAGACGACCCGTCCGGAACTGCTTGCTGCCTGCGCAGCTTTGGTGGCAAACCCCGACGACGAACGGTACCAGCCGCTGTTCGGCAAGACCGTGAAGTCCCCGCTGTTCGAGGTGGAGCTGGAAGTCAAGGCACACCCCCTCGCCAAGGCGGACAAGGGTTCCGGCATCGCCATGGTCTGTACGTTCGGTGACCTCACCGACGTCACATGGTGGCGCGAGCTGCAGCTGCCGACGCGGGCCATCATGGGCCGCGACGGCCGCATCATTGCCGAGACTCCCGACTGGATCACCACTGAAGCCGGCAAGGAAGCCTATGCGGCCATCGCCGGGAAGACTGCCTTCTCCGCGAAGGAAGCAGTGGTGGAACTCCTCAGCGCAGCGGACCTGCTGGATGGTGAACCCAAGAAGATTACGCACCCCGTGAACTTCTTCGAGAAGGGCGACAAGCCCCTCGAGGTTGTGACCTCCCGGCAGTGGTACATCCGCAACGGTGGCCGTGACGAGGACCGCCGCGAACGGTTGATCGGCCGGGGCCAGGAAATCAACTTCCACCCGTCCTTCATGCGCTCCCGCTACGAGAACTGGATCGCCGGCCTGAACGGCGACTGGCTGGTATCCCGCCAGCGGTTCTTTGGCGTGCCCATTCCCGTCTGGTACCCGTTGGACGCCCAAGGCAATCCGGATTACGACCACCCCATCCTTCCGTCCGACGATATGCTCCCCGTTGATCCAGCCGCCGACGCTGCCCCCGGCTTCGATGAAGCACAGCGCGACCAGCCCAACGGGTTCACTGGCGACGCCGATGTCCTGGACACCTGGGCAACGTCCTCCCTGACGCCGCAAATCGTGGGCGGGTGGAGCCGCGACGAGGAACTGTTCTCGAAGGTCTACCCGTTCGACCTCCGGCCGCAGGGCCACGACATCATCCGTACCTGGCTGTTCTCCTCGGCCGTGCGTGCCGATGCACTGCAAAAGAGCGCGCCGTGGAAGCACGCCGCAATCTCCGGTTGGATCCTGGACCCCGACCGAAAGAAGATGTCCAAGTCCAAGGGCAACGTCGTGGTCCCTACGGACGTGCTGAACGAGTATGGTTCAGACGCCGTGCGCTATTGGGCGGCTTCGGCCAGGCTTGGCGCGGACACCGCCTACGAAATCGCGCAGATGAAGATCGGACGCCGCCTCGCGATCAAGCTTTTGAACGCTTCCAAGTTCGTGTTGAATCTGGGCGCTACCGAGAATTCGGTGGTTTCCACGGACCTCTCGGGCCTGACGAACCCGTTGGACCGTGCCCTGCTGGCGCAGCTTTCGGAGGTCGTTGCACAGTCCACCAAGGCGTTCGACAACTACGACTACGCCCGGGCGCTCCAGATCACCGAGTCATTCTTCTGGCAATTCACGGACGACTACGTCGAGCTCATCAAGGACCGCGCCTACGGCGCCGCCGGGGAGGCTGAACAAACATCCGTCCTGGCCGCCCTGGCCACAACGCTGGATGCGCTCCTGCGCCTGTTCGCCCCCTTCCTCCCCTTCGCCACGGAAGAGGTATGGAGCTGGTGGCGGGCAGGCTCGGTTCACCGTGCCGATTGGCCGGCAGCCCTGGAGATCGCCGACGGCGACACGACGATGCTGGGCACAGTGGGCGTCGCCCTCAGCGGCATCCGTAAAGCCAAGTCCGAGGCCAAGGTCAAGCAACGGACCGAGGTGCTCTCAGCCTCCATCACGGCCACCGAGGTGCTCGTTGCCCAACTGAAGGCCGGCCTTAACGACCTGAAGGCGGCAGCCAATGCCCAGGAGATCACCCTTCAGTCGGGTGAGGGTGAACTGACTGTGAGCGACGTCGTCCTGGCGCCGGCCGAGGAATCGCCCGCGCCATAGCCCTTGTGGGAGGTCGCAGCCCCTTGAGGGCAAAGGGGAAGCCCCATCAGCGTTTTGCCGTTGGTGGGGCTTCGACTTTTCGGCTGTCTGGTGACGTCTTGACAGTCTGGCGGAATCCTTGGAGTTTCAGGTCTTCCTACCTCGTCACTGGTAGCCTGCTTCCGGCTTTGCCAAAGGCTGCGTCGGTTGCATATCACTGAATCTTTGGTTTCCGTGTCCCTCTTCTTTCGAAGTGGGTAAGAACCATTGTTGTCCCGCTTCGGCAGATGCACAAGGCCTTCGGAGGAACTACAAACTTGTAGTTCGCAGAGCCTTTTTGTGCGTCTTATGGCAGAGTATGACCATGCCCGAACTCCCCGAGGTGCACGGGCTGTGCATCTATTTGGATACCCAACTTCGCGGGGCTGTGCTGACCGAAGTCCGCATCAACTCCATTGCGGCTCTGAAAACGGCTGACCCGCCCTTTACCGACCTCGAAGGCCGGACGATCCGTTCCGCACGGCGATTCGGCAAGTTTGTGTGTCTTGACGCCGACGGCTTGTACTTCGTGTTCCACCTCGCCAAGGCCGGATGGGTCCGCTACACCGAGCATCCGTCTGCGGCAGGGTTACGGATGGGCAAGAGCAATATCGCCGCACGGCTTCTTCTGCACCGGCCCAGCGACGACGCCCACATCGGTTTGGATCTAACGGAAGCCGGAACAAAGAAAAGCCTGGCCATCTATGTCGTCCGGGATCCGCAGGACGTTGCGGGCATCGCAACCCTCGGACCGGAACCATTGAGCCCGGACTTCGATCTTGAGGCATTGGCCGGCATCGTCCGCGCAAGCCCCCAACAGATCAAGGGCCTCCTCCGCAGCCAAAGCGTCATCGCCGGAATTGGCAACGCCTATAGCGACGAAATCCTCCACGCAGCCCGCATCTCCCCCTTCGCCATCGCCAAATCGCTGGACAAAGAAGCAATCGCGCGGCTCTATGAGGCGATGCAGGAAGTGCTGGTAAATGCCGTGGTGGCTGCTGCCGGCAAACCGTCCAGCGAGCTGAAAGATACGAAGCGCAGCAATTTCAGGGTCCACGCAAGGACCGGCCAAGCCTGCCCGGTGTGCGGAGACACGGTCCGCGAGGTGTCATTCGCAGACACGTCCCTGCAGTACTGCCCGACGTGCCAGACCAACGGCAAGATCCTCGCAGACCGACGGACGTCCCGGTTCCTCAAGTAAGGGATTTCCTCAAATAACCGGGAACTGTCCGTCGCCCGGTCGGCTAGTTGAATTCCGGGCGTTCCGTGCGGCTGCGCTTGAGTTCGAAGAAGTGCGGATACTCCGCCAGCGCCACGGTTGCATCCCAGATCTTTCCGGCTTCCTCGCCACGCGGAACGCGCGTGAGCACCGGGCCGAAGAAGGCCGTGCCGTTGAAGGCAACCACCGGCGTTCCTACGTCCTGGCCAACAAGCGAGATGCCGGCCTCGTGGCTCGCACGCAGCTGGGCATCGTACTCCTCCGAGTCGGCAAAGCGTGCCAGCTCGGCAGGGAGGCCTACCTCGGCGAGTGCCTTCTGGATAACGGAAGGGCGGTCCTTGTTGCCCTCGTGATGGATTTGCTCCCCCATGGCGTCGTACAGCGGCTTGACGTAGCTGCTGCCGTGCAGTTCCTGCGCGGCGATGATGACGCGTACGGGTCCCCAGCTCTCGGCCATCAATGCCTGATACTCCTCGGGCAACTCCCGTCCCTCGTTGAGGACGGAAAGGCTCATGACGTGCCACTCGGTTTCGATGCCGCGGACTTGCTCGACTTCGCCGATCCAGCGGGACGTGATCCAGGCGAACGGGCAAGCGGGATCGAACCAGAAATCGGCCTTGTTTACGGTCTGATCGGGTGCAGTCTGTTCGGACACGGGAAACTCCTCGCCAAGGGTGGGAAAACGGGCACGTACCAGCGGCAAGCAGTGAACCGCCGTTGCTTAGGCCAACAGGGGGCTAGGCCGACTTATTCCGGCGTTTCGCCACGACGTCATGGGCAATCATGGTGGGCTGAGCCTTCTTAGCCACCACATCAGCCGTAATGACGACGGTCGCGATGTCATCCCTGCTGGGGAGATCGAACATGACGGGCAGCAGCACTTCTTCCATGATGGCCCTCAGGCCACGCGCTCCGGTGCCCCTCTCAAGGGCCTGGTCGGCGATTGCATCCAAGGCGTCGTCATCGAATTGGAGGTCGACGCCATCCAGCTGGAACATCTTCTGGTACTGCTTGACCAGCGCGTTCTTGGGAGTCGACAAGATCTGGATGAGGGCAGGACGGTCCAGGTTCGAGACGGTGGTGATAACGGGCAGGCGCCCGATGAACTCCGGGATGAGGCCGAACTTGAGCAAGTCCTCAGGCATGACTTCCCCATAGGTGTCCACGTTGTCACGGACTTCATTCAGCTGCGCACCAAAGCCGATGCCCTTTCGTCCGGAGCGCGAACCGATAATGTCCTCGAGCCCAGCGAAAGCGCCGGCCACGATGAAGAGGACATTGGTGGTGTCGATCTGGATGAATTCCTGATGCGGGTGCTTCCGCCCTCCCTGCGGCGGCACGGAAGCGACGGTCCCTTCCAGGATCTTCAGGAGTGCCTGCTGCACGCCCTCGCCGGAAACGTCCCGGGTAATCGAAGGATTTTCACTCTTCCGGGAGATTTTGTCGATTTCGTCGATGTAGATGATGCCCTGTTCGGCCTTCTTTACGTCGTAATCGGCAGCTTGGATGAGCTTCAGGAGGATGTTCTCTACGTCCTCACCCACATAACCGGCTTCGGTGAGCGCCGTAGCATCGGCAACTGCGAACGGAACGTTGAGTCGCCGGGCCAGAGTCTGCGCCAGATAAGTTTTGCCACAGCCCGTGGGGCCGATAAGCAGGATGTTCGATTTGGCGATCTCCACATCCTCGTGGTGCGCTCCTTCGCCAAGGCTTCCGCTCTTGGGAGCGTGGCCGGCCTGGATGCGCTTGTAATGGTTGTAGACCGCTACCGCCAGCGACCGCTTTGCGGGTTCCTGCCCGATGACGTATTCCTGCAGGAAATCGAAGATCTCGCGCGGTTTGGGCAGTTCGAAACTGCCAAGATCGGAAACTTCCGCGAGCTCTTCTTCGATGATCTCGTTACAAAGCTCGATGCACTCGTCGCAAATGTACACGCCGGGCCCGGCAATCAGCTTCCGTACCTGCTTCTGGCTCTTTCCACAGAAAGAACACTTCAGCAGGTCCGTGCTCTCGCCAATCCGAGCCATGTGGAAATCCCTTCGTTGCATGCGGGTGATGCGGCTCCGCGCCGTACTCAAGTGTGCGGCTTCGCCGCGGTTGGCACCACCGTGACAACTTCCACTCTAGGTCACAATGGGCTTCTTGGGCGGAAACAGAACGCCGGTGCGGTCCATATTTCTCGAACCGCACCGGCGTCGACTTCCGGATGCTACCTGGCGATCGCCTGGGGCTTGATCTTCCGGGAGTCCAGTACCTGGTCGATCAAACCATAGCTCTGGGCCTCGGCAGCGGTAAGGATCTTGTCGCGCTCGATGTCATTGTTGACCTGCTCGGACGTGCGTCCCGAGTGGTGCGCCAGCGTGTCCTCGAGCCACGTGCGCATGCGCATCACTTCGGCTGCCTGGATCTCCAAGTCGGATGCCTGGCCGCCCTGGCCGCCCGACAAGGCCGGCTGGTGGATCAGGACACGGGCGTTCGGGAGGGCGAGGCGCTTGCCCGGCGTTCCCGCTGCGAGCAGGACCGCCGCCGCGCTGGCCGCCTGGCCAAGGCACACCGTCTGGATCTCGGGACGGATGTACTGCATGGTGTCGTAAATGGCCGTCATCGCCGTGAACGAGCCGCCCGGCGAGTTGATGTACAGGGTGATGTCGCGGTCGGGATCCGTCGACTCAAGGACCAGCAGCTGGGCCATGATGTCATCAGCTGATGCATCGTCCACCTGGACGCCGAGGAAGATGATGCGGTCCTCGAACAGCTTGGTGTACGGGTCCTGGCGCTTGAAGCCATACGGCGTGCGCTCTTCGAACTGGGGCAGGACGTAACGGCTGGACGGGAGGTTACCGGCAGACCATCCGAAGTTGTAGTTCATTTTCATTGCTCCTGGGTTTCAGTGGTTCTTGGTGCCGGCTAGTTTTCTGAGTTCGACTGGTTGGCCGTTCCGCCGCCACCGGCTACGGAGCCGGCATGTGCCGAAATTTTGTCGAAGAAGCCGTATTCCAGGGCTTCGGTGGCCGTGAACCACTTGTCGCGATCGTTGTCCTTGAGGATGGTTTCCACGGTCTGTCCAGTCTGCTCGGCCGTGAGCTCCGCCATGACCTTCTTCATGTGCAGAATCAGTTCCGCCTGGATCTTGATGTCCGACGCCGTACCGCCGATGCCACCCGAGGGCTGGTGCATGAGGATGCGCGCGTTGGGTGTTGCGTAGCGCTTGCCCTTGGTCCCGGAGGAAAGGAGGAACTGGCCCATGGAGGCCGCCAGGCCGGTGGCTACGGTCACGACGTCGTTCGGGATGAACTGCATGGTGTCGTAGATTGCCATGCCGGCGGTCACGGACCCGCCAGGGGAGTTGATGTAAAGGTAGATGTCCTTCTCGGGGTCTTCGGCCGAGAGGAGAAGCAGCTGCGAGCAGATGGCGTTGGCATTCTCGTCACGGACTTCAGAGCCGAGCCAGATGATGCGCTCTTTCAGCAGACGGTTGTAGATGTAGTTGTCCTGGGCTGCGGGATCGACAGTTGCCATCCGGGGAGCCTCTGATTGCTGTGACATAAGTGCTTACCTCTCGCTGGTGCCAGTGACCTCACTGAACTTCACTACTTGGACACTAACCGTTTTCACAGGCGTTTTGTTCGCCGGAATCGCACTGTTCGCTGACGGCGCACGATTGGACGGATGCGTTTGAGTGGTTAAAGAAAACCGACCCCGGATCAAGGAATCCGGGGTCGGTTAACGCTTTGGCTAGAACTTCACTGCCGCGGGGTCATCGCTGGCGACAGCCGGTGCTTCGTCCTCGGCCTCGACTGCAGCAGCGTCGTCGGCGGCGGCTTCGCCTGCGGGGCGGACAAAGTCAGTCAGGTCAACCTTGTTGCCCTCGGTGTCGACAACCTCAGCCTGGCCCAGCACAACGGCAAGGGCCTTGCGGCGGCGGACTTCGGAAACCATCATGGGGACCTGGCCGCTCTGATCGATGATCTGCGCGAACTGGTTCGGGTCCATGCCGTACTGGCTTGCCGTCGTGACGATGTAGTCGATCAGCTCGTTCTGGCTGACGTTTACTTCTTCCTTATCCGCGATGGCGTCAAGGATTACTTCGTTCTGGAAGGCGCGCTCGGTGTTGGCCTTGACCTCTGCGCGGTGCTCTTCGGTGTCGTGGTCGCCTTCGCCGTGGGCGTTCTCCTGGTTGAAGTGCGCTTCGATCTGCTCCTCGACGACGGAAGCCGGGACGGGCACCTCAACGAGCTCAACGAGCTTGTCCAGGACCTTGTCGCGGGCTTCGACGCCCTGTCCCACAACCTTGGAGTCGGCAGCCTGCTTGGCGAGGTCCTCACGGAGCTCGGCGAGGGTGTCGAACTCGGAAGCAAGCTGGGCAAAGTCGTCGTTGGCTTCGGGGAGTTCGCGCTCCTTGACGGCCTTGACAACAACCTTCACCTGGGCAGCCTCGCCGGCGTGGTCGCCACCGACCAGCGTGGTGTCGAAGATCGCTTCTTCATCGGCGGACAAACCGGTTACGGCTTCGTCGAGGCCTTCGAGCATGGTGCCTGCACCGACCTGGTAGGACAGGCCGGAAGCGGAGTCGATCTCTTCGCCGTCGATCGTGGCGGTGATGTCGATCGTGAGGAAGTCGTCGTTCTCCGCCGGACGGTCAACGGACTTCAGGGTTCCGAAACGTCCGCGGAGCTCGTCAAGGGCCTTGTCGACGTCGTCGTCGGAGGACTCGGCAGCCGCGACCTCAACCTTGATGCCTGCGTAGTCAGGCAGTTCGATCTCGGGACGGACGTCAACCTCAACCTGGAACTTGAGTTCGCCGTCGGTCGCGGACGGATCCGGAACCTCGGTGATTTCAACTTCAGGGCGGCTCAGGGGACGGACGCCGGTTTCCTGGACTGCCGCCTGGTACCAACCGTTGAGGCCGTCGTTGATGGCGGTCTCCAGGACGTAGCCGCGGCCAACGCGCTGGTCGATCAGCTTGGAGGGAACCTTGCCCTTGCGGAATCCGGGAACCTGGATCTGCGAAGCAACGGTCTTGTAAGCGGCATCGATGCTCGGCTTCAGTTCCTCAAAGGGAACCTCAACGTTGAGCTTGACCCGCGTGGCGGTGAGGTTCTCGACAGCGCTCTTCACAGTCTAAGTACTCCTGATTTTGTGGGTATGGGGTTCTGTCGTGCCCCTGAAGCGAACACGAAACACAGAGTCGGGGTGACAGGATTTGAACCTGCGACTTCCTGCTCCCAAAGCAGGCGCTCTAGCCAAGCTGAGCTACACCCCGAATGCACAGGACAGTCTACGGGCAAGCGGGGCCGGAATGCACATTTGACACCGCCGCCGGAATTAGGTTTAGTTGTACCCGGCTTCAACAGCCGCCGGGAAGATGTCCTGAACAGGAGATCCATCCGGGGACGTAGCTTAATGGTAAAGCCTCAGTCTTCCAAACTGATTACGCGGGTTCGATTCCCGTCGTCCCCTCCAAGAACAGCAAAGCACCCCGATCCCATGGATCGGGGTGCTTTTGTATCTTTCCGTCCCGCCTACAACTGGCAGCCGGGACACCAATACAATTTCCGAGTGCCGATTTCGGCCATGCCCACCAGCGTCCCGCAGGCGCGGCAGGGCAATCCTTCCCGCTTATAGACAAAGTGGGCATCGGCGTCGGGCACCGTTCCGTTTGCGACGGTCCAGAGCCTCGGCGGTGTGGTCACGATGCGGCCGTCGCGGACGCCGTCCGACATGGCCTGCACTGCGTCGTCCCACAGCCGCCCGGCCGTGGCAGCATCGATGGCGTTGCCAGGGGTCCAGGGATCGAGAGCCTGGCGGAACAAAACCTCTGCCCGGTAGATATTGCCCACACCGGCCAGCACCGATTGGTCCATCAGCAGCAACGCGACGGCGGTCTTGCGCCGGCTGAGTCGCCGGATGAACTCGTCCCGGTCACCCGGGAGGTTTCGAAGCGGATCGGGGCCAAGGCGTTTGAGCACTGCTGCCGCTTCATCGGACGTAATCGCTGCGCACGTCGTGGCGCCCCGGAGGTCTGCCCAACCGTGGTCGGACACCAATCGGACGCGCACGGCACCTACGGGCTCCGGAGGCCCGGCATAATCATGGTCTTCCCCCGTCGAGGCTGTTTCCGACTCGCCGATACGGCGCGGGGCGCCAATGCTTGACGCGCCACGGAAGGAGCTGTCTCCCCCGAAATTCCACGCGCCATACAAGCCCAGGTGGACATGGAGGAATACGTCGTGATCGAACCTCAGGAACAACTGCTTCCCGTGGGCCGCAGCTTCCGTCATGACGTGTCCGTTCAGGAGTTCCGCGCCGGCCGTAAAACGACCCTGCGGACTGGATACGGCCAAGCGCCGGCCGCCAAAAACGTCCTGGAATTGGCGGGCCAGCCTATGGACGGAATGCCCCTCAGGCACTACTCGACGATCTCGCCGGTGGTCTCGTAGACCGCGATCTTGCCGATGCGGCGGACGTGGCGCTCGTCGTTGCTGAACGGCTCTTGGAGGAACGCTTCAATGAGTTCGGTTGCTTCCTCCACCGTGTGCTGGCGGCCGCCCACGGCAATCACGTTGGCGTCATTGTGCTCACGGGCGAGCTTGGCCGTTGACAGGTTCCAAGCCAGGGCTGCCCGGACACCCTTGACCTTGTTCGCCGCGATCTGCTCCCCGTTGCCGGAGCCGCCAAGGACAATGCCCAGAGCGTGGACGCCTGCTGCCTGGTCGGCGACGACCGCAACCCCCGCGTTGATGCAGAAGGAGGGGTAATCATCCAGGGCGTCATATTCCTTGGGGCCGTGATCAACAACCTCGTAACCCTTGGCAGTGAGGTGGCTGACCAGGTGGGCGCTGAGTTCCATGCCGGCGTGGTCCGTGGCGATGTGGACGCGGGGAGTAGTCACAGGAAGTCCGTTCTTTTGGCGCGCCGGGACGGCACCTGGCCGGGCGCGGCGATGAGGGATGCGCTACCTAGGTTACCTTTTACCCCGGGTTACCGGCCTGCCCGCCTCCATGGGCACGTTCTGCTGCCCGGTTCAGGATTCCGGCGAGTTTGTCTGCAGTGGCGGCTGTCCCGGCGCTGAGCGCCACACGGCGTCCGTTGAGTTTTCTGACGACGACGGCGGGCCCGCTGCTGACGAGCATCGCCGTGGCGTCATCGTGGTGGCGCCAACCCCAACCACCGAAGTCCGCCGCTTTGACCTCTGCGGGGGCAGCGGCGTCGATATCGACGGCGGGAACTGCCAGGACGCGCACGATGCCACCCGCAAAGACCTGCAGCCCTCCCCTGTCGGCACGCACGCGGGCGAACAGGAACCCTGCACCAACGAGCGCTGCCGCGGCTACCAGGGCTCCCAGCCACGGGACGGCCACTGCAATGAGGGCGGCGGGGAACAGGGCCGAGACGATGATCATGACGAACACGGAACTGCGGGCATGAACCCATAGCCGGAGACTGTCCCGTGAGAGGTCCGGGTCAGCGGCCCGAAGCCGTTCGAGCTCAAGTGCAGCGTCGTCTTCGCGCGTCCAGCGGGGATCGGGTTTGAAGGCGAACATCAGGACAACGCCCAGGGACACGGCTGCACCACTGCCCATCGCAAGGACAATGGGATCCACGTGGGAGGAGCGGGCGTCATCGAGCCCTGTCTGTCCAACCAGTCCGGCGGCGAGGACGGTGGTGATGAACAAGCTCACCATGAGCCCCACCCCCATCATCACGCGCCGCATGACCACAGGGCGCGAAATGGGGACGGCCTGAAGGAAGGCCGCCCAACCGCAAAAGGCGATGAGGGCTGCGCCGCCACCAACGTAGGCGCCGAAGGGCGCAAAGGAACTGCCGCCGTCGGGGTTCCACATGACTGCAACAGGGTCCGGGAGGTCGTTCCGCAGCATCTGGGCACATACGGCGAAGCCAAGGGCGAGGAGCAGCGGAAAGGCTACTGCAAACCGGAGGGCCCGGAGATCGAGAGAGTCGCGGATCGTTCCCATATTCCAAAGCTACTCCGGAACCAGCGACACTGGGGTGCACCTGCTTGCCATCAGCGCTCGGAGTGAAAGAATGGCTTCACACTAAGGACCGGACCCGACCGGCCAGCCACCCCAATCTTCTGGAGGCACCACTTTGCCAGGCCTGAACCTGACGCGCGAAGAAGCCGTACAGCGCGCTGAACTGCTTTCCGTCGACTCATACGACGTGACGCTGGACTTGACGAAAGGCCCGGACGTTTTCGGGTCCACGACGGTGGTGAGATTTTCGGCCGAACCGGGTGCCTCGACGTTCATCGACGCCATCACCGAGTCGGTGCACCGGGTCACCCTGAACGGCACCGAGCTGGATCCGGCCGAGGTATCCGACGGCGTCCGCATCCAACTGCCGGACCTGGCGGCGGCGAACGAACTCACCATCGTGGCGGACGCTCCCTACATGAACACCGGAGAAGGCCTGCACCGCTTCGTTGACCCCGTTGATGGCGAGGTGTACCTCTACACGCAATTTGAAGTTCCGGATTCCCGCCGCATGTTCGCTGTGTTCGAGCAGCCGGACCTGAAGGCGAGCTTCACATTCACTGTCACGGCGCCCGCCCACTGGGACGTGATCTCCAACTCCCCCACGCCTGTTCCCGTTGCGGCACCAGCCGGCGAGGACGGCGGGGCCCGGTCAGTGTGGACCTTCGCCCCCACTCCGCGTTTGTCTTCCTACGTCACGGCGTTGATAGCCGGCCCGTACCAGTCCGTCCGCTCGGAGGTGACCAGCAGCGATGGCAGGGTCATTCCACTTGGGGTTTTTGCGCGCAAGTCCCTGATGCAATACCTGGACGCAGACAACATTTTCGATTTGACCCGGCAAGGCTTCGAGTTCTTCGAAGCGCAGTTCGGTTGCCCCTATCCGTTTGAGAAGTACGACCAGCTGTTCGTTCCCGAGTTCAACGCCGGAGCCATGGAGAACGCCGGTGCCGTGACGATCCTGGAAGGTTACGTCTTCCGTGGGAAAGTCACGGGGGCGCAGATTGAGCGGCGTGCCATCACGGTCCTTCACGAGCTGGCGCACATGTGGTTCGGCGACTTGGTGACCATGCGTTGGTGGAATGACCTCTGGCTCAACGAATCCTTCGCCGAATACATGTCCCACCTCGCTGCCGTGGACAACACTGAATTCGACCGCGCCTGGACCACCTTCGCCTCCGTGGAGAAGTCCTGGGCGTACAGGCAGGACCAGCTCCCGACGACCCACCCCATCTTCGCCGAGATCAACAACCTCCAGGACGTCGAGGTCAACTTCGATGGAATCACCTACGCCAAGGGGGCCTCGGTGCTGCGGCAGTTGGTGGCCTGGGTGGGGCCCGAACAATTCATGGAAGGCGTCCGGACCTACTTCTCCAAGCACGCCTGGAAGAACACCGAACTCACCGACCTCATGGTGGAACTCGAAGCGGCAAGCGGCCGCGACCTCGATCTTTGGGGCAAGCTATGGTTGGAAACGGCAGGGGTCAACACCCTGGCCCCCGCGATTGATGTAGACGGGACCGGAACCATCACGGACTTTGCGATCGTCCAGACCGCGATCGAGGAACAGCCCACGCTGCGCCCGCACCGCCTGGCGGTTGGCTTCTACAGCCTGGGCCACGAAGGGAGACTCGAGCGTACCCACCGCGAGGAACTCGACGTCGACGGCTCCCGCACCGAGGTTCCTGCCCTGGTAGGCCTCCCCCGGCCGGACCTCATCCTGATCAACGATGACGACCTCGCCTACGCCAAGGTGCGACTGGATCCGGAGTCATGGGCCACGGCGAAAGCGCACCTGAAGGACTTCGCAGCCAGCCTGCCGCGGACCCTGGTGTGGGGCTCGGCCTGGGACGCGGCCCGGGACGGCGAGACCCCCGCCCGCGGCTACGCGGAGCTCATCCTGGCCAACATCGCCGAGGAATCGGACTCGTCCGTGATCCTGGTCCAGCTCCGCCAACTGGCCACGACCCTTACGTACTTCGTCGCTGCCGACCACAAACTGGACGCCACGATTGCTGCTGCGGACAAGCTGTGGGAACTGGCTTCAGCGGTCGAGGCCGGTTCCGACGCCCAACTGCAGTTCGTCAAATCCTTCGCCCAGCTGTCCCGCAGCGAGGCCCAACTTGACCGCATCCAGTCGCTCCTTGACGGAACGGACACCCTTGAGGGCCTCACCGTGGACCAGGACATGCGCTGGGAACTCCTGACGGCCTTGGTGGCCGGTGGCCGGCAAGGGCAGGAACGCATCGACGAAGAACTCGCCCGGGACAATACCTCGAACGGCCAAAACGCGGCCGCCCAGGCAAAGGCCGCCATCCCCACTGCGGAGGCGAAAGCTGAGGCGTGGGACTCGATCGTGGTCAAGGGCGAGCTCTCCAATGCACTGCAGGCCTCGGCGGTGGCAGGATTCACGCGCGTCGCTGATACGGCGCTGCTGGAACCCTACGCGGAGAAATACTTTGAGGCTGTGCCGGGCATCGTCAAGGAACGCACCCACGCGTTGGCGCAGCAGATCGTCGTCGGCCTCTACCCGGCACAGCTCACCACCCAGGCCACAGTGGACCGCACGGACGAATTCCTCGCCGGATTGCCTGAGGAAAGCGCGGCGCTCCGCCGCATGATGCTCGAAAACCGGGATGCCGTGGCACGCGCACTTCGTGCCCGGGCAGCTGACGTCTAGCGCCTCCGCGCCCATGCGGACAGTCTCCAGCCGGTGGCTAGACTGTCCGCATGGGCCTCAACGAACACCACTACGCGCTGACCGTCCGCTGGACCGGTAACCGCGGCGAAGGCACTGCGAGCTATCGCGGGTACTCACGTGACCACGACGTCGACATTCCCGGGCTCCCCACCTTGCAGGGTTCAGCCGACCCCACTTTCCACGGTGACAAAACGCGGTACAACCCCGAGCAACTGCTGCTTGCCGCGTTGTCGCAGTGCCACATGCTCTCTTTCCTCCACGTCGCCGTCAAACATGGCGTCGTAGTGACCGCGTACGAGGACAACGCCGAAGGCCTGATGAAGCTCAACCGGGATGGCAGCGGGCAATTCGAGACCGTGACGCTGAAGCCCCGGGTCACCATCAGCGATCCTGCGCATAAGGGTTTGGTGCCGCAACTTCACCACGAGGCCAACCAGCTTTGCTTCATCGCCCGCAGTGTCAACTTCCCGGTTCTGCACGAACCAAGCACGACGACGGCAGTCGCCTAGGGCCGGCCCGCCCGCCACAGTGCCACGAGCCTGCGTTCAGTTTCCCTGCTGAGGCCTGCCTTCCGTTCCCTCTCCAAACCCAGGCGGCGTTCGTACGCGAGAGTATCCCTGAGCGTGTGCTGCCATGGTCTTAGGACCATCCCCTGACTTTTCGCCGCCCGGTTGGACCGTGCCTGGAATCCTTCGTGGCCCGGTGGCAGCCAGAGCGGAAGGGAATCCGGCCCGGCCCAGTAATCGACCCCCTGCTCCGCGAGCCATTTTTCGTCTGCCACCACTGCTTCGATGGTCGTGGCTGCCACCCGTTGGGATTCCGCGATGTACTCGCTGAAGGGAACGACGTCGCCCAGCGCGTTGTAGGTGCCTGTCAGTCCGCGTTCCGCCGAGCGGACAACCCACGCAGCGAGGTCCCGGACGTCGATGATCTGCGTTGCGTGGTTGGGGATATCGGGCACCAGTACCGGCTCAGGGTCGGCTGCAAAGCGGGCCGGCCAATAACCGTAACGGTCCGTGCCGTCTCCGGGTCCCCCGATGAGCCCCGCCCGCACGATGTGCGCCTTTCCGCCCGCCAGTTCCCGGGTCATCTGTTCGATGGTTGATTTGGATTCGCCGTAGGTTTCAGGGGTGCCGGCTTGTCCGTCAGGCAAGGGCGCAAGGAGTTCGGCGCTTTCATCGGCGCCGGGAACTGAGTGGTCGGCGTACACCGAGCAGCTGGAAACAAACGTCCAGTGCTTTGCCTTCGCCGCCTGTGCCTCCAAGGCTGCCCGTGCCTGCACAGGATCCCGGGAGACATCGACCACTGCGTCCCACGTGCCGCCAACGTCCGCATAGGCCCCGGCACCCAAGGCGCGGTCCGCGCGGACCCAAGTGACGCCGTCGGGCGCTTTCCCGGAACTGCCCCGGGCGAGACAGGTGACGTCGTGCCCGGAGGCGAGTGCCTGCCGGGCGATTTCTGCGGACAGGAAGGCGGTACCGCCGAGGACGAGGATGCGCATACGGTCACGCTACGGCGCTAGGGTTAATAGTGGACAGAGTGTTCCGCGCCCGGCGAACACGGGCCGACCACAAGGAGTTATTCCACCTTGACCTCCATCCCTTCAGCGGAAACCATCACCATCGAACCCGAGAACATCGACGTCGTTTCAATCCTCATCACCGTGGGCGTGGGCCTGCTGGTCTGGATCGTGGCGCGCTTCATCATCCTGCGCATTACGCGGCGCGTAGCAATCGGCAGTTCCTTCTTTAAGAAGCCGCACTTCAAATGGGTGCAACCGGCAATCCGCGCGTTGGACCACGAACGTCGCTCGCAACGTGCCGAGACCATCGGCTCGCTCCTCACAAGTTTGGTGAGCGTTGTGGTCGTGGTGATCGTGATCATCTACGTCCTCAAATACATGAACGTGGACGTCGCACCCCTGCTGACGAGCGTGGGAATCCTGGGTGTTGCCATAGGTTTCGGTGCCCAACAGCTCATCCGCGACTTCCTCGCCGGCATCTTCATCACCATCGAAGACCAATACGGCATCGGAGACGTGATCGTCACGAGTGAGGTCATTGGTACGGTTGAATCAGTGGGCCTGCGCATCACGCGGGTCCGCGCCGAAGACGGAGCCATCTGGTACCTGCGTAACGGCGAGATCCTTCGCGTGGGCAACCGCTCGCAGGGAGACTACGTTCCCCTGGAGTCGCCGGAAACCGACGACGACGGCGAAGGCAGCACAGTCCCGGCCGGGGCGGCAACCGGCTCCGGCAAAAAGGCCGAGGAGAAGGCAAGTGAGTGACATGACGGCTGGACAGGAAACCCCCGCGACGGGGACGTCTGCTCCCGCGGCCGGGGGACGTCGGCAGCTGATGCAGAATGATCCCTTCAGCCAACCTGCGTACACGGACAGCTTCTACGCAGCCGTGGGCGGTCACGAAACTTTCGTGAAGCTGATCGATGTGTTCTACGACGGCGTCGCGCAAGACCCGCTGCTGCGGCCCATGTATCCCGAAGAGGACCTCGAACCGGCCAAGCGGCGCTTCCTCATGTTCCTGGAGCAATACTGGGGTGGACCCACGACGTACGGCGAAGAACGCGGCCATCCCCGGCTTCGCATGCGGCACATGCCCTTCCGGGTCACCCCCGAGGCGAAAGACCGCTGGCTGTTCCACATGCGTACCGCCGTGGACTCACTCGGTTTGTCGCCCCTGCACGAAGGCACCCTGTGGGACTACATGGAGCGGGCAGCGCTCACCATGGTGAACAGCCCGTCGGCAGTTTGACGGTTCCCGGTTAGGAACCCAAGCCCAGCCCGGCCCCCGTGCGCACTACTACATGCCCGCGGGGGCCGCTGAGGCGAAACCAACGGCCGTTACGAAACACCTGCTGCTCACCGTCGCCGAGGAAGCCCAACGCGAACGCGGCAAAGGCCGCCCCTGCGGGCATCCCGTCAAAGCCCGGCAGCGCACGTCCCCATACAGCCGCACGGGCAGTACCCACGAC
Organism: Paenarthrobacter sp. NPDC089322; assembly: GCF_040684895.1. Taxonomy (NCBI): domain Bacteria; kingdom Bacillati; phylum Actinomycetota; class Actinomycetes; order Micrococcales; family Micrococcaceae; genus Paenarthrobacter; species Paenarthrobacter sp. NPDC089322. Next base: position 385,626 of record NZ_JBFBGW010000002.1, read on the forward strand.
GGCGGCACCCGCCATGGCGGGCACCACGCCGGCCACCTCCGCTATCCCGGCTTCCGCCGCGGACTTGAGGTCGGCGTCGCGGACTGTTCCCTGGGCCTCCCAACCGCTTCTCGGTGCGCCCACGCCCGCCCATGACTCAGAAACGGTCGACGGCGGGATGGGCAGCTCGACGTCGTCGGCACCCGAGCGCGCCAAGCGGTCCATGACGGACGCCAAGGTGACAGTGACATCCGCTTGCGCAGGTTCCGCAAGAGCCATGGTTCGCAGCCCCAGGATCGTCGGCGTTGATTCGCCCAGAATCCGCGGCCTCAGGACACAGACATAGGCCGCCAGCACCTGGCCGGCTGCCTGAAGCCGGATCGCGCCGTCGTCGATGCTTTTGGCCCTCATGATGAAGGTCCGGAGATCAGTGAGGTCCCGGGGATCGGTAAAGCGGAAGGACTGGGTTAGAACGTCTGTCACATGATCGACTCTACCGGCATGTCCGCGGTTGAGAGGGGTCGGGGCGCCGTCTAGAGTCGAATCATGACTGAGACGAACGCTGGCCTCGAGGTAGAGGCGCCTCCTGAAGACCCGATGGAAGTCCTGATCGGCCTGCTCGACTTGGGCGACTTCGACGGAGCGCGGACCAATGAGGACATCTTCCTGGGTCCGTCCCAGAAACAGCCCCGGCACCGTGTCTTTGGTGGCCAGGTGCTGGCCCAATCCATGATGGCGGGCATGCGGACCGTGGACCCCGACCGCGTCGCCCACTCAATGCACGGCTACTTCCTGCGGCCCGGCGACGCAAACAAACCCATCACCTTTGGAGTGGAAAGGCTGCGGGACGGTCGTTCCTTCTCCGCCCGACGCGTCCACGCCTACCAGGACGGGGTGCCGATTCTCTCCATGATTGCCTCGTTCCAGGTTGAGGACGAGGGCCTGGACCACCAAGCGGTCATGCCGGCAGGGATACCGGATCCGGAATCGTTGCCCAGCACCGCCGACCTGCTGGCACGCTATGACCATCCGATGGCGCGCCACATGTCCTCGGAACGCCCTTTCGACGTCCGCCACGTCGACCCTGCCCTCTATGTCACCCCGCCGAGCGAGCACGTGGCGACGAACGCCGTCTGGATGAAAACCATGGGTCCCCTGCCCGGCGACCACAACCTCCACCGGGCGGCCTTGGCCTACGCAAGCGACTACACGCTGCTGGAACCCATCCTCCGCAAACACGGCCTGGCGTGGATGACTCCGGGTATGAGCGTAGCCAGCCTCGACCACGCCATGTGGTGGCACCGACCCGTACGCGTGGACGAATGGATGCTCTACGTCCAGGAGTCCCCCAGTGCCCAAGGTGCCCGCGGCCTCGCGACCGGCCGGATCTTCAACCGCGAGGGCCTGCACGTTGCAACAGTCGCACAGGAAGGCATGGTCCGCATTCCGTAGCACCTGGCAAAAAGATGGCCGGTCCTGGAGGGACCGGCCATCTTTCTTTTATCGCTGCCTTGCGACTAGCTGCTGCTTCGTGGCCGGAACTAGTCCCGGGTCAGGCGGCGGTGCGTCACACGGTGCGGCTTCGCGGCGTCAGGGCCGAGTCGCTCCACCTTGTTTTCTTCGTAGGATTCGAAGTTGCCCTCGAACCAGTACCACTTGGACGGGTTCTCATCGTCACCTTCGTAAGCGAGGATGTGGGTTGCCACGCGGTCGAGGAACCAACGGTCGTGGGAGACCACCACGGCGCAACCGGGGAACTCCAGCAGCGCGTTTTCCAAGCTGCTCAGGGTTTCGACGTCGAGATCGTTGGTCGGTTCGTCGAGAAGCAAAAGGTTGCCACCCTGCTTCAGCGTCAGCGCCAGGTTCAGGCGGTTACGCTCACCACCGGAAAGGACACCGGCTTTCTTCTGCTGGTCCGGACCCTTGAAACCAAACGCCGAAACATAGGCGCGGGACGGCATTTCCACCTGACCTACCTGGATGTGGTCCAGGCCATCGGACACTACTTCCCAGAGAGTCTTGTTGGGATCGATGCCACCACGTGACTGGTCAACGTAGGAGATCTTGACGGACTCGCCGATTTTGAGGTCGCCGTCGTCCAACGGCTCCAGGCCGACGATGGTCTTGAACAGGGTGGACTTGCCAACACCGTTCGGACCGATAACGCCCACAATGCCGTTGCGCGGCAATGAGAAGGACAGGTCCTCGATCAAGACGCGGTCATCAAAGCCCTTCTTGATGTCCTTGGCCTCGATCACCAGGTTGCCCAGGCGGGGACCCGGCGGGATCTGGATCTCTTCGAAGTCCAACTTGCGCGTCCGCTCCGCTTCCGCAGCCATCTCTTCGTAGCGGGCCAGACGGGCCTTCGACTTGGTCTGGCGGCCCTTGGCGTTGGAACGGACCCACTCGAGTTCCTCGGTGAGGCGCTTGGCAAGCTTGGCGTCCTTCTTGCCTTGCACCTCAAGGCGGGCCTTCTTCTTCTCCAAGTAGGTGGAGTAGTTGCCCTCGTACGGGTAGAGGTGTCCGCGGTCCACTTCAGCAATCCACTCAGCAACGTGGTCAAGGAAGTAGCGGTCGTGGGTGACGGCAAGGACAGCGCCGGGGTACTTGGACAGGTGCTGCTCAAGCCAGAGCACACTTTCGGCATCCAGGTGGTTGGTGGGCTCGTCAAGGAGCAGCAGGTCCGGCTTCTGGAGAAGAAGCTTGCACAGTGCCACTCGGCGGCGCTCACCACCGGAGAGCACGGTGACATCGGCATCTGCCGGCGGGCAGCGCAGCGCGTCCATGGCCTGCTCCAACTGGGAGTCGATGTCCCATGCGTCGGCGGCGTCAATGGCCTCCTGGAGCTTGCCCATCTCCTCCAGCAGGGTGTCGTAATCGGCGTCCGGGTTGGCCATCTCTTCGGAGATCTCATTGAAACGCTGGATCTTGCCGTAGATCTCCCCGACGCCCTCCTGGACGTTGCCGAGCACGGTCTTTTCCTCGTTCAGCGGCGGTTCCTGCAGGAGGATGCCCACGGTGTACCCGGGGCTCAGGCGGGCCTCGCCGTTAGAGGGAGTGTCCAGCCCCGCCATGATCTTCAGGATGGTGGACTTACCAGCACCGTTCGGGCCGACGACGCCAATCTTCGCGCCGGGATAGAACGACATGCTGACATCGTCCAAAATAAGTTTGTCGCCAACGGCTTTGCGAGCCTTGGTCATCGTGTAAATGAATTCCGCCATGCCCTTAAATCTAGTGGCTAGGTGTGCAGAACTCACATTCGGAAGGTGCTGCCGCCCTTATCGGACGTCTCCGATGAAGCATTTTCCCGTGGAGAGGACGGGAAGGATCGATACGACCACCCCGCCATCGCGGATCTGTCCGAAAACACATTGTTCACCTGTGAGGGCGGCGGCTTCCAACGCATCCACGTCCAGGCCCGTTGGAGTGCGGCTCACGGACACTTCGACGTTGGCCTCCGGAATACCCGCAGCGGCCAATGCGGCGCGCAACGCCTCCCGCTCCGGCTTGGGATTGGCGGCTGCGAGCTTCTTGAGAGCGGCCTCTACTGCAGTGGAGGTTGCAGCCAAAGCCGGGTCCGTAACTTGCTCCGCACCGGGCGCTTGGGAGGGACGTGGCGCTTCCACGACGGTCTGCGGCGAGGTTCCCGTGCAGGCGGCCAGGGCAGCGGCCAATGCAGCACCACAACATGTGGCTGCGAACTTCCGCACAACATCCCGGCGTCGCCCTGATGCGCTCGACTGCTTTGCCTGCTCCACTGTTGTTCCCCCGCTCATCACATTGACATTCTGCCATTCACTTGGAGCGCCACGAGGTATAGCGTGGCCAGATGCCGAGCTGCGGCATGGGCATCGACGCTTACGGAATGAAATCGACAAGGTAAATCGACAAGGAGCCCCCCATGAGTGGACAAGTACCCGACGCCCAGGCATCCACCATCATTCGAGCTGACCGTGACGTCGTGTGGAAAGCGCTGACAGAGCCATCCCTGATCAAGCAATACTTTCTCGGAACCACCGTCGAGTCGTCGTGGAAGGTGGGCGAGCCGATTACGTACTCCGGTGAATACAACGGCAAGCGCTACGAGGATAAGGGGATCATCCTCGCTTTTGAGCCGCCCACCGTCCTGAAAACGAGCCATTACAGCCCGGCTTCCGGCCTGCCGGATGTCCCCCGGAACTACCACTGGGTGGAATACCGCCTTGGTCCGTCCAGCGAAGGGACAACAGTAACGATCACGCAGGGCAACAACAAGGGGGCCGAGGAGGTCGAACAATCCAAGGCGACATGGCGCCTTGTCCTTCAGAACCTGAAGGAATTCCTTGAATCAGGCAACAACAAGTAATCCCCCTGGAACCATGCGGTTCCAGGGGGATCCTGCGCCCCAGGAGGGAATCGAACCCCCGACCGGCGGATTAGAAGGCCGCTGCTCTATCCCCTGAGCTACTGGGGCTGGTGGCATCACGTCCAGCCTAAGCCGTTCGCGCCACAAAGAGTTTACAGTGCATTCGGGACCACCTCGGTCAAACCACCCGGCACCTTTGGCGCGCCGTCACTGTCCCTCCACACCAGGAATCTTTGCGGGGTTATGCACATAGCCCAATACCGGGCTCGTTTGTGGACCGTGGTTGGCCGAAGCTGAAGTAGCCGGACAGGCACTTCACAGAATCGGGAAGGACCACCCATGAACGACACCATCACTGTCCGAGGCTTCGTGGCTTCGGAGGTCAAAAGCTCCACCACGCCGCGCGGAACGTCCACTGCCTCCTTCCGCCTGGGCACTACGGAACGGCGCTTCGACCGCGCCACCAATACCTGGGTGGATGGCAACACCAACTGGTACACCGTGCAGTCTTTCCGCTACTTGGCGGGACACGTGGGATGCAGCATCAAGAAGGGCCAACGCGTCATTGTTATGGGAAGGCTCCGGCTGCGGCAATGGGAGCATGAGGGACGCATTTACCACGTAGCCGAAATCGACGCCGAGTCCGTTGGGCACGATCTCATGTGGGGTTCGGCAAACTTCACGCGGATGAACGGCACCGGTGCGCCGCTTGATTCAGCACCTTCGGGGGAACAGGCCCCCGTGCAGCTTGCAGATTCCGGTGATTGGCCGGTGGGTGGGGACGAGGGAGCACCGCTCGACGATCCCCGAACAGATGATGGACACCCTGATGCTGCGGAAACCCTCATGGTGGACACTGCCACAGGCGAGTTGATGGATGCCGCCGCTTGATAGTGAGCGGAAGGAATTGTTCGGGGCCGAGGGCGGGCTACCGGGCAACGACGGCCCGCTGGTTCGCCCTCCCCGCAACGAGCTTCCGGAGCCGGATGGACCTTGAAGGTGCGCAACCTAAGGTTGATGCATGGAGAACAGGGAACTGGTGGAGGCCATACGTTCGAGGCTGTTGGCCGCGGCCGATGGAGTGCGGGCACAAGGGGCCCAAGCCTACATGAAATCGGATATGCCTTCCCTGGGTGTCCGGGTCCCCGAAGTCCGGAGAATAGTCAAGGCAGCGCTGAAGCAATTTCCGGTGGCCTCGCCGGAAAGCCTCAGGGCAACTGTGCTTGACCTGTGGCGTCAAGCAAAGGCAAGGGAAGAGCGTTACGCGGCAATCGACCTGACGGACTTGCGCCTGGTCAGAACGGACGTGGACATGCTCCCTGTGTATGAAGAGATCATCCGGACAGGCGCATGGTGGGACCTTGTGGACGGGGTTTCGAACAGAATCTGCCAGCTTCTCATGGCCCACAAAGCAACCATGACTCCCCTGCTGCTTCAATGGTCTACGGATCAGGACATGTGGATCCGGCGGGCCTCCATCACCTCGCAGCTCGGCGCCAAAGCCAACACTGACGCCCAACTGTTGGCGGCCGTGATCAAACCCAACCTCGCCGACAATGAGTTTTTCATCCGGAAGGCCATCGGCTGGGCATTAAGGGAGTACAGCAAATCGAACCCCGAGTGGGTCAGGTCCTTCGCTGCGGAGAACGCTTCTGCCCTCAGCCCGCTATCCGAACGCGAAGCCCTGCGCCTCCTCAAATGACTGCGCCTCCTCAAATAATGGGGCGCAATCCAGGTTCGTCGCGTTTGCGGAACAAACTCTTGGTTTTCGGATCCCCGAAGATCAGATACACGGCGAAAAGAAGCGCAATGATTGCGGCGGCGTTCCTGGCCAAGGTCAGTGCAAGGCCAAGATCCTCGCTTTGGAGGTACGGGAACACATCAAGCTGGTCCGAGATGGCGTAAACCATGAAGAACGAGACCACGAAGTACACAGCCTTGACCTGCCAGTCGTTGCGGATGCCGGTCACGGCGAACAGGGGTATCAACCACACCACGTACCAGGACTGGATCATGGGGGCGAGCAGGACGATCGCTGCGAAAGCCAAGGTGAGCCGGCGCATCAAACGGTCGTATTCTCCCCGGAAGACCTGCCAAGCGACTGCGCCCAGCATCAGCACCTTGCCGGCGTCGTAGACCCATTTGGCCATTCCCCAGCCATCCAGCCCAAAAACGTTGAAGATGGAGGCAACAACCAAACCTATCAATCCGACCGGGGCATACCAGATCCATACGCTGCCGGGCGCCGACAGGCCCTTCACCCACCCAAAGCCGAATCCGTTGACCAGGCCCATGGCGTACAGGAGCCCAAAAGTAAGGGCCGCAGTCAAGAACCAGAAGAGGAACTTTCGTGGCCATGAAGCACCCTTCCCCGCCCAGAGAAGACCGATGAACGGCAAGAAGACCAGAGTGATCGGCTTGACCGAGATGGAGAGCGTGACAAGGACGATGCCGAGGATGACCCGACGCGTCGCACAGTAGTAGAGGCCTGCAAGCGCCAAACCAATCATGAGCGCGTCATTGTGGACACTTGCGATGAAGTTGGTGAGGAACAGCGGGTTGGCTGCAGTCAGCCACAACGCCCTGTGCGGGTTCACCCCGTGCAGTTCTGCCAACTTGGGTACGTAGACAATGCAGAGAATTACACCAACCACCGCGACGAGCCGGAACAGCATGATGCTCGCTTCAGGCTGGACGTTAGTGACCCATACGACGAACTGTTCAATCCACAAAAAGAACTGGCCGTACGGTACGGGGGCCTCCGTCCACATCTTGTCCGCACCAAGTTGGAAGTAGTTGGGTAGGGCGGATATCCCGTTTTCGTACGGATTCATCCCCTCAACCATCAGCCTGCCCTGGCCGATGTAGGCGTAGACGTCCCGGCTGAACAGCGGCACGGTGAACATCATTGGAAGTCCCCACGCCACAACCGCTTGGAGCGTTGCTTTGCGCGCTTCAAGCCCCCACACCCTGACGCGCTGCCCTAACCGCAGCCATGCCCGGACCAGCAACATGCCTCCCACGGCCAGCAAGACAATGGAGAGGCCGACGCCGACGCCTTCGGTTCGCATCCAGATAAAGAGGGGGAGCCGCCGAAGCTCTGAAACCGGTGCAAGCCAGCCCACCCCGAGCGAACCGATCACCAGGAACATGGAACCGATGAAGCCTGCAATCAGCGGCGAACGGGCGTTGTCCACCTCGCCCTCAAAAGCCTCCGCAGCCGGCGCTTCTTTCCCAGCCTTCTGGTCGGCGGGTACAGGCACCGTCATGTGGTCTTCATCCAATCGTTTGCCCGTTGTTCTGCGGGGCGGAAATCTGAATCGTCAGGGCTTTATGCGGCAGGAAGAAACGACACTGCCGCGCTCAAAAATCGTACCATCGGAGCACTTGGAAGAGCCCGAAGGATAGGCTAGGCGCGTGCCTATTACTAATGAACGCATTGTCTGGATCGACTGCGAAATGACCGGCCTGGACCTGAAGAACGATGCCCTGATCGAGGTCGCAGCACTTGTGACGGATTCGGAACTCAACATCCTCGGAGATGGCGTGGATGTCGTCATCAAGCCGGACGACGCTGCCCTCGAGCAGATGAACGACTTTGTGCGCGACATGCACACGCGCTCAAAGCTCCTCGACGAACTTCCGCACGGGAAGACCATGGCTGAAGCCGAAGCCCAAGTTCTGGAATACATCGAAAAATGGGTCCCGGATCCCCGTAAGGCTCCCTTGGGGGGCAACTCGGTAGGGACGGATCGGATGTTCCTGGCGCGCGATATGCCCAACATCGTGGAGCACCTGCACTATCGCGTGATCGATGTCAGCACCATCAAGGAACTCTCGCGCCGCTGGTTCCCCCGCGCATACTTCCAGTCGCCTGCCAAACACGGTGGACACCGCGCCCTCGGAGACATCAAGGACTCCATCGACGAACTCCGGTACTACAGGGAGGCCGTCTTTGTTCCCTCGCCCGGGCCGGACACTGCCACTGCCCAACGGATTTCGAAGGGGATCACGGCAACAGCTGAGACGTTGGGGGCCTCCGAAGAAGTGTGATCTGCGCCATTTTCGAAGATTTTTTTCTCGAAAGCGGCAAAAGTGGACGTAGCACCCCCAAACAGCAGGTAAGCTATTTGTCGTTGCCTTCACGGATAGCCGGTCAAACGGAATTCCAACAGGGCACATGGTGGGCGTAGCTCAGTTGGCAGAGCGCCTGGTTGTGGTCCAGGAGGTCGCGGGTTCAACCCCCGTCGCTCACCCCACCGGGATTGGCGTCAAGCCGGTTTCCACTAAGGCCGCACCGGTTATCCGGTGCGGCCTTAGTCGTGTTTGCCACGCTTGCGGTCCCATCGGTCCGCTCCCGATATCAGCGATCGAACGAGGAATTACTGAGATGACAGTCCTGCCAGTCACCATTTGGGGCGAACCTGTCCTGCACCGCCGGGCAAGTGAAGTCGAAGTGTTCGATGACGAACTCCGGAGTCTCATTGCAGACATGTTTGAAACCAATGACGCCGCCAACGGAGTCGGGCTCGCCGCACCCCAGGTAGGCATCGGGAAGCGCATCTTTGTCTACAAGTACGCCAACGATGACGACGTTCCTGAACAGGGCGTCCTGGTGAATCCCGTCCTGACGCTGTCCAAGGTTTCCGGTGCCCTGCCTGACCCGGACGAGCACGTCGAGGGCTGCCTGTCCTTTCCAGGCGAGCACTATCCCCTCCAACGGGCCGAATGGGCACGGGTGCAGGGGTTCGACGGTAACGGGAATCCTGTGGACTTCGAGGCGACCGGCTGGTTCGCGCGGGTCATGCAACACGAGTACGACCATCTGGACGGAAAGTTGTACGTCAATCGTCTGGTGGACCGCTACGCGAAGAAGGCACTGAAGCAGGCCAAGAGAAACGGCTGGGGCGTTCCCGGCCTGACGTGGATGCCTGGTGTGGACCCTGATCCCTTTGGCCATTAGTCCAATGACACCATCCACTCCCGAGCTCTTCGCGCTCCTCGACATCACGGGGGACGACGCTGCCGAATGCGCGGTCCTCCTGGCACGCGAGCCAAACGACCACGTGCAGTCCGCCTTGGAAACCATGCGCCGGCGGCTCGGCACTTTCCCTGTAGACAGTGTCGCCACGAGTGATATCACCGAGCCGGACTGGATCGAGGCCCTGCTCCGCTTTGCACCCGTCGTTCATGATTACCACGCAGCCATCGGCATCGAGGATGCGGTGTCTGCTGCTTCCCTCGCCGACGTTGGCCTGCAAATGCGCATCAACCGGCGGGTCCACGGCCGTTTCGGCCTGGATACGTGGGGTTGGCTCACGTTGCACATGGCCGGCAATCTCTTCCGTCTGGGGCGCCTGCAGTTCCACCTGATCCGGGATGTCCGCAATGTAACCACACCAGGCACACCCACTCCAGCATCCGCTTGGGTTTTGGGTGTCCACATCCCCGAGGACGGCAGCCTCTCCCCTGACGCCGTTGACGCGAGCTTCAATCAGGCACGCTCGTTCTTCAGCCGCCATTTCCCCGACAAGCGGGCCACCGTGGCTACATGCGAATCGTGGATGCTGGATCCCTACCTTGTTGAGCGGTTGCCGAACAGCAACATCGCGTCGTTCGCGCGGCGTTTCACGCTGGATCGCTGCACGGATGCCCCTACCGATGCCATCTACTTCACCTTCCGCCAACGCGGACTTGAAAACTTGGACAAGCTTCCCCGGGAAACGTCACTCCAGCGCACGGTGCTGGAAAGAATCGACGACGGCGGCACCTGGCAATTGGGACACGGTCACCTGGAATTGTGAATGGTTTGCTGCTCCGGGCAGCCGTCCAGAACACGCTTCATGGCATCTTTCTCCGCCGGGGTCACCCATAGCTTGTAGACCGTCTTCACCGAGATCTGCCGGGCGACATAGTGGCAGCGGAAATTCTTATTGGGCGGCAGCCAGGTGGCGGCATCGCCGGCACCCTTCTTGACGTTTGCCGGCCCATCCGCAGCGATCAGGTTGAGGGGATCGTTGGCCAGCCGTTGGCGCTGCTGCACCGTCAGTTCCTTTGCGCCTTTTTGCCATGCATCGGCCAGGGCCACCACATGATCAATTTGGACTGCGGCGCTGGTGTCCTGTCCTCGCTTGAAAGTCACTTGGGCGCCCGTATAGGGCTCATGGAACCGGCCACCAGCAACTTTGCATCCGGACCCGCTGGTGAACTCCACTCCGGTGAGATCCCGGCGGAGGATGTCGTTCCTCGTGTCGCAGCCGTTCCTATCGGCGTCAAACCAGGCTTGACCGAATTCCGTACGCTCATAGTCGTCTTGTCCGGCACGGCCCTTGACGTCAAGGCCATCCAGGGCGGTTACTGCCTTCTCGGCGGGAACAGGATCAGCCCCCGCCAAGGGCCTCATCCAGGCAGAATCGAAGACCGGAGCCTCACTGGGGCCGGCCGCCCAAGGCTCAACTACTGTGAACTGGCCGGACGTGAAGAACCAGGACAATCCGGCGGCAAAGGTTACGGCTGCCACCACAAGAATCGTCCATGCCTGCCGCGAGCGTCGGCGGGCGCGTTTGTAGGCTGACCAGGTGATACTCAAAGGGCTCCGTCCTGTCGGTTTGTTGCTGTCCTTCGAGCGTAGGACAACGTACCGACAGGCAGAGCCGTATCCACAGTGTGGAGGGGAAGTCACACCTCCACGGTGGCGGGATGTGTCAGTTACTGCTCACGCATCACGCGCTGGAGGTCTTCCGCAGCCAGTGCCAGGAGTCCGCGCAACTGCTCTACGCGTTCGTCGGAGACGTCTCCGGCCGCATTGGCGGCGACGGCTTGGTCGAGCAGCTTTTGCGCTTGCTTGTGGTTGGCCTTGGCGACGTCCAAGGCGTGTTCAAGGGTGGTCTCGTGCTGCATTGTTGATTCATTTTCCATGAACCAATTGTGATCAGGTTTCCCGGCTGAGGCCAGTAAATCAGCCGGGAAACCTGCTACTGCCTGCGAACTTAGGCGTTGGCGCCTTCCAGCACTGCGATGGGAGCAACAACATCGCGGGCCGGGAACGACGGCGGGTTTACACCAGCCATCTCTTCCATGACCCTGACAACCTGGCAGGAGTAGCCGAACTCGTTGTCGTACCAGACGTACACCACGAGGTTCTTGTCGTTGGAGATGGTGGCCAACCCGTCGACGATGCCGGCGCGGCGGGAGCCGACAAAGTCCGTGGAAACAACATCCGGCGAGTCAATGTAGTCGATCTGCTTGCGCAACTGGGAGTGCAGGGACATCTCGCGGAGGTAATCGTTGACTTCCTCACGCGTGGTGCCGTTCTCAAGGTTGAGGTTGAGGATGGCCATCGATACATCGGGGGTAGGAACGCGGATGGCGTTGCCGGTGAGCTTTCCCTGAAGTTCCGGGAGAGCCTTGGCCACTGCCTTGGCCGCACCGGTTTCCGTGATGACCATGTTCAATGCTGCAGAACGGCCACGACGATCTCCCTTGTGGAAGTTGTCGATCAGATTTTGGTCGTTGGTGAACGAGTGCACGGTCTCGACGTGGCCGTGGATGATGCCGAACTTGTCGTTGAGCGCCTTCAGGACCGGAGTGATGGCATTGGTGGTGCAGGAGGCCGCCGTGACGATCTTGTCTTCGTCCACGATGTCCGTGTGGTTGATGCCGTGAACGATGTTCTTGAGGTCGCCCTTGCCCGGCGCGGTCAGCAGGACGCGGGCAACACCCTTGCTCTGCAGGTGCTGGGAGAGGCCGTCAGCGTCACGCCAGCGACCGGTGTTGTCCACTACCAGTGCGTCCTTGATGCCGTAAGCGGTGTAGTCCACGGTTGCCGGGTTGTCCGAGTAAATGACCTGGACCTGGACACCGTTGGCGGTGATGGTGTTGGCTTCCTCGTCAACGCGGATGGTGCCCTCGAAGGAACCGTGGACCGAGTCGCGGCGCAACAGGCTGGCGCGCTTGACGAGGTCGTTCTCGGCGCCCTTCCGGACCACGATGGCGCGGAGGCGAAGGCCGTGGCCGCCACCTGCCTTTTCAATCAGGAGACGTGCCAGGAGACGGCCGATGCGGCCGAAACCGTAGAGCACGACGTCGGTGCTGGTGCGGTCATCCGCGCCGCGCTTTCCGACAACCTCGGCCAGCTCGGCACGGAGGAACTCATCGAGCGAAGTGCCGGCGCTTTCTGCACGGTACTTTTCCGTGAGGCGGGCGATGTCGATTGCTGCTGCACCCAGTTCCAGCTCAGCCAGGGCGTTGAGCAGGGGTGCGGTTTCTTCGAGCAGGAGCTCGGTGTTGCTCATCCGGCGCGCAAAGCGGTGGGCCTTCAGGATGTTCATGGTCGACTTGTTGATCAGGCTCCGGCCGTGGATGCTCGTCACCACGTTGTTTTCCCGGTACAGCCGGCCGATCACCGGAATCATGGCCTCGGCGAGAGCCTCCCGGCCCATCCACTTATCAAGACAAGAATCTGACGTCTGGCTCACAGAACTACCTTCCTTGGGTCAACCACATACGTCCTCGTATGCAGATGGCTTTGGCCGCCGGGAGTAGTCCTGCGGCACCAGCGTTACCGGGCTTCGGTCTGCCGGAACGCCTTATTGATTGCAGAGAAAAACCGCCGGCTGCGAACGCAGTTCCGGCGGCAGAACATCTACGTTCACCATCCATTCTAGGCTGGGCGGAAGGCCGAAAGGCAGCCCGGGAGCGTGAAGTCACTCACATGAGCGTCACAAACGCCCCGGGAAGTGGATGGGTTGACCGATACGCCGGGTTCTGTCATCCCCTGCCGTTGCCGGCAAAGGAGTGGCGGCCATCCATCTACGAGCGCCGTTGCCGACGCCCTCCAGCGGCCTACCCGGACACTCGGGCGAGCAGCCCTCGAACGCGCCCTGTCTGGCCTTGCTCCGGGTGGGGTTTACCTAGCCTCCCCGGTCACCCGGGGAGCTGGTGGTCTCTTACACCGCCGTTTCACCCTTACCTGCTGCAGGCCGATGCGGACATCGGCAAGCGCAGGCGGTCTGTTTTCTGTGGCACTGGCCTGCGGGTTACCCCGAGTGGGCGTTACCCACCACCCTGCTCTGCGGAGCCCGGACGTTCCTCGAGCCACTTTCGTGGCGCGCGGCCGCCTGGTCAACCCATCCGCCCTACAGTCTACCGGCGCCATCGGGACCCTTGGTCCCCGGTAATATCGACTGGTGCTGATTCTGCTGCCGCCTTCCGAAGGCAAGACCCCCGCCGCCAAAGGTCCCGCCGTCGAGTGGGACTCGCTGAGCTTCCCCGAACTGAACCCCTACCGGGCAAAGGTGCTTGAAGCGTTGGGAACTGTCAGTGCGCACGAGGACGCGTTGGCGTTGCTGGGCGTCGGCGCCTCACTGCGGGACGACGTCGAACGGAACACCCGCCTGCACTCAGAACCGGCCGCCCCCGCCCATCAGGTGTATTCGGGCGTCCTGTATGACGCGCTCGGCTTCGACTCCATGACACCGACTCAGCGCCGCAAGGCGGCGGAATCCATCCTGGTGGTGTCCGCCCTGTGGGGCGCCATCGGCTTTGGTGACCACGTCCCCGCCTACCGGCTGTCCATGGGAACCGGACTGCCCGACGTCGGACGCCTTGCCTCTTTTTGGAAACCGCACCTGACGGCTGCCCTCGCCAAGCGCTCTAAGGGGGAACTCCTGGTGGACTGCCGCTCCAGCACTTACGCGGCCGCCTGGGCCCCGCCTCCGGCGCAGACAGTCGCGGTCAATGTGTTCAGCGAGGCAAACGGCAAGCGCACGGTTGTGAGCCATTTCGCCAAACACACCCGGGGTGAGTTGGCGAGGCATCTGCTGACGAGGCGCGGCAAGGCACCTGCCACACCCGGCCAATTGGCAAAGGCTGCAGGCGAAGTGTGGACCGTTGAACTGGTTGAGGGCACAGCCAGGAAGCCCCATGCCCTCAACATCGTCCTGGCCGGCTAGTTCCACTCCGCGGAGCGGACGAGGATGCAGCCCGAATCGGGGCAAAAAACGATGTCGTCATCAGCGGCTGCCCTGACTTCGGCGAGGTCGCCCGGGCTCAGCGTCATCCCGGAACCCTCGGACTTGCCGTGGAACAGGCGGGCCGCACCCACACCGCGTTTAGCGAGGGTTTTTTCGTAGACGGCCAGCATTCCTTGGTCGAGCGAATCCGCGAATGCTGCCCGCTGGCCGCGGACGGTGGTTTCCTCGGCCGTGATTTCTGCGATTGCCTGGTCAAGTTCGGCGCGGATGCTTCCGAAGGAACTGCGGATATCGTCCACGATTGCCTGTTGGGCGGCCTGCCGCTCCCGCAACGTATCCAGCCGCTCCAGGATCTCCAGTTCAACGTCTTCCAGGTCCGAGCGCCGCTTGGTGAGCGAGGCGATGTCATTTTGGAGGGCCACCAGGTCCTTGGACAGGCCCGTGCCGCTGTTAAGCCTGGCTTCGTCGCGTTCGATGCGCCCCGTCACCTGCTCCACATCAGCTTCCGAGCGGCGGAGTTCGGCTTCGGCATCCTGAACAGCCAGCTTTGCGGCGCCGAGTTCACCGTTGGCTACGCGCAGCGCGTCCTCAAGGTCAACGATGCGCGGATCGTTCTCCAGCACCTTTCGTCGGCCGGCCAGGGATTTGAGCTTGGCGTCCAGCCCCTGCAGGTCAAGCAATTTCAATTGTTCTGCCGGTGCTGCTTTCGCCACGCTTACCTCCGCCTGTAGTCGCCGGCGCTGGGGGTCAGCACCGGAAGGGCCTTCCGGCCACTGTGTTCTTGATGCTAGTCCCCGCCGGGAGTCAGGATGAAGTCCCACGGATCGCTGTTGGTTGTGCTGACCCGGATTTCGACGTCGTAGCCCTGGTCCGTGAGCACGTTGCCGAGCGCTTCGGCCGCCACCGGCAACCACAACCATTCGCTGGCAAAGTGCGAAACGTCGATGAGGTACGGGCGTCCGTTGACTGCGCCTTCACGTGCCTCGGAGGCCGGGTGGTGCCGCATGTCCGCCGTCACGTACACATCCGCGTGGCTGGCCCTGACGGCCTCGAACAGGCTGTCGCCTGCACCGCCGCAAACTGCAACCCTTCGCAGCAGGCCGTCCTTGTCCCCGGCTACGCGCACTCCCCCGGCAACGGCAGGAAGCATTTCGAAGACGCGCGCTGCGAAGTCGCCCAGTGTCATAAGCTCGGGAAGGTCGCCGACCCTGCCGATTCCCTCTTCGGGAAGCCCGTTGGCAGCCGTAGTGAGCGGCGAAACATTCTCGAGGCCAAAGGCGTCCGCCAAGACGTCCGAAACGCCACCGACGGCTGAATCACCGTTGGTATGAACGGTGAGCAGCCCTGTCCCGGCTTCGATCAGCCGGTGGACGGCCAAGCCCTTTGCCGATGTGGCAGCCACCGAATTGACGCCTTTGAGCAGCAAGGGATGGTGGGTGATCAGAAGTTCAGCGCCCCACTCTATGGCCTCGTCGATAACAGCCAGGGTGGGATCAACGGCAAACATGACCTTGGTGACCGGGGTGTTGGGACGGCCCACCACAAGACCCACTTCGTCCCAGTCTTCAGCCAGCGACTCAGGCCAAAGTTCTTCTACGGCCAGCAGCACCTGGCCAAGGGTAGGGTCCCCGCTGGCTTCGGCTGTCGCGGCATCATCGCCGGAGTCCGCATCAGAAATGGCGGTGTTTACTGCTTCCATACTCTTATTCTTACCTACCGGCCGGGTTGGGGCGGATCAGCACCCGCCACGGACCGTCATCCTCCCGTAAGGTATTGGGGGAATCATCAGACCCTCCGATCCATTGAAGAGATCATGAAAACTTTCGTACTTGGCGGCGGCTGCTTCTGGTGCCTGGACGCCGTATACCAAAAAACACGAGGCGTCAGTTCGGTCGTCTCCGGCTACACCGGCGGCCATGTCCGCGACCCCGATTACTACGAGGTCTGTTCCGGCACGACGGGGCACGCCGAAGTCGTGGCCGTGACATTCGATGAGAGCGTGATCCCGGAGGAAGTCATCCTTGACATGTTCTTCGCCCTGCACGATCCCACCACGTTGAACCGGCAGGGGTACGACGTTGGCACGCAGTACCGCTCATCGATGTTCTACTCCACCACCGAGGAGAAGATCCTCTTCGAAGAAGCCATCGAGCGTGCCCAAGCATTGTGGTCGGACCCGATCGTGACCGAAGTAGCCAGGCTTCCCGAGTTCTACGAGGCGGAAGAGGTCCACCAGAACTACTACGCCAAGTTCCCGTACCAGGGATACTGCCAGGTGATCATCAACCCGAAGCTGGCCAAAGCCCGGAAATATTACTCTGCGTGGCTTAGTGCTTAACAGGGTTTCTTCGCCTCTGGTTAGGCTGACCTCAGCATTCCCTCTTCAGAGATAGGCATACATTCCATGGCAAGGATCTACGACGACGTCACCCAGCTGATCGGCCGCACCCCGCTGGTCCGCCTGAACCGGCTTTCCGAGGGCCTCGAAGCCACCGTTGCAGTGAAGCTCGAGTTCTACAACCCGGCCAACAGCGTGAAGGACCGCATCGGTGTGGCCATCGTTGATGCTGCCGAGAAGTCCGGGGCCCTCAAGCCGGGTGGAACCATCGTTGAAGGAACCTCCGGCAACACCGGTATCGCTCTTGCCCTGGTAGGTGCTGCCCGGGGTTACAAGGTCATCCTGACCATGCCCGAGACAATGTCCACGGAACGCCGCGTCATGCTTCGCGCCTACGGTGCAGAGATCGTTCTGACACCCGGCTCCGAGGGCATGCGCGGCGCCGTTGAAAAGGCCCAGGAAATCGTTGCCAACACGGAGAATGCGATCTGGGCCCAGCAGTTCGCCAACGAAGCAAACCCGGCCATCCACCGTGCCACCACCGCCGAGGAAATCTGGGAAGACACCGACGGCGAAGTCGACATCTTCGTGGCCGGCGTGGGTACGGGTGGAACCGTCACCGGCGTGGGCCAGGTCCTGAAGGAGCGCAAGCCGGGCGTCCAGATTGTGGCCGTGGAACCCAAAGACTCTGCCATCCTCAATGGCGGAGCACCGGGACCGCACAAAATCCAGGGTATCGGCGCCAACTTCGTGCCGGAGATCCTGGACACCAACGTGTACGACGAAGTCCTGGATGCCACCCTTGAGGACTCGGTCCGCGTTGCCCGTGAACTGGGTGCACGTGAAGGCATCCTCGGCGGCATCTCCTCGGGTGCCATCGTGTGGGGTGCCCTGGAGCTTGCCAAGCGCCCGGAAAACGCAGGCAAGCTCATCGTTGCCGTGGTCTGCGACTTCGGCGAGCGTTACATCTCCACTGTGCTTTTTGACGATATCCGCGGCTGATACTTCGCCCGCACGCATTCCATTCCTGTAGAAAGGTCTTTGTGAGCTTCTTCGCAAGGCTTAAGGAAGACCTCGACGCCGCCCGGTCGCATGACCCGGCGGCTCGAGGTTCTTTTGAGAACTTTTTCGCATACTCCGGCCTGCACGCCATCTGGGCGCACCGCGTGACGCACAAGCTGTGGCAGAATCCGGCCCTCCGCTTCCCGGCACGCCTCATTTCGCAATTGGCACGCTTTCTGACGGGTATTGAGATCCATCCCGGCGCCACGATCGGCCGGCGGTTCTTCATCGACCACGGCATGGGCGTCGTCATCGGGGAAACAGCCGAAATCGGCGAAGACGTGATGATCTATCACGGCGTGACCCTCGGTGGACGTTCCCTGGCCAAGGTCAAGCGCCACCCGACCATCGGCGACCGCGTCACCATCGGCGCAGGAGCCAAGGTCCTGGGACCCATCACCATCGGCGATGACAGTGCCATCGGCGCCAACGCCGTGGTGGTGAAGAATGCGCCGCCGGAGTCAATCATTACCGGCATCCCCGCCACCTGGCGGCACCGCGACGCGAAGTCGGAGACAAAACCGGCCGTCGATCCGGCTGAGTACTACATCGAGTACAGGATCTAGCCACCGAGCCGCTTGTAGGTGTTCCAGAAAACAGCATCAAAGGCGCGGTCCGGAAGTATCCTGCGCAACGCAAGGACGCTCCAGGCTCCCCTGCCCACCGGGTAGCGGGTCCTGGGGCGTCGTGCTGTCGCTGCCCGAACAATGGCATGGGCCACCTCTCGCGGGGGCGTGGCGAGCATGCCGCCGGATGTTGTGGCAAGAGCCGCTGCCACAGTATGTGCTTGTTCGCTGTACGGCCCGTTGGCCGAGGTGGCCAGCAAACCTTCGCCGGCAATGGTTCCCCACTCAGTGTCGGTTCCTGAGGGCTCAATCACCACAACGTCGATTCCGTGCGGCTTCAGTTCAAGCCGAAGTGAATCGCTGATCCCCTCCACAGCGAACTTGGTACCGTGGTACCAGGCGCCCAACGGCTCGTAGATCTTTCCGCCTATTGACGAGACGTTGATGATCCGGCCCGCTTTCGCCGTTCGCATGCCGGGAATGACGAGCTGGGTCATCCTCGCCAGGCCGAAGACGTTCACCTCGAACTGCCGCCTGCCTTCATCCAGCGGAACCTCCTCCAAGGAGCCGTACGAGCCGTATCCTGCGTTGTTCACAAGGACATCGACATGGCCGTGCGCAGCTTCCACAAACGCAACAGCCGATGCCATCGATTCCTCCACCGTGACATCAAGATCCATGACAGTAATTCCGTGGTTCTTCAGCGGGGCCATCTTGTCCACACGACGGGCTGCGGCGTAGACGATGAAACCTGCTCTCCGGAGAGCGATCGCAGCTTCATAACCGATCCCGGTTGATGCTCCGGTCACGAAGGCAACGCGTTCGGTCATGGCTTCCTCCTGGTTTGTAGTCGCTGTCCCGCCCGCCGTCCTTGGTCCGGACACGGCAAAGGCCGGTTCTTCCCAGACTAAAGGGGGAAGAACCGGCCTTGCAGCAGGCAGGCTGTGCGGGGGGCCGCGGCCTGGCAGCGATTGACTAGTGAGTGTCGACGGCCGAGATCTCGGACTTGTCCTCGCCCCACAGGGTGTGGAACGTGCCCTCCGCGTCAATGCGGCCGTAGGTGTGCGCCCCGAAGAGGTCGCGCTGGCCCTGGATCAGGGCCGCAGCGACGCGCTTGCGGCGCAGGCCGTCGTAGTACGCGAGCGAGGAAGAGAACACCGGCACCGGAATGCCGAGCTGAACAGCGGTTGCCACAACACGGCGCCACGCCGGGAGCGCATCTGCGATGGCCTTGGTGAAGGCCGGGGCGAACAGCAGGTTTGCAGGCTTCTCTTCAGCGGCGTAGGCCTTGGTGATGTCCTTGAGCAGTTCGGCACGGATGATGCAACCTGCACGCCACAACGAAGCGATCTCGTCCAGCTTGAGGTCCCAGCCGTATTCCTTCGCAGCAGAGGTCAGCATGTCCAGGCCCTGCGCGTAGGAAACCAGCTTCGAGGCGTACAGCGCCTGGCGGACGTCCTCGACGAACGTCTCGGGGATTTCGACGGCGGCTTCCTCACCTGCGAGCAGCTCCTGGCCGAGCTTGCGCTGCTCTGCCTGGGAGGACAGAGCCCGGGCGAAGACGGACTCCGCGATACCCGAAACCGGTGATCCAAGCTCAAGGGCGGAAATGACCGTCCAGCGGCCGGTACCCTTCTGGCCGGCAGCGTCAACAACGACGTCCACGAACGGCTTGCCGGTCTTGGCGTCCACGTGGCCCAGGACTTCGGCGGAGATTTCAATGAGGAAGGAGGACAGGTCGCCCTTGTTCCACTCAGCGAAGATCTTGGACTGCTCGGCCGGCTCGATGCCTGCGCCCGAACGGAGGAGGTCGAAAGCTTCGCCGATAACCTGCATGTCGGCGTATTCGATGCCGTTGTGGACCATCTTCACGAAGTGGCCGGCACCATCGGTGCCGATCCAAGCGCAGCAGGGCTCGCCGTCGACCTTGGCGGAGATCTTCTCCAGCAGCGGTCCGAGGGCGTCGTAGGACTCGCGCGAACCGCCGGGCATGATCGACGGGCCGTTCAGCGCACCCTCTTCGCCACCGGATACACCGACGCCCACGAAGTGGAGGTCCTTCTTGGCCAGCGCGGCTTCGCGGCGGCGGGTGTCCTCGTAGTGCGAGTTGCCGGCGTCGATGATGATGTCGCCTGCCTCGAGCAGCGGCTCCAGCTGTTCGATGACGTTGTCTACCGGGGCACCGGCCTTGACCATGATGAGGACGCGGCGGGGCTTTTCAAGGGAGTCAACGAGTTCCTGCAGCGTTTCGGTGCGGATGAAATCGCCGTCCGTGCCGTGCTTCTCCAGGAGGGCGTCAGTCTTTTCCACGGAACGGTTGTGGAGTGCCACGGTGAAGCCGTTGCGTGCAAGGTTGCGGGCAAGGTTGGCGCCCATCACCGCAAGGCCGGTGACACCGATGTGTGCTGACATCAAAACTCCAATTCGATCGTGTGCAAACAGTCCTGCGGGCACGCAGGAAGCGATTTCAAAACCAGGGGCTGCAATAAACCATACGTATTGAAGCCTTGTGCGGGAAAGCGGCGCCCACGTTGTGGAACGGAGCCGCGTCATAAACAGTCTATGATGTGCAGCGTTCGCGCCGGCGTTGCGTGGAACGTCCAGGCGGGCCTGCTGCGCCGCCGATGACGTGCGCGCCACTATGCTTACCTCTATGTCGACCAGCCTCCATCACCGCGCCGTTGAGCACCTGGGCACCAGGATCGTGGGCGGTTCCCTTCCAACCGGCCATGTCATGTTGGCCGAGCATTTGGAAGACGAGCTCAACGTATCCCGCTCCGTGGTCCGGGAAGCAGTCCGCGTCCTGCAGTCGCTAGGTCTCGTGGAAACCATCAAACGAGTCGGGATCCGCGTGCTGCCGGCCCACCGGTGGAATCCCTTCGACCCGCTGGTCATCCGCTGGCGGTTGGCCGGCGAAGGTCGCGGAGCCCAGCTGCGCTCGCTCGCGGAGCTGCGTTCCGCCGTCGAACCTGTTGCAGCCGAACTCGCGGCGGGCAACGCGCCCGAACCCCTGCGGCACGAACTCGTCGAAATCTCCCTGGCCATGAAGGAAGCGGGCGACGCCGGCGACACGGCCCGGTTCCTGGACCTGGATATCCGGTTCCACGCGTTGGTGTTGTCGGGCTCCGGAAACGAGATGTTCGCAAACCTCATCGGACAAGTGACAGAGACCCTGACAGGGCGCACGGTCCACGGACTCATGCCCGAACACCCCCAGGAACAGGCGCTGCAATGGCACATCGATGTGGCGCACGCCATCGATGCCGGCGATGGACAGCTCGCACGCGAGGCCTCGGCCAAAATCATGCGGCAGGCCATCGCGGAGCTGGCCCCCAGTTGGGACGACCAGCCCCGCGTCTTTGTGCCCGTCGCCGGGAATTAGCGCTGCAACAGGCCCCTCCGGCTAGTCCTTGAAGTTCAACAGGACTTTCCCGGATTCGGCGGAGTTTCGCGCCACCTCGAAGGCCTCAAGTCCATGGGCGAGATCGAACTCGTGGGTGACCACGGGATCTACCTGGAGCGAGCCGTCCGCCAAGGCGGCGATGACGTCGTCGATTTCCTCGTTGAAGCGGAAGGATCCCAACAGTTCCAGTTCCCGGGTGATGGCGAGCGAGATGAACACCGGCTGCGGACCGGACGGCAGGAGGCCGACCATGACCACTTTGCCCCCGCGGGTGGCCCCCTTGATGGCTGACGCCAGCCCGTAGTGGCTGCCTGAAGACTCGATGACTATATCGGCGTCCACCGCCGCGATGGCATCAGCATCGTCGCCCTTGAGGACAGCATCCGCGCCGACGGAACGTGCGATCTCCAGCGGCTTGTCGTGCATGTCGACGGCGGTGATCCGGGACGCTCCGGCCCGCTTGAGGACTGCGACGGTCAACGCCCCGATTGGACCGCTACCGATCACCAGGGCGGTTTTCCCCGCCACGTCCCCGGCCCGGGCCACAGCGTGCCAGGCAACGCTGGCCGGCTCCGCCAAGGCTGCCGTCCGCAGGGACAGCGACTCCGGCAGGGAGCGCAGCATCCTCGACGGCAGGTTGGCGTAGCGGCTGAAAGCGCCATCCGTGTGCGGGTAACGAGCGGCGCTGCCCAGGTACGTGCAGCCAGGCGAAAGGTTCGGCCTGTCCTCCGGGTAGCGGGCCTGGCCCGGGGCAGGGGTGGCAGGGTGGACTGCGACCGGCGTGCCCGCACTTGGGCCGCTGCCATCGGCGGCCTGCTGCACCACGTTGCCCACGATTTCATGGCCGAGGACCATCGGAGCCTTGAGGATCGACTCACCGGCCGCTCCATGGAGCCAGTAGTGGAGGTCCGATCCGCAAATACCGCCGTAGGCGATCTCCACGATGGCCTCATCCGCGGCCGGCGGTGTCAGCGGAATGTCTTCGATGCGGAGATCGCCCTTGCCATGGGCCACCACGGCCGGACCCGATGCCGGAAGGATGACGCTCATCAGACCACCACCGTCATTCCACCGTCAACGAAGATCGTCTGGCCGTTGACAAAGTTCGATGCCTGCGAGGCAAGCCACACCACGGGGCCGGCAAGGTCGGCCACAGTTCCCCACCGGTTCGCCGGCGTCCTGCCCAGGATCCAGGAGTTGAAGTCGGCATCGTCCACCAGGTTCTGCGTCATTTCCGTGTGGATATAGCCAGGTGCGATGCCATTGATCTGCAGCCCGGACGCCGCCCACTCCGCCGTCATGGCACGCGTCAGGTTGCGCAGGCCACCCTTCGCCGCCACATACGGTGCAATGGTGGGGCGGGCCAGGTCAGTCTGCACGGAGCAAATGTTGATGATCTTCCCCCTGCCCCGGGGAATCATATGCCGGGCCGCCTCCCTGCCCACCAGGAAAGCACTCGTGAGATCGGTGGTGATCACCCGGTCCCAGTCCTTCACGTCAAGGTCCAGCATGGGAACGCGGTGCTGGATCCCTGCATTGTTGACCAGGATGTCCAACGCTCCGACGTTCTGCTCAATCCACTCCACACCTTCAGCTGCGGACGCAGCATCGGTGACGTCAAATGCCCGGCTGTGAACCCGCCCTTCCGGGTAATCAGCAGCCATGGCCGCGCGCGCGGCTTCCAAGCGTTCCGGATTAATTCCGTTGAGCACTACGGTCGCACCGGCGTCTGCCAAGCCCTTGGCCAAGGCGTTGCCGATCCCCCGGCTTGAACCGGTGACCAGCGCTACGCGGCCGGACAGATCGAATAGTCCACTCATATCTTTGTTTGCTTTCCTTCGTGGTTGTGCAGGTTGGCGATGGTTTGCCGGACCACAGCGAGGTCCTGGTCGCCCAGGCCTTGTCTCTTGAGTTCGGCGTAAAGGTCAATGGCGGCCGAAGCCATGGGCACTGCAGAACCGGTGGTTTCAGCACTCCGCATAACGAACGCGAGATCCTTATGCATGAACTTGGCCGGGCCGGTGGGTGCGTAATCCTTGGCCGCCAAGCGCGGACCAACAATCTCGAGCACCCGGCTCCCGGCCAGGCCACCAGCCAGGACGTCGTAGAGTGCCGTTACGTCCATTCCCGAGCGCTCGGCGAGTTCGGCCGCCTCGGCGAGTGCCGCCGTCGTGGTTCCGACGATCAGCTGGTTGCACGCCTTGGCGAGCGAGCCGGATCCCAGCGCGCCCATGCGGCGAACAGTGGTCCCCATGGCCTCGAAGAGCGGGCGCAAACGTTCAAAATCACTTTCGGAGGCGCCCACCATGATGGCCAGGCTTCCGTTGTCGGCTCCAGTGGTGCCGCCACTCACCGGCGCGTCCACGACGACGGCGTTGCCTCTGCTGGCTTCACGGACGGTTTCGCCGAAACGCTGCACTTCCGTCGGCGAAACACTGCTCATAATGACGACGGCGGTACCCGGCGCCGGCGGTTCGTTCCGCCAAGCCTCCAGCAGTTCCGCTGCAGCAACCTCGATGAAGGGTAAGTCAGGCAGCATGAAGATGATGGCGGGTTCGTTACGCAACTCGGCAACGCTTCCCGCACGCTGAACAGCCGCCAAGCCATCAAAAGCTCCACTTGAACGGTTCCAGGCGGTGACTTGCCATCCCTGCTTGGCGATGTTGGCAGCCATGGGGGCTCCCATGAGTCCCAAGCCAACGAAGCCCACTCGTTTGGTGGTCATACCGGCTGCTACCTCACTTCTTTGTGGTCACGAATGAGAAATCTGTTCAATATCCTAGCCGCCATTCAGTATGATGAACACTATGACGACTGATGAACTTGCCATCGCGATCGCTGTGCCGCTCGAAGCTGAGCACGTGGAGCGTATCCGCGCTGTTGATCCTTCCGTGACGGTTCTCTACGAGCCGGAACTGCTTCCTCCCGAACGATTTCCCGCAGACCACGCCGGCGACCCGTCGTTCAGACGTACTCCGGAGCAGGAAGAGCGCTACTGGGCCATGCTCAACAGCGCCCAGGTCCTGTACGGCTTCCCCAACGAAAATCCGGCGGGGCTTGCCAGGATCGCCCAAAGCAACCCGCACCTGCAGTGGATCCATGCCATGGCAGCCGGCGCCGGCGGAGCGGTCAAAGCCTCCGGCCTCGATACGGAAACCCTGCGAAAATTCCATGTCACCACCTCCGCAGGCGTCCACGCCCTTCCGCTGGCAGAGTTCTCGGCATTCGGAATCCTCAACGGCTTCAAACGAAGCGCAGAGATGGCACGGGACCAGGCCGCAAAGGTGTGGCCGGAACTGCGAACGCCCACCAAATTGGTCAACGGATCCAAACTGGTCATTGCCGGCCTCGGCGAAATCGGCCTCGAAACAGCGCGGATTGCCCGCGCCCTTGGCATGAAGGTCAGCGGAACCAAGCGCAATGTGGAGGCCATGGAAGGAATCGACCGCGTCACCACCAACGAAGGACTCGCAGCCCTGGTGGCCGACGCAGACGCAGTCGTCAACACTTTGCCTGGCACGCCGTACACGGAAAAGCTCTTCAGCACGGAAATTTTCTCCGCCATGAAACCGGGAACCGTGTTCGTCAACGTTGGCCGCGGAACCGTGGTGGACGAGGACGCGCTCCTGCAGGCGCTCAACAATGGCCAGGTGTCCTACGCTTGCCTGGACGTCTTCGCTGTGGAGCCGCTCCCCCAGGACAGCCCGCTGTGGAACCACCCCCAGGTCCTGGTGTCTCCGCACACGTCGGCGTTGAGCTCGGCGGAGAACAGGCTCATCGCTGATCGATTCTGCAGCAACCTCCGCACTTTCCTGGACGGCGGCGAACTTCCCCATCTGGTGGATCCGGTTCACTTCTACTAGGCCCAGCCCTTTCCGCGAAGGCTCCCACCCGATTCAGTCCGGGTGGGAGCCTTCGTCGTACTGCCGCATCGATGAAAAGAGCGGCCCCTCCGAAGAGGGGCCGCTCTTTGGTATTGCTCCAGGGCGGCAGTTACCGCGCGTCTTCCGTGCTGACGAGGTCGCGACCTGCTGTTTCCGGCGTAAAGAACGTGGTCACGAAGGAAATCAGCGCGAGCAACAGCGAATAGATGGATAGGACCCACCAGGAGTGGTTGGTTGCGGCAAGCAGGACGGCACCCAACAGTGGCGCTATGCCGCCAGCGAGAACAGCTGAGATCTCGCGGCTCATGGCCACACCCGTGAAGCGGTACTGGGAGCCAAAGAGTTCGGGCAGCAGCGGGCACTGGGGGCCAAGCATTGACTGGACGCCGATGGCGATGCCAACAGCCATAACCACCCACACCAAAGTCACGTTGCCAAGCGTGACCAGATAGAAGGCAGGCACCGCAATGATCGCTTGGAACAACGCACCGTACCGATACACCGGAACGCGGCCAAACTTGTCCGAAAGCGCTCCGAAAGTCACCACGAGGACCGCAGCGAAACCTGCAGCGATCAAAAGGCCCACCGGGCCGATGGAGTTGTTGCCGGCGAAGACACCGGCCGGCATGCTCATGAAGGACACCAGCAGGGCGGAATAGATCGACGAGTTGCCGTTCTCGCCCATACGCAGGCCGATGCCGATCAGAACGTTCTTCCGTGAGTGCTTCCACAGCGCGCCAATGGGGTTCTTCACCACATTCTTGTGCTTCTCAAGCTCCTGGAAAGCCGGCGTTTCCTTGAGCTTGAGCCGGATGAAAACCGCCACCACGATCAGGATGAAGCTGGCAAGGAAGGGTACGCGCCAGAGCCAGCCCTGCAGGACGGACTTGTCCGCCAGCGCGATCAAAGCGAAGGTTCCGGCGCCGAGCAGGGTGCCCAACTGGATTCCGACGAACGGCAACGAAGCGAAGAAACCACGACGGCGGCGCGGAGCCACTTCGGAGATAAGCGTTGTTGCGCCCGCCTGCTCGGCACCCGCGCCCAGCCCTTGGACAATTCTTAGCGTGACAAGCAAGACCGCGCCAAGCATCCCTGCCTGCTCGAACGTTGGCAGGAGGCCGATGGCGAAGCTCGCCGTGCCCATGAGGGCGATGGTCAGGATCAGCACCATCTTGCGCCCGAACCGGTCGCCGATGTAGCCGAAGAGGAGGCCCCCAAAGGGTCGTGCAGCGAACCCCACACCATATGTTGCGAACGAGGCAATCAAGGCACCATCAGGGCCAAGCGGCGAAAAGAACAGCGGCCCGAAGATCAGGGCCGAAGCCAGGCCGTAAATGTAGAAGTCGTAGTATTCCAAGGCGGAACCGACAGAACTGGCCAGCGTCGCCCTTCGAAGCTGTTCCGGCTCAACTACAGCATCGTCAGCCTCGGCTGCGAGCTTTGTATTGGTACGTGTTGTCACAAGCACTCCCTCAAGATCACCCCGGGCCCCCGTTGGCCCAGTGAGATAGTGACGGCATCACCGCCGAGATCACTATGATGGACAGCGTACAACTTGTTGAACACTGCTGCCAAGGCTGTTATCAGATTTATTGACGAATCTTGCAGGAATACGACATCCCGCCGCTCATCCCATGGGGTTGCCCAGCGAGCGGGCAAGCTCCTTCAACTCCTTGACCATGAGCGCGCCCTGCTCCTCGGAATAGGTGGCTTTCAAGGCAGTCACAGACAGGCCCAGGCTTGGTCCGTGGGCACCATGGGTGGGCACGGGCACAGCGAGGCAAACAACCCCCACTGTTGACTCTTCATCTTCGAAGGCGAAGCCTTGCTTTCTTATGGTTGCAATCTCGGCCTTAAGTTCCTCGGCAGTGCGAAGGGAATTAGCCGTCATAACCGGCAGTTCCATTCCGTCCGGGAACATGGCATCTATATCGTGATCGTGCAACTGGGCCACCAAGGCCTTGCCTACGCTGCAAAGGGACACCGGCATCTTGTCACCGATGTTGGACGTCAGGCGCACGGCGGGATGCCCCTCATAGCGGGCAAGGTAGATCACGTGGTCACCGTCCAACATGGCAATCCGGACGGTTTCACCCGACAGAGTTGGAGCCTGCTCGCAGTATTTGTAGAACTCCTGCACTTCATCCAAGCGACTGAGGTATGCCGCACCCAGTTCCACGAGCTTGCGGCCCAAGGCAAAGTCCGCGCCTTGGCGGGTAATGAGCCTCGCCTCTTCAAGGGCCAACAGCAGATTCGACGTGGAAGACTTGGGGATCCCAAGCTCCCTGGAGAGGTCACTCAGCGTCAAACGGCCGGAAGGCGATTCAGCCAAGGCCTCCAGGACTGCGGCGGCCCGCGTCACTGCGGGAGCCGGTGAGGAAGCGCCCAGCCCTTCCGATCGGGTTGTGCGGGAATCGGCCATGATTCTCCTTCATCAGTGGTGCCGGCTGTTCATTCAGCTGAACACTACCCATCATAGTGGGACGCGGACCAGCAGAAACCGGCCGCTGGTGCAGGCTGCGACATATTCACGGCGTTGCAACGCTCTCGCTTTCCAAACCCAAAAGTTCGCTGTATATTCATTTTCGAGCTCTCCACCGCGGCATCCCCCAATAGTCGCGGTGGAGAGCTCAGCCATTTCCTGCGCCGCTCCTAGGCGGCCGCAAGAGCCTCCGCCCTGAGGCGCCAGCCTCCGCCGGATCCGTCGCGGACAAGCTCCCATGTGGCCAGGCTCGAAGAGGCATTGCTTCCCAGCCGCACCTGGACCTGCCAAACTTCTACATCCACGCGGCCCACACCCCTGGGCATTCGCCGGGAGGTTTCCCACCAGGCCACCCGTTCGAACCATCGCACGGGCTCAACCGCGATCTGCCATTCCCTCGTTCCACGGACAACGACAACAGGCTTTCCGTCCGCTGTGCTGCGGATAAAGATGTGCTCCATGAGCTGGACCCTAGGCGGGAGTACCGACATTAATGCCCGGTACGACGAAAGCAGGACGGCACGGGAAAACCCCGCCACTCAATGCCAACTGGTTCGAGACCAAATGACTGGGAATGACGGGGTTTTGAGGGTGGGTCCTACCGGGATCGAACCGATGACATCCACGGTGTAAACGTGGCGCTCTACCAGCTGAGCTAAAGACCCTTACCGCAGTTTCGGCGCTTCGTGACTTGTTTAGCGCTTCAACCAACGAACAATGACTCTACATGATCATCCGGGCGAAACACCAATCGAGGCTTTTCGTTCCGGAAGATCGGGCAAATGGCGGGAGAGGAAGTCCAAAGCTCCGCTCACGCCCATCTCCAGCTTCACCGCGGCAAATTCATCTCCCCGGGTTTCTCCCCTATTGATGATCACTACCGGCTTGCCGGCTTTCGCAGCATGCCGTACAAATCTCAGGCCGCTCATCACCGTCAAGGATGAGCCGGCTACCAGCAGGGCAGCGGCATCGTCCACCATGCCATATGCCCGCTCGACGCGCCTCTTTGGCACGTTCTCGCCGAAATAGACGAAATCAGGCTTCAACGTCCCCCCGCACACTGGACACACTGCCATGACGAACGACTTGATGAGTTCAGGATCTTCCAGTGTGGCGTCAGCATCGGGTGCCATGTCCACGACGCCGGCTGCCAACGCCGCTGCCACGAACCCGGGATTGAGTTCTTCGAGGATTGCCGCTAAGAGCTTTCGGGAGAAGACGTGGCCATTTTCAAGGCAGATGACTTGATCGAACCTCCCATGGAGATCCACCACATTGACGCTTCCGGCGTCCTCGTGGAGCCTGTCCACGTTCTGGGTGATGAGGCCGGACAGAAGACCCCGTTGCTCCATTAACGCAACAGCTGCGTGGCCCGCGTTGGGATCGGCGTGCCGAAGATGCGACCAACCAAGATGGTTGCGGGCCCAATACCGGCGCCTGTTCGCAACGCTGCCGACGAATTCCTGGTACGTCATGGGGTTCCGGGGCGCCGACCCCGGGCCGCGGTAATCGGGGATACCTGAATCGGTACTAAGACCGGCTCCGGTGAGCATTGCCAGGCGCTTTCCGCCGAGAAGCTCCAGAACCGGTTGCAAGTCAGCCTGCTCACCGGGGGCCAGGGCAGCATTGGCTGACGGGTCCATGCTGGCGAACCCCGTCATGCCGACGCCCGGGCGCTTCGGGTCCACCCCTATTGCCCCGTCAGGGACGACAACGCCCGACGATACTCAATGAGGTCACGGGCTTGTCCGCGGGGATTCACCACCACGTAGCGAACGATACCTTCGGCATCAATGATGAACGTGCCCCGCAGGGCCATACCGCTCCGCTCGTCGAACACTCCGTACTCCTTGGCAACAGCCCCATGCGGCCAGAAATCAGCCAACAGGTCGAACCCAAATCCTTCCTGTTCCGCATAGGCACGAAGAGCAAACTTGCTGTCCACCGAGACTGCCAGCACAGTGGCATTCGAATTCTCGAACGCGGACAGGTTGTCGCGGATCTCACAAAGTTCCCCGGTGCATATGCCGGAGAAGGCGAAGGGGTAGAAAACCACTACGACGTTACGGCCCCTGAAATCCGACAAGCGGATCGGCTCTCCGTGGTGGTTGAGGAGTTCAAAGTCCGGGGCAGGCTGCCCCACGGCGGGGACAAACGGAACTGATGGAGCGTCTCTGACTGCCGTCACTTGTTCTTCTTCGCCACCAGGCGGGTGGCACTCCAGTCCTTGGAAACCCCCGCGGACGTTGTGAGGTGCAGCCCGGAGGTGGGAGCGGCGTCCTGGATGTCAGCGGGAGAGACGTAATTGTCCCGGCCGGACTTGGGCGTCAGGACCCACACCACTCCGCCTTCCTTCAGTGTAGTGAGCGAATCCATCAGGGCATCGACCAGGTCTCCGTCGCCATCACGCCACCAGAAAATAACGGCGTCCACGACGTCGTGATCGTCTTCATCCAACAACTCAGAGCCCGTGACATCTTCGATGTCGTCACGCAAGTCGAAGTCGACGTCGTCGTCGTAGCCGCGTTCCTGAATCAGATCCCCGTCTTTGAAACCCAATCTTTCCGCCACATTTACCGATGTGGCGGCGTCGGCCTCGCTCACGTTTCCTCCTTTTGAAGTGACTTCCCTTACTAACAGCCAACACCCTTTGGGCGTGCGCTTCAAGCCATTGTCCCTGCGATGGGCCATATTCCGCACTACCTGCAGTGTTTCGAAGCTGTGACAATCACGTGGCTTCAGTCACGAAGCACACCAAGGTGTGACATACAACGCCCCGCAGGCTTCGCGGCTACGCATCGCAGCGCCGTCAAAGCTAGAGTGGCCATGAGCGCTTTGGCTGCAGGGCGATCGCCCCGAGGAATTCTACTGGGCAGCCATGCGCTCACAAGACCTGCCCGGCGCATCCGACCGGGCTGTTTGAAACCGAGATGTCGCACACGACGCGTTCATGACGGGCAGTTACCCTGCCAGACCTGAGGCGCCGATGCATGCGCCTAAAGGAAGGTTGGACGTGGCTGCAGGAGAAGAGACCTCACACATCCTCAGCGGGTTGACTGCCCAGCTGCCTGATCGTGATCCGGAAGAGACCGCGGAGTG